>NZ_JBHTRI010000021.1:0-152097 GCF_042796085.1 Streptomyces sp. NPDC056452
ACGCGACAAGCTGGCCGCCTCACGCAACCGCTGCCGTTCACCCGGGGGCGGGATCGCAGCGGTCAGCCGGGCCTCCTCAAGAAGCGCTTCCACGCCGATCTCTTCACTCATACCCCGAATATACAGAAATTGGACACAGAATAATGCCCGATTGGCCAACTGTTGGGCATCGGCTGACGAGCCGCCCGCTGGGACGGCATCGACACACCGACGCAGCGAAACGTGGTACCCATCGCCTCGCTCTCCCGCCCCGCAACAGCCGCGCGCCCTGCCGCCAGCCGCGCGCCCTGCCGCCAGCCGCCCGCTGAGCGAACGACGGTCAAGCCGTGACCGGTTGAGTGGTGAGTGGCCGTACCCCCTGTGACCTGCCGTGTGAGTAGCTATGGGGAAGCGCCGCCATGGGTCGGGGAGCCCGCTCGGGGACGCCGAAGAGGCAGACGACCAGACACCCCTCCGCGCAGGGGCCGGGGCCCCACGGGGGAAGGGGCGGGCGCTTGTGGGGTGCGTGGTGCCGCGTTCAGCCGCCCGATGCCGCTCCGGCAGGCGGGTGCACGGCCCACAGACCGGCGTGGGTCGGCGTACGCCTGAACGTGCTCAACCCGTACAGGTGAACGTGCTCAGTTGATGATGCGCTGACCAGGGCTCTCGTGAGCCCACAGACGGTCGACGGCCTGGGCGGCCGAACACTTCTCATGCCACCTTGATGACAACCTTGCCCGCAGTGTGACCGTTTTCGACGGTGGCGAGGGCGGCCAGGGCGTCGGAGAGCGGATGGACCGCAGTGATCACGGGTGCGAGAACTCCGTCGAGGGCCAGCCGGGCCGACCGCTCCAGGCTCTCCCGGTCGAGGCGCCGCTCGACGAAACGCCCACCGAGATCGGGCACAGACATATCACCCACAGCGATGACGTTGCGGGGATCCCGGGCCAGCCGAGCGACCGTCCGCAGCGAGGTGCCTCCGACCAGGTCGACGATCCCGTCGAAGCCGTCTGGAACCAGCTCGCGTGCCGCGGCGACGACGTCCCCGGCGGTGTAGTCGATGAACCGCGCCCCGATGGCCTCGGCCTGCTCGCGCTTGGCGGTACTCCCGGTGCCGATCACACGTAGCTCGCGCCCGACGGCCAGTCGGGCGACAGCGAGGCCGACCCCGCCCCCGACTCCGTTGACCAGGACCGTGGCACCGGCCGGGAGGCCTAGCTGGTCGAGCACGTCCACCGCGGTCGTCCCGGTCACGGGCAGTGTTGCCGCCACGGTCGCGGACAGGCCCGCCGGGATGAGCGCGGTGTTCGGCGCGGACAGCACCGTAGTCTCGGCGTAGGTGCCGCCACCAGTGAGTGCGAAGCCGAAGACCGCGTCACCCACTTCGAGCCCGTCGACGTCCTGGCCCCGGGCGAGAACGGTTCCCGCTGCCTCCATACCCAGCACACGGGGGAACGGACGCCCGCCGTCGAGCCCGGGGACCAGACCCGAGCGCAGCATGTGGTCGAGGGGATTCACGCCGGCCACGTCGACCCGGATCAGTACTTCGCCGCGACCAGGGACGGGATCGGGACGATCGAAGAACTCCTGCACCTCGGGCCCGCCATACCTGCCAAAACCCCACGCCTGCCCCATCTTCTGCCGCCTCCCGTGTGACCGACCCGGTGGTTCCGGGCTCTGCAGCCATCCTCACCTCTCACATCGATGTCAGGGGCAACCTACTGAGATGCAGGTCACAGCATCAGGCCAACCGTGCCGTCGGCTCCGGCGACGTGGACAGCTCCGCCCGGTGCCGGCTGTTGGCTCTGATCAGCACGTCGAGCGCATCCCGGGTCTCGATCAGGTGCGCGATGTCGTCGTCGATCCGGTCGCGCTCGCGCATCATCGCCGTGAACGTCTCCTCGGCGACGCCCAGGTCACCCGGGACGTCCACACACGGCAGCACAGTCGCGATCACTCGGCTGGACATACCCGCGTCGAACAGCTTTCGGATGAGCGACACGCGCTGGACTGCCTCAGCGGAATAGTGACGCTGCCCGGTATCGGAGCGCGAGCTGGTCAGCAGGCCCTGCTCTTCGTAGTACCGCAATGAGCGCGGACTCACGCCCGTGCGTGTGGACAGCTCGCCGATCCGCATTCCTGAGAGCCTACGCTCGCGTACTCCAGGTGCAGACCGCCGGCGAGTCATAGACACCCGCGGACGCCGCCACAGCTGCAGGGTTGTCGTCCCGGTCCCACAACTGAGCACGTTCGTCTGTACGCGCCTGAGCGCTTTTCTCAGTACGCCGACAGCGTGGGTGGTGATGACGCCGTGGTCGCAGTGGCGCACCAGGTGGGTCAGGTCCGGGGACAGTGCGTCGTGGTGCACCACGACGATGTCGGTTCGGATGGTGCGGTGCAGCCTAATCAGCTCCGCCCACCACCCCCATCCGATGCGGTGGGCACGAAGGACCGTCAGCTGACGCACGGCTGCGCCCTCTAAGGCGGTGCGCACCGCGCGCTCCTGTTCGTGTGCGTCGCCCCGGGTGGGGCGTGCCGGAGTCATCCCACGAGGGCCCGGCGATGATGAAGCCCCGGCTGCTGCTGCGCCAGCGCCATCCGCCTCGGACGCCGTCCGCAGCCGTGACAGACACCAGCGCGCCATCCTCGTTCGGCACCCTGACATCGCAGCCCACCGCCGTCGAGCTAACCCGCGAGTCGGTCATCTACCTGTCTTCGGCTCCCTGGAACAGCACGGGCTGGGCCCACGGTCACTACCGCCGCCCGCCTGTTGTCTGACGGGCCGGCACTCGCCGGCCCGTCAGCACCTCTTACATACCTTCCTCCAGTTCGGAGAAATCTCGTTCACTGAGTGCGACGGTAATAACGCGGGTGGGGTTATCGAGGCACTGCCAGCTCTCCGGGTCCGAAAGAACTTCCGGTACATCATCATCAGGGACCTTCTGCCCACTGACATGCGGCGGCGGCCACTCCAACCCTGCATACAATTGCACGAATTTCAATCGTGCCCACCGCTCGATCAGCTCGGTGAATGCGGGAATCTCTGTCGCCCACACTTCTGGGTCATCAGACTGCGTGCGATCAGCCAGAAGCGCCCAGAGAGGAGACAGTTCCCGGCAGTTCACCAAGAGGCAGTACTCGTCCTCGGTCAATTTCGACCACTCTTTCACTAGACGCTCCTAATCCAGCGCGGGGTTTCCGGCGAGAGGAATGCCCACTGGCTTTTCTGCCCGTCGGTAAGCAGTCCGCGCAGGCAAACGACCTCACCGACACTGATCGCTATGCGCGAACGACCCGTGCAGGTTGAAGGTCAAATTAGAGCACAAATACAATCGAAACCGGATGGGGCATGGCCCAAATGTGCCAGGCCCCACATTGGCTAAACCCGATGCGTTGCTACCCGCTCTTCCGGCGGGCGAGTTCATCACCGTTAGCGGTATTGGAGAGCCAAGCCGAGCTACCGAGTTGTGGCGCCCAGCCGAGCCGGTCCAGGTCCGCGGTCACTCGGCGAACCTGCTCATCTACATCTCCGGTCCATGCCACAAAGCCCGTTTCCATCAATTCACCGACCTCGATGAGACCGCTCGAGAGCGCGTACCGCAGTAGCTCAACGAGGCGGTCCTGCCGTGCACGACCTGCCGGATATTCATCTGCGGCCCAAAGCAGCTGATCGATGGGTACCCAATCGTCGAGACCTTCGATAAGAACGCCTTCGAGGGCTTCCATCTCATTCATCAGGAAGGTGCACCTTCAAATGCCTTGCCGCCGGATCCAGGCAAGATGTCAATTGTCGCGCCGCCCGACCTGGACGCGTTCCGCCACTGCATCGTGGTACCGTCCTCGAATTTGTACACATCCGGAATCTTAGGTCCGCGTGCCGGCAATCTCTGCGCTCCCTGAGTCCAGCCATCGAACATGTCGCGCATCTCCTTCTCTGTGGAGATCTACCGGACGTGCCCCTGCTACCCTGCCGCAAGCTTACCGAAGTCATCCGACCAGGACTTCCGGGCGTCGGATCCTGCATCGGCGGCTTTCTCAATCGGTGCCCTTGCGCTTGAAGCACTCCGGCGAAAATACAGGGGCCCGACTCGGTCGAGTCGGGCCCCTGTGGGAAATCATGCGGCGGAAGCAGCCGATCGCCCGCTATTGTCCAGTCATTGTTGCTCTCACCTCACATCCCTTCGTCCAGTTCAGTGATATCGCGGTCTCCAACCGTTACGGCGGTGTAGCGAGATGGGTTTTCCTCGTACTGCCAACTGGTGGGGTCGGCCAGCACTCCGTCCACCTCATCAGGCGGGACCTCGCTTGTGCTGAGATCGACTGGCCAATCAGCTCCCTGGCACAGCTTCACAAATCCAAGCTGGACCCATTGCGAGATGAGATCTCGAAACGCGGGGATATGTGACTTCCAGATCTCTTCGTCTTCGCTTTGAGAACGATCGGACAGGAGCATCCATAGATAGGAACCCTCCCGAGCGTTGACGTGAAGGCAATATTCGTCGTCAGTCCATTCTTTCACGCCAACCACCTAATCCAGTGTCGGTCACCGTCTTGCCGGAGCCACTGCGGATGAGGAGTTCGCCGTTGGCGTCGTACAGGTAGTCGGTTGTCTTGCTGCCCTCGGTGAGGTTGGCCAACTCACCCTCGACATTCCAGGTCAGGGTTTGCGCGCCGACCGGACCGGGGCGGGTCGTGGTGTTGCCGGACACGTCATAGGTGTAGCTCTTGGTGGTGCTCCCGGTGGTGGTGGTCTTCAGGGTGTGGGGCCAGCCAGCGCTGACCGACCAGCAGGCAGGGAAGCTTTCCCGCAGGAAGTGGAAGCCACCGCAGCGAGCACGCCGATCGTGATCGGCAGCGGCCGTTCAAGCGCTCCATTACGTCTCGGGGCCGGCAGTGGGGTGAAGGGCGGCGAGTCAGCTTCTCGGTAACAGCTAGAGCTGGCCAGCCTCCGCCCGAGCCGGCAGGAAAGCCCACCCAGTCCGCCTCGCGTGCCGGGGCGGGCCCGCCTCGCCACCCGCCACCGCGCGCTCCGCCCGGTGAAGAACGGCTTGCGGCTCCAACCGGCTGCTAGCCCGTCCGAGCCGCGGTTGCCTGCCGATGAGTACACCGCTTTAAGCTCCACCTGGCCGTAGAGAGCCGCCGGGCGGAGCCGGACTGTCCGTGTGCTGTACCCCTTGTGTTTGGAACCGTTCCGGCTGTCCGGGACTCCCCTTCCATGGTGCCCCATGGTCGATCACTGTCGTGGTGCCGTACCGATCCAGCCTAGGAAGAACCGAGGATGACTGTGCCCCTGTTGTCACACCGACGTCTGACCGTGAGTACCGCTTTGATCGCCGCTCTCGCCGGTGGTCTCGCTCCCGCCACCAGCGCGTCCGCAGCCCCGGCCGCCACCCAAGCCCAGGCGCCCGCGCCCGATATGGTCGGCGTCGTCGCCGCACTTGAGTCCACGATGGCCAACAGGGCGCCGGGCGCGATGGCCCGCTACTCCGGTCCGGACGGGGTCAAGGAAAGGGCTGTCGGGGTCCGTGACCGGGAGTCCGGCGCGGCGATGGACACTAAGGCGCGGTTCCGGATCGGCAGTGTCAGCAAGACGTTCTCCAGCGTCGTGCTGCTCCAGCTGGTGGAAGAGGGACGGCTGAAGCTGGACGCGCCCGTCAACGCCTATCTCGAAGGGCTGCTGCCCGACGACCGGATCACGGTCCGTCATCTCCTCACCCATCGCAGTGGCTTGGCCGACTACACCAACGCCATGTTCAACCAGACCGTGCCAGGCTTCGAGGCCGTACGAAACCGGGTGTTCAGCCACCAGGAGCTGGTCGAGCTCTCCCTCGCCGAACCCCGGACCACCGAGCCCGGCGCCGCGTACAAGTACTCGAACGCCAACTTCGTCGTCGTCGGCATGCTGATCGAGAAGCTGACCGGGCGCCCGGTGGCCGACGCCTACCAGCGACGCATCATCAAGCCGCTGGGGCTGCGCAAGACCGCGTACGTCCACCCCGACACGCGCATCAAGGGCACCCACGTGCGCGGCTACCTGCACCCCGACGAGGCTGATGCGCCGCTCGTCGACTCCACCGAGCAGACCGTTTCCTGGGCACAGTCCGCCGGCGCCGTCATCTCCAGCCCCGCCGACCTCAACACCTTCACCAGCGCCCTGATGCGCGGCCGGCTGTTGTCCCCAGCGACGCTGGAGGCGATGACCACGGTGACGCCGACGGACGCCACCAACACCCGGTTCTACGGCCTCGGTCTGCGCCGCTACGACCTGACGTGCGGCACCCAGGTGTACGGCCACACCGGCACCGTCCAAGGCTTTTACACCTACGCCTTCTCCACCCGCGACGGCCGCCGAAGCCTTTCGGCGCTGGCCAACACCTCCAACCACGGCGCCGCGAACACCGCGCTGGGCGGCACCCTGGAAGCCGCCTTCTGCGGCAAGCAGCCGACACCCGTCTCGACCGCCCGCTCCACGGCACCCTCCGCCTCCCCTGACCACGCACCGCAGCCCGCCGAGCGTGACCTGCCCGAGCGCTACTGAGGTCTGGCACGACCGGCCGACCCACCCCGCGGGTCGGCCGGTCCAACAGGGCACCACTCTGCTTGACCACGGCCAGCACCCCCGCGACCACGGAGAATGCCTGCAGGCCCCTTCCACGGAGTCACTGATCCACTTCAAGCACCCGTCGGCGCCTGCAGTGATCGGCACGGCACACACCTCCGGGTTGTCCCAGGGATGGTGCTCCAACAGGTAGGACTCCAGCTCTGGATACCGGTGGACCGTGATCTTGAGGAGAAGTTGCCACTCCTCACCGGTGCCGTACTCCCCCAGGTGCCAGAACACGCTCGTGACCGGCCCGACGACCTGAGCACCAGCAGAAGCCGCTGCTGGACCGCCGGGCCCGCAAGCGCTACCGCCTGCTCTTTCGTCTCCGTGGCCGTGGACACCTGCACGTAGTCAGTCACGCCGGGGAGCCTAACCAGCCTCGGCGCGCCCCGGACGGGAAGATGGACGAGTATGCTCCCTCGCGTCACTTTTCTGGACGGTCAGTTTGGAAACACAAATCATGCGTCCGCGTGGGATGGATACAAGTTCGTGAGGACGATTTGTTGCTCTCGGAAGATGAAGCCAAAGCGGTTGCCGAAGGGTTCCTCCTTGCCAGCCGCAAGGCTAGTGAGCCAGAACTAGCAATTAATTGGGAGCTCACGAGAGTAAAGGAGGGAACCCTAATCGCCCCATACAACTCCGCCCGCTACTTGGAAACCCGGAATCCGAGGGACCAGTTGTTGGACTGCTGGCCAATCCTGGTAGACATGTCAGCGAGCCAAGTCCGCTTCGCACTCCTGGAGGAGCGGGCATTTTGGCGAATCATGCCAAACGAACGAGCCTGAGATCCTTGCGTCGCGTTGGCGGGCCGCTGTTGCACTGTCGGCGATGTGGGCGTCCGGTCCGCTGGCCGCGGGATCGGGGCTGCCGTCACGGCTGAGGGTCCCTGGCCTGCCGCCGAAGAGTCCGCTGCCGCTCGTACGGACGACAGCGTCCTCTTCGGCAGAACTCCATGGGCACCGCACTCGTCGGTACGGTCATGGAACCGATCGACACACAGCACATCAGCGAGCCCGGCCTCGTCGTTCTCGACATCACCGCGGCCGACGAAAGCACCGCTCTCGCGGCGATGGCCTCACTCGAACAGCACTGGGCCACCTCAGGGGTTGGGCGGGCCCGTTCGACGCGAACCCGGAGAACCTGGTGTCAAGGCACGCATCTACGCAGACACCCGTCGCCGTCCAGAGGCGTCCGCGTGATGCAGCCTCTTCTGGGAGCCCGGTGCGTACCGGCCCGGGCTCCCAGGGTGTCGGGTGCGGTGCGCAGTTATGGGGCGGGGGTGTAGGAGACGACGGTTTTCTCGCAGGGGCCGTCGGCGAATACCTTCAGCGCCTCGAGTTCGGCGGCGTCCGCGGTCAACTGCCAGCGGAGCTTGGTGGCCACCCACTCCCCCACGTACCGGCACTGCGCGTCCGGGGCCGGTGGTAGCCACTCGGCCGGGTCCTGGTCCGACTTCTGCCTGTTCGTACGAGCCGTCACCGCGACCAGCGAAGCCGCCGCACCCTGGTCGTTCGCGTAGGCCTCACACCGGGCGGCCGTCCAGGCGGAGGCACCAGCTGGCGGGGAGCGTCATTCCGCATGTGCGGTATTCCCTCCGACCTCTGCCCTTGGCGCACAGAAGGCGGATGGTCTGCAGCTGGTGTCGCGTTGTGCTGAGGCCGCCAAGGCGTGGGTGCGCCCGGCGCCGGCAAACGCCCAGATGATCAAGCGGGTCAGACGTGAAGGTGCAAGTAGACCAGGAGAGCGTCACCCGGTATGCCTTCCAGGTAACGCTGCACGGCGAGGTTCGACCCGGGCGCGATGTCCGGTGCGTGCGGGCACGCGGCGCGGCCGCCGCAGGCGCTGTGGATCACTTCCTCGCCTTCCTCGTACCACCAGCCGTCCAGGGTGAGCACATTGGGGAAGTTCGCTCCGTCGCTCCGGGAATGGTCACTGATGAACTCCTCGCGGGAGAGATCATCGACGCTCTTCAGGGGATCCCAGATATCCAGGAAGCTGGGTCCGTATCGGTGGGTGCGGGCTGCACTCTTGAACTCGTCCAGCGCTGACAGGTAGGCGCCAATGAGGGGCTGCGCCTGGTAGCGCTCGCAAGCCGGTGTGAAGGGGTCCGGCTCAGTTTCCATGCGGAACAGGAGGAAGGGCGGGACGTCCATCTCCGCCTTGCTGCGTTCCAGGAACAGCTCGTACGGATGGGGAGCGGGATAGCGGCCGGACAGTTCCCCCCACAGCTCCCACGCTCGGCCGGCCAGGGCGACGGACTCGTCGTAACTCGCGGTGAGGTCGAGCACACCGCGGGGGCCGCCCGCGCAGAAGCCGTGTCGACTGGGCTCGGTCGTGCCATCGTATCGCGGCCGGTCGTGCAGAAGTCGTGAATCCTCTTCGGAGCCGGCCTGGGCAGCGAAGCCGTAGCCCGAAGCACCGCCGCAGATCCGGTAGTAGTCCCAGATGTCGAATTCCGCGCCGGGCCCCTTCGCTCGTTCGAACGGAGCCATCGCCTCCGCGACCGCGTCGTCCACTCGCCCTGCTGCCGAACCCGGCAGGCACACCACTATCGTCATTCCGGCCATGACCTGATCATGCCGCAGCCACGGCAGGCGCCTCCTCCGGTTTTCCCGCACGTCTTCGTCTGCCGACGCGGCCCGACGGACGGCGTCCTAGGCATAGCCGCCAGCCGGCTGGGAGCGTCATTCGAAAGGTGCCGGAGGCCACTCCGACCCCGTATCCGACGGCGGATGTGTGTCCGTCCGTCCGCAGACGTCTATGGCAAAGCATCCACCTTGCGGATGAGTTCTGCTGGGGTCGTGTCGGGGGTCATCGCCAGGTCGAAGTTGTAGCCCTGATCGCAGAAGATCATTTCGATGGACCCTGGTACGTAGTGGCGAAATACGCAGGCGATCTGGGCAGCGTCGGCGAGGGCGGCATCGATGTAGAGGCACGTGCCGTCCGTGTGCAGGCAGGCCTCAGCTGGACCGCTGGACGTCCAGAAGCTCCATGTGAAGCCCCGAACTTCACTACGAATGGTCGGATCGGTGATCGTGTCGGCCCAGATGTCTTGAAGCGCGGGAGTAAGGGCTGAGGGTTCGATCCGCCAGGTGGTGCGGGAGTCGTCGAAGAGAGCCAGGTACGTCGCCATGCTGGATGTCTACCAGGCTGGGCGAATCGCGATGTCAGTCGTGTTCGTATCGCCGCGCCTAAAGGGGTGTCCCGCTATTGGCGGCGGCCGGAGGGCCGAGCGGAGCGGACCGTCATACTCAGTGCGTGACGACCATCGATGTTGAAGGTCCCCTGCCCGACCCCTGGGAACTGGTGGAGGGAACCGACTGGGCCTCGCTGGAGCATGCCTATGGATCGGCCGAAGGGGCAGCTCCCGTGATGGGCGGGCTGCTTGCGGCGGACCTCGACACTCAGGTCAGGGCGATGCGTTACATCGAGGACCCGGTTCACCACCAGAACACGATCTACTCAGCCACAGTGCCTGCGGCGCTTTACGTGGCAGCATCCCTCAGCGAGCCTCGCACAGACACCATGCTTCCCCGCGAGCAAGGGGAGTGTCCGCTCCGCGCGACCATGCTGGACTGGTTGGAGTCTGTCGCAAGCGCGGTAGGCAAGGACGCCGAGGCGATCCGAGAACGATTGGGCTTCTCTTGGGATCCGGCGTCCGTCCAGATTCGGGCGCTGCGGCCCGCGCTCTTCCGGGCTGTGTCCCCCTTCTTGCACGACCTTGACCCCGCCGTCCACGAAGCGGCGATCGCTGCGGCTGTCTCACTGCTGGATGCCCCGGAGCTGGTCCAGTATCGGGCGACTCTTGTTCCGCTGGTGCGTGAAGTCCTGGCCGTCAGCGCCGAGCGGTCGTATCGCTCCATTGCAGTCAACGGCCTTCAAGCCTGGGGAGAAGACACTAGATATCTACAGGCCGTGGAGAACGAGGATCCTTGGGCTGCCGGCTGCAGCAGAGAGATGCCGTTCTGACACACGGGCTTTCCAGAAGGAAGGTCTATTCACCTTCGAGCCCGTAGCCAGCTGCCATGATCGCATCGTGACTGGTGTGATCACGGCCTTGGAGCCCTCCTGGATAGCCCCGTTCACTGGGCTGAGCCCACGTTGCTTCGGCAAGTTGGTGACCTCGCTGCGCCGCGATGAGGTGCGGCGCGGACGACCGTGGAGTCTGCCACTGGAGGACCGCTTGCTGGTCGCAGCCTATTGGCGCACGAACTTGACTCTGCGCCAGCTCGCTCCCCTCTTCGGTGTCTCCAAGTCCGCCGCCGACCGAATTATCGACCATCTCGGCCCCAAGCTGGCGCTCTACCCCCGCCAGCGGTTCCGCAAGGGCACAGTGCTCATCGTGGACGGCACTCTGGTGCCCACCCGCGATCACTCGCTGGCCGAGCAGTCGAAGACATCTCATGTCGCCGGCAGGTCAAGTAGGCGGTCAGGCGGCGAGCCCCAGGGGTGCCGCGAAGGCACGATCAGGGTCGAATGGCGTGCGGCGTTGTAGGCAGTGGTAGAGGCAGCCGAGCAGTTTGTTGAACAGGTTTCTGAGAGCTGCCGTATGGCGCTCTCCACCAGCGCGCCGTCGGTCATAGTGGGCGCGTGGAGCCTGCGTGCGAAGGGCTGCGAAGGCCCACATGTGCCCGGCTGAGGCCAGCCGCTGGTTCTTGACGGTCCGTGCCACTACGACGTGGCTTCGCCCGGAGGCCCGCGTGACAGCGGGTTGGTGATGCCGCACCGTCGCCGCAAGGGCGAGGAACTGCCCGCCTGGAAACAGGACCACAACAAGTCCCACAAGCAAGTCCCACAAGCAAGTCCGGGCCCGCGTTGAGCACGCCTTCGCCCGGATGAAGACCTGGAAGATCCTGCGCGACTGCCGCCTCAAAGGTGACGGCGTCCACCACGCCATGCTCGGCATCGCCCGCCTGCACAACCTCACCCTCGCCGGATGACGAAGAAACAGACAGGTCAGCGAACACTTCGCAGATCATTTACGGGACAGCCCTTAGCTCGGCGTGGTCCTCGTTCTGCACCTCCACGGTGCACGCCTCGGGGTGCTTGCGCAGGATCATGTGACCGTAGACGATCTCCCACCGACGCTCACGCCCCTGTTCAGCGTGAGCGTCCCGCACGCAGCCCGTGTCTGCCCGCTGACCTGCAACTTCAGGTTGAAACGATCCCCGTGGGCTACTCGACGGTCTCGAAGCCGAGCCCTCAGCAGCCCGCCCGGCTGGCATCACCGCGACTTCAGGTCTGCCGAGAAGAGGAACATCCAGCCGGATTGAACTCAGGGCTCAGGACCCATACCTGGCCGGGGTCGGCGAGGAGGAACGGGTCGCCGTCACGAACGCCGTCGCAGACCAGCTGGAAGGCGACGGGCTCTGGGGGCAAGTCGTTGGCGATGAACTCGCGGACCAGGGCGCCGATGCACTGGGCGGCGCTTTCGGGGCTGCTGATGAGTCCGTCGAGGGGAAGTGAGGAGGGCTGCGTTGTGAGGCTCCTCAGGAGCGTGCAAGGGTAAGGGCGCCCCGAGGTGTCCGGCTGGCCACATGGCTGGTGACGGAACGGATCACCTCGGGGCATTGCTGTGCCGTCAGGCGTGGACGTCGTCGCCCTTGCTTATGGGCTGGACATCGGAGGCGAACCTGCCGACGCGGGCCTCGGCCGGGTGCTCGGCGATCCACCCCTCGGCGCATGTTTTGTGTACGGGCTCGCGGTGATTGGAGCGCATCTCTTCCGGACTACGGAGACGATCAGAGTGCGGCTCCTTCAATGAGATCGGCCCGCCAAGTGAGGCTGGTGGTTATGTCAGTGCAGAGGGAGTCAGAGATACTAAGAGGCAGTGCGGAAGCGGTGGTTGATGCGGGGAGGCATGATGGACTCGGCCGTGGCGGGCCTGCTGGCTGCGGTTGTGGGCGTGGGCGGCACGCTGGGTTCGGCGTGGCTGACCCAGCGCCGCGCAGATGCCTCCCGCCGTGAAGAGTGGAAACTCCTCGAACGCACCCGCCGTGACGAACTCGCCGCCCAACAGTTGGAGTCGAGCCAGGAAGCCAGGAAGTTGGCGTACACGAAGTTCAACGCCGCCGCCCGTCACTACCTGGCGACCCTGAATGATCACAGGCACGTACTGCGCATCGGGTACGACCCGCGGGAGTCGCTGGCCTTGGTTGAGACAGCCCGCGTTGAATACCGCCAGCAGTACGCTGAAGCCCAGATGATCGTGCCGGACACAGTGCTGGAGGAGGTGAGACGGGTCGACATCGGCCTGGGCTCGGTCTACGGGACCTTGGCCCGCCTCAGTCAAAACACGGCGCGCGATGGCGACGACGTCGAAACCGTACGGGACGAGATCACACAGGGCTGGCGAGACTTATCCAGAATGCGCGCCACGATGCGTACGGATCTGGGAGTGACGAGGCCGTCTCACCAGTGAGCACAGTTCCCTCTCAGATCCGTGGACCGGGGTCCACCCGTTCCCGGACGAGGTGGCAGTGCTTGGTCGCGGGGACGACTGGGATGCCAAGGTCGACCAGTTGCGGCCAGCCATCGGTGGGCCTTCGGCCAGGGCAGAGGCGGATCCAGATGAACGCCTCCGGGCTGGCCGGCGGCCACTGCTCAGCGAGCGTGCCCTTGCGCACGACGCGCACAAGCTGGTCGCCCCCGTCGAGCATGGCCAGACTTGCTCACCTAAATTCCCCACCCCGTGAGCTTCAAGGCCTTGAGACAGCATCGTCCGGAAGTCCCGCAATGATGGCCGCGACGGCCTCTGCCGCACTGTCCAGCTCTTGCAGCCGGCCGTCGGAGAATCGCACCTGGTAGCCACCATTTCTGAGCGGCATGGCCGCCGGCAGGTCATGGCAGATGGGCGGCGCGGCCCGGCGGCTGAAAGTGACCCAGTACATGCTCCGCCCCGGCGACAGGACCCGAAGCCGCTCCTGTTCGAAGGCGGCCTCGACGAGCTCGTGGAGCGCGGTGTCCGGCTTGCGCGCGGCGGCCTCGCGTAGCTGGCGCCATCGCACTGGAATAGCCTCTCCACGCTCATGGGCCTCGGCCAGCTCCCAGGTCCGCAGGAAGGGCCACTGGGCGACGAGTCCCCGGACCCCGGGATCCTGCAGCCACGAATGCAACGCCCCGACAACCGCGGACAAGTCCAGGGTGCTGCCGGTGGCCATGCGGACATCGTTGGTCCAGCAGTCGACGACGAAGCTGCGTTCGCTCTGTGCCATCAGTACATTCGCCGAGTGGCCGTCGGCTTCCACCCGTGCGGCCACCTGGCGCCAGCCTGGTGAGGATGTCAGCTCGACCGCAAGCCCGTAGCCTGCACGATCGGCCACCGCCTGCAGGGCATTCTGCAAGGATCCCGCCCGGACGATCTCGGGGTACAGCGTTAGGTACTCGTGCATCGGATCGTTCGGTGCTGCGTCGCCAGCGAGTTGTTCGGACATACGAGCGAGTCTGCCAGGCTGGCGCATTGGCATCCCCGCTGCCTACGTCCGTAGACCCTGCCCAGTCCTTTGAATACCAAAACCCGAGTGGGGAGCGAAGAGCAAGAGGAAATTTCGGGCTCTGACCGGAGTTCCGTGAGCTGGACCAAGACCTTCACCGCCCCCCGGCTCTACGCGGCTATCGTCGACCGGCTCACCTTCGGCGGCAACATCATCGAAACCGGCACCGACTCCTACCGCCTGTCTCATGCTCGTGCTCAACGGGCGGCTTCGGCAACCTCCTGAACTGCACAGATGCAGATCTCACGGGCGAAGAGACAGCAGAATCTGACGTTTCACAAGGTTGATGGCGACCACCTCTACCGCGACCTCGTCGCCGGCCTGCACGGTGTTTCCCGGGGGATCGGTAGTGTGGCCTGCGATCTCAGGCCACGGGACCAGCCCCACGCAGTGCCTATTGACTCGGACGAACGCGCCGATCTTCACCACCTTCTCCGCACGACCTGCGACGACACGACCAAGTTGCGTGCGCGCGAACTCTGGCAGTGGGTCAGGATAGAGCGCCTTGAGCGACAGCGCGCACCGCTCCCAGCCCAGATCCACGCCCAGGACGACGACGGTCACCTCCTGCCCGATCTCAACGATGTCCGACACCGCATCGGCATGAGCCCAGGTCAACTCGGCCACGCTCACCAGGCCGTCCAAACCCCCGATGTCGACGAACGCACCGAACGGTTTGATCGCTGAAACGACGCCTTTGCAGACCTGGCCCGCCTTCAACCCCTCCAGCTTCGCCCGGCGCGCCTGCTCTCTGGACGACTCTGCCATCCCCACCCCTTCCTGAGCCGCCCAGACTCTCACCCCAGACCCCGGCGAAAGAGACCAACCGCCGCAGGTGGGTCCAAAGCCCATTGCTGATCAAGGTCCGGCAGACCAGATGCTGGGTCCAACTCCCATTGCTAAGTGGGGCCGAGTCGTCCTGGCGAAGAACTCGGCAACATTCCAGAGCCAGCCCAGCATTAGATGATGCCGAAACCCACCGACATCCGTTCTTAGTTCTCGGTTCTGGCACACATTCCGTGAGGACGATCACCGGCGTTCTGCCACGGTGACGTCGCGTCATATGGGACCGTGGTGCGGTGTGATGACCTCAAAGGGGCGCTGTTTCCGCAGTTCAGGGCGGTTTGGGTGGAGCGGGTGTTCACGGAGTGCGGCGTGGTGCACATCGTTGCGAGAACCCTCGATGGCACGGCTTCGTGCCCGGACTGCGAGCTTCCGTCGAGTCATGTGCACAGCCGCTACGAACGCCGGCTGGCCGACACTCCGGTCGGTGACCAGCCGGTGGTGATCGCACTGACCGTGCGGCGGCTGTACTGCGATAACGCCTATTGCGGGCGTCGTACGTTCGTTGAGCAGGTTGCGGGGCTGACGTTCAGGTACGGGAGAAGGACTCCGGCCTCGCGCCGTGTCCTGGCGGTCGTTGCAGTTGCCCTCGCCGGCCGGGCCGGGGCCCGTCTGGCAGCTGTCCTGCAGACGAGGGTGAGCCGGACAACGCTGCTGCGGGCGATCATGGCCGTGCCTGATCCTCTCTGGGCCGTTCCAAAGGTGCTGGGTGTCGATGGCTTCGCCACCCGTCGTGGGCACCACTACGGCACTGTCCTCATCGACTGCGAGACCGGCCGGCCTCTCGACCTTCTGCCCGGCCGCGACGCCTCCACCCTGGCCGGTTGGCTGCGCGAGCATCCCGGCGCCGAGATCATCTGCCGTGACCGGGCCGGCTCCTACGCTGACGGCGCCCGGACCGGTGCCCCGAACGCGATCCAAGTGGCCGACCGCTTCCACCTCTGGCAGAACCTCGGCACCGCCGTCGAAGCCACCGTCAGACTCCACAGCACGTGCCTCAAGACGGCTTTCACCAGCTCAGATGGGCCTACGAGCGATGGCGACAGCGCGGACGCGACGAAGACGATGTCGCCCATCGAATCCCGAAGCAGGGAACGGCACGCGACCATCCATGCCCCGGCTGGCCCAGGGACACGGGATCCGGGAGATCGCCAGGGAACTACACATGGGCGGTAACACCGTCCGCCGTAACGCCCGCACGGAAGTCCCCGAACAGCTGCTGGCCGGAAGGCGCCAGCCCCGGCCCAGCCAGCTCGACCCCTACAAGCCCCACCTCCTTCTGCGCTACTCATCGCTCGCCTTCATGCGGCCGTTGAGAGCACAAGCCCAGACTTTTCTTTTGTTGATGACACTGGCGAATACGGCTCTTTGTTCGAATAGTTATTGCCCAGCCACACTTACCACCCAGCCACCTGACGAGCCGCAAATGAGGGACGTGCCGTTGAATGCTCGCTTCCTGGTGACCGTCTCGAAGAGCACACACTTCTCTTCCTGACGCAGCGTCCAAGGCGCAAGGCGTTGCGGTCAGTTATTCATTGACAATCAATCGTTCGACAGTGAACTCCCACAACTAGGCCGTGTTTTGAAAGATGGCTTCGTTCCCTGCTCTGCATCGCGATGATCGCTGTGTGGGGCGGGGAGATCTTTCAGATGATCAGTGGGCGGTGCTGGGGCCGTTGTTGCCGGTCGCGGTGGTGGGCAGGCCGTCGCTGGGTCGGCGGCGGTTGATCGACGGGATCCGTTGGCGGGTGCGGACGGGTGTTCCGTGGCGGGATCTGCCGGCTGAGTACGGTCCGTGGCAGACGGTCTACGGACTCTTCCGTCGCTGGCAGCGCGGTGGGGTCTGGGCAGCCGTCCTGACCGGACTGCAGGCCCGTGCAGACGCCGCCGGACTGATCACGTGGGACGTGAACGTCGACTCCACGATCTGCCGCGCCCATCAGCACGCGGCCGGCGCCCGGCGCGAAGGCCGAGCCCAGAAGGAATCCCCGGGCGGCCATCGGGCCGAGCCCGACGACCACGGCCTGGGCCGCTCCCCCGGCGGCTGGACCACGAAGATCCACCTGGCCCGCGAGCAGGGGCAGAAACCGTTGTCCGTGCTGGTCACAGCAGGCCAGCGGGGTGACAGTCCGCAGTTCACCGCCGTGCTGGACGCCATCAGGGTTCCCCGCCTCGGGGTGGGTCGGCCGCGGATCCGGCCGTTGCGGATGCGTGGCGACAAGGCGTACTCGTCGCGGGCGAACCGTGCCTACCTGCGTCGGCGCGGGATCCGCTGCACGATCCCGGAACCCGCCGATCAGGCCGGGCACCGCAAGCGCCGGGGACGGGCCGGCGGGCGGCCTCCGACTTTCGACCGCGAGGACTACAAGGGCCGGCACGCGGTCGAGTGCGGCATCAACCGGCTGAAGCGGAACCGGGAGGTGGCCACCCGCTTCGACAAACTCGCCGTGCGCTTCGAAGCGACCGTCCTCATCGCCGCGATCGGCGAATGGCTGTGACCTGACGGACGAGCCGGTCCCGCATGTCATCCTGGCCGCGATCAGGTCAGCGGGGCGAGGGGAGACAGAGCCGATGGGGGCTACGTACTACCGGGCCGAGAGTGAGAGCGGCGACCACGTCGACGACCCGTCCGAGGACATGCTGTTCATGCTGATCGACGACCTCAACGACTCCGACAACACCTTCGTCGTCATCCAGCCCGACGAGGACGACCCGGCCTGGTTCACCTCCGTCGCCGTCCTCGACGAAGGCGGCTACGAGATCGTCCGCCGCGACACCAACCGCCGCGAACACGACGTCCTCACCGAGACCAGCATCGACCGGATCGCTCTTGACCTCACAGTCTGGATGGCCGCCCGCGCATTCCCCAGACGGCCCACCGGGCAAACCAGCCAGATCTAAAACACGACCTAGTCAAGGCGAGCCGATCTGAACGGCGTCGTAGCCAGTCGGCGCCAGTAGATGGGCGGCGGTTACCGTACGCGAGAGCCACGGCTGCCGGACATGAACGACCACTCGGCCGTGTCACCCCGGCCCGTGTCCCGGGCGTGTCAGTGGCCTGCGGCATGATGCGGGAGACGTGACGGCAGATCCGATAGCGATTTCAGAGGCCGTCCCGAACGGGGGCGTTGTGCACAAGCTGGTCTCAGATGGGGTAGGGGTCACGGAGGATCCGCAGCTGCACTACGAGAGGTGGCGGTGGGGCGGAAGACTGCCGAGTGAGTCGCTGCGCCGTGTCCGCGAGAGCAACGTCTTGGGGCTGCTCGACTTCGACAGTGACCTGGTCCACGACCTCGGCGCCGCGGATCCCGACGTCCAGCGTGCCGTGGCGGTGCTCGCCGCTCAGCGGGCCTGCGAGGTGGCGGGCCTGACCGATGTGCCGTGGGTCGCTGGCACGCTCGCCGCGTTGACGCAGGGGCATCCGCTACCGCCCCCTTTCGACGACGCGGCCCGGATGCGGGAGGCTCTGCGGTCCACCCCTCTCGAACCGGGCCCGGATGTTCTCGGGGCAGTACCGCCCCAGCGGCGGCCGTACTTTCCCCAGCCGCCGGCAGGGTTGATGTGGGTCAAGACCGCAGAAGAGAGCGACGGGGAAACGAGCTACGAGCTTGACCGGCTACCGGGCAGCCTGGCACCGATGGTGTTCACCGAGCTCGTGTTCCCTGCCAGCACACCGCAGGTCCGTGGGCCCATCTCACAGCCGCATTTCGCTCTCCCCGCCGTACTCGCTGCTGCCGAACCCGACCCGCTCAAAGCAGCTCTGGATGCGGTGTGGCATGCGCTGAACACGCACGGAGAGCACTACCCGAAGTTGTTGGATGAGATCCGGTCGACCTGGGGCGGGCGGATGTCCGTACCGGATGCAAAGACATGGCCTGCTGATCCGGGCCGACGAGTGCGGAGCGGACGAGGGAGCGTACCGATGGTCAACTACCGGGTGAAGTGGGTACGCGCGCGCGACGGCAAGACCATGGTGTCCACGGTGAGCTACGACCAGCCCAGCGCCGAACACCGCAAGGCAGATCTCGAGGCGGAGGGCGCCACGGACATCAAGATCGTGAAGGTGCGGCCCGGCGAGTAGAACCGCCCGATTCGCATGCACCCGGCCGTCTCCACGGCACACGCGGGCGTTGAATGCGAACAGCCCCCTCGACCTGGTGGTCGAGGGGGCTGTTGCGTTGGTAGCGGGGACAGGATTTGAACCTGCGACCTCTGGGTTATGAGCCCAGCGAGCTACCGAGCTGCTCCACCCCGCGTCGGTGAACACCACCCTACGGCACTGGCCCCACGCTTCCGACCGAGTATCCGGACGGTGAGGCGCTCGCGTTCGACCCGCAGTGTCCCGGGTCCGGCGCACTGTCCCTGACAGTGGTCAGCCCGTACTCCTCGGGAACGGACCAGGGAGTGTCTCGGACTTCCAGGACCGCCCATCCAGCGGACCAAGCTGAAGGGGCGGAGGGCCGCCCGTGAGACAGCCCGTACTGACCCTGCGCACCCGCCCAGATCGGCCCGTGCGCGAGGTGCCGAGGAGTCTTCAAGAGTTGCGGTCCGTCACTGCGGGAGTGTTCTGGGCGGACAGGTCTGCGAGCGCCATGACGGCGGCTTCGCGGACGTAGTCCACGGGGTGTTGTCGGTAAGGCTCGATCATCGGGTAGGCGTCGGGGTTACGGGTGGAGCCGAGAATGCCGAGGGCGTGCTCGAGAAGGGGTGCCGTCATCGTGTGGAGGCACGGTGCCAGCCCGGCGACCAGGTGGAGCGACAGGTCTCTGCATTCGAAGGCCTTACAGATGGAGTTGAGGGCGCTCTCTCGGACGGCGTCGTCTGAGTCCTCGATCGCGGCGGTGAGCAAACATGCTCACAGAAGGGACTGACTCAGCCGCTGCGAGTGTCCATCGACGCGGCTACCTGCAGTCTCAGGAACGTGTCATTTCCTCAGATCAGAGATCGACGAGCATGAGCACTTCGTCGCGATCGTCGCCGGACCCGAAGCGGAGGGCTCCTGGCCAGCGCCCGATCTCCTTCCAGCCGAGGCTTTCGTAGAAGGTCTCCAGCCCTTCTCCAGCGCGTGCGGCCAGGTGCAGCTACTCAAGGCCCATGTCCTCACGGGCGATGCGGTGAGCTTGCTTCGTCAAAGCGCTCCCGATTCCCTGCCCGCGTCTGCTGATGTGGGTTTGAACGTGATTCAGCGTTCCCCAGTGAGCGATGAGGGCGTAGGCGTCTCGGCGAATGCTGAGCCAGCCCACCAGCTCGTCGTCGTCCAGGGCCATCAGGAGGCGGCTGGTTCGGGGGTCGAGGCTTTCGAGGATGTTCTCAAGGGCCGGGGCGGCCTCCCGTTCGTCGATGGGAGGGAACGGGAAGCGGCCGCGCCGCCGGCGTTGGAGACGTCGATCCAGCAGTTGATGAGAGCCTGGCGCCGGTCTTGGTCGATTTCCTGCGCGGTGGTGGCCTGGGCGAAGCGGAGCGGGTGGGAGTGCATGCGGTGAGGATCCCAGCAGCCACTGACAACGGACCTCTCCGTCACTTCCGGTATTTCTTGACCGCACCAGCAACGCTTTCACTCGAATGAGGTACGGCAGCGAGATCGCCCCGCCCCATGGGAAGCCGCCGAGGGAGATCCGCCTGCGGCCTCGCGGGCGTCAGCGCTCCGCGTGCTCCTCCCCGTGCACGTCGTGCTGGTCGTGCGCGTCCTAGGCGCCGGACGGCGCCAAGGTGCGCAGGACGTCGAACTCGTTGCCCTCGGGGTCGGCCATGACCACCCAGCTGCGGTCGGGGCCCTGGCCCACGTCCACCCTGGTGGCGCCGAGGCCGAGGAGTCTGGTCACCTCGGCCTCGGTGCCGCGGTCGATCGGGCTCACGTCGAGGTGGAGCCGGTTCTTCGCGGTCTTGCCCTCGGAGACCTGGATGAACACCACGGTGGGCGGCATCTGGCGGGCACGCACTTGCTCAGCGGTCGGCACCCATGAGCAGATCTCGACCTTTCCCTCGCCGCGCTCCAGGACCTGGAAGTCCAGGACCGCGCACCAGAAGTCCGCGAGGCGCTCGGGGTCGTGGCAGTCGACAACCAGTTCGGTGAATCTGCTGGTCATGAGATCTCCAGGTCGGTGGTGGTGGAGGTGGGTGCGCTGACGATGCCGTCGAACGCGTCCACGACGGCGGTCTGTTGCTGGATGCTCTGCATCCGGATGTGGTCGGGCCCCTCCACGCCTTCCGCGCGGGCCGCACGGAGATCGGCGACCGCGAGCCCCACGTCGGCCGCGGCGAAGGCGGCTTCGACGCTGCCGGGCACGGGGGGCTCCAGCGCGGTGGCGTGGAGGGTGAAACCGAACCGGGCGCTCTCGTCGCGGCGCATCTCGGCGGTCTGTCCCGTGACGCTCGTCAGGCCGAACGCGAAGTAGGCGTCGCCGAGGGCGTCGTGCAGGTACTGGCCCATGGGGAGTCCCGTGAGCTGCCCGCCGAACTCGACCGGTGTCCGCTGGATGTGCGCGTTGTGAGCCACCAGGACGACGCGGGCCGCGGGGTCGAGCCGGTCCAGGTGCCACAGGAGCGAGTCGGCCATGTAGCGGTCGCGGGCCGAGGTGTCGGCGGTGAGACCGCCTCCCGCGAAGAGGGCGGCCATCGCGCGGAATGTGTGGTCCGCGTGGCAGGCGCCTTCGAGGCGGTGCAGGGCGACCTCGTAGGAATGCCGGTCGCCCCGGGAGAGGTAGAGCGGCCGCAGCGAGCGGACGCGGATGAGCAGCCTCGCCAACAGAGCGCTCAGGGCGTCCTGTTCGTCGGTGGCCAGGCGGGCCCACGCGGGCGCGGCCACGGCGGCGGAGTCGCCCGCGAAGGACTCGGCGATGGTCAGCGCGTCGCGCAGGACCGGCAGCGTCTCGGGGTCGATCTCGCAGAGGTAGTCGGCGACGGGGTTCAGGGCGGGCAGCAGCGACCCACCGGCCGCTGGGATGTCGACGCCCGCGAAGCGCACGGGTGTCGCGGCGGTGCGGTTGTGATCGCGGACGAAGCGCAGCGGCGCCTCCAGTCCGATGGGGACCGCCGCCGCCAGCAGGGACGGGAGGTCGTCGTCCGCTCCCCCGCCGTGGGCCCAGGCGTCGAGCGGGAATCCCTCGCTGAATCCGTACTCGAAGGCGAGGGCGGTGAAGCCGCAGCGTTCCACCAGGAAGCGCAGCAGCCGCTGCCGTATCGCGGCGAACTCGGCGATGAAGTGGGAGTGTTCGCCCAGGGCGACGACGCGGGCTCCGTCGAGGATCTCGCGCAGCGGTTCCAGGTCGTCCAGGGGCGCCGCCGGGTCGGGACGACCGAGCGGGACGGCGCGGCTGTGGAGCCAGTCGGTGAAGGGCTGCCGGCCGGTGGCAGGAGGCATGGTGGTGACTCTTCCGCGAAGGGGGCTCTGAAAGGGGTGGTGGGTGCACGCCGGCGGATCACCGGGGCGGCGGCACGGGTGCCGCGTCTTCCAGCTGGTCGACGGTGCCGGACATGAGGGTGCGTAGGTGGGCGGTGAGGTGTTCGGCGGGCCAGTCCCACCAGGCGAGGGCGAGGAGCCGGGCGATGTCCTGGTCGCAGTGGCGGGTCCGCAGGAGGCGGGCGGGGTTGCCGCCGACGAGGCCGTACGCGGGGACGTCCCGGGTGACCACGGAGCCGGCGCCGATGATGGCGCCGTGGCCGATGCTGACGCCGGGCAAGACGGTGGCGCCGCGACCGAACCAGACGTCGTGGCCGACGACGGTGTCGCCCCGGCTGGGGAGCCCGGCCAGGAGGTCGAAGTGATCGGCCCAGGCCCCGCCCATGGTCGGGAAGGGAAAGGTGGAGGGGCCGTCCATACGGTGGTTGGCGCCGTTCATGAGGAAGCGCACGCCGGTGCCCAGGGCGCAGAACTTCCCGATGGCGAGCTTCTCGGGCCCGTAGTGGTAGAGCACGTTGTGGGTCTCGAACGCGGTCGCGTCCTCGGGATCGTCGTAGTAGGTGTATTCCCCGACCTCGATCAGCGGGGATGTGACCAGGGGCTTGAGCAGCACCACCCGGGGCTGACCGGGCATAGGGTGCAGCACGTTCGGGTCCGGCGGGACGGGCATGGCGGGAATCCTCACGGGGTGCGGGTGGTCAGGGTCTGGTCGGTGGCCGGGCGCGATCTCGGCTCCTTCTCGCAGGGTTGCCCGAACCAGGCGGCGAGAGCCTGCCGCAGTGCGGGTACGAGTGTGTCGGCGGGTTCGCCGACGGGCGCGGCCCAGGCGATGTGCGCGTCCGGGCGGATCAGGAGGGCGTCCGCCGGCCGGGCGTTGGTGCCGACGACCCGGACGTCGACACGGTGCGCCCAGCCCTCGGCGGCCTCGCGGAGTTCCGGCCGGTCGGCGAAGTCGAGGAGCACCGGGCGCGCGGGCCGCAGCAGGTCGGCGACGCTGGTCGCGCCCTGCGCGGTGTCCAGGGGCAGGTCAGGGGCGAAGGCACCGGTCAGGGGATGCCGGTCATCGCCGGGCGACGGGTAGCGGATGTCCGTTCCCGCGACCATGGCTCCCGTGCGGCGCAGGGGCGCCTCGTCGCCGAGCAGTTCCTGGAAGACGTCGCGCAGGGCTTGCGCGGCGGGGTCGTGGCCGCGTCGCAACGCCACCTGGGCACGGGTGTGCAGGAGGGTCCGCTCCCCGGCGAAGCGGCGTTCGGCGTGGTAGGTGTCCAGCAGTCCCGGCGGTGCCCAGCCCTGCACCTGGGCGGCCAGCTTCCACCCGAGGTTGACCGCGTCGAGCATCCCGGCGTTGAGGGCGACGCCCGTGGCGGGGAACTGGTGGGCGGCGTCGCCCGCCAGCAGGACGCGTCCCTCCCGGTACCGCTCGGCGTGCCGGGCCTGGAACTGGTAGCGCGACAGCCGAAGCGGCTTGCCCAACGGCAGGTCCTCCCCGAGCACGCGGCCGACGCTGCCCCGGAGTTCCGCCAGGGTCATCGGCGCGTCGTCCTCGAACGTGGTGGTCTCGTCCTCGGTGGTGGAGATGAGCAGTACCTCGTCGGTGAGCCAGCCGAAGCCGAACACGCCGCGCTCGGTCCGGGTGAAGCCCGCGCGGAGCATGCCTGCCCCAGGCACGTCGAGGTCGCCGTTGTCGCGGCGCGTCGCCCCCTCGGGGAGCGTGACCTGGGCCAGCCGGTTGACCTGGGGATACGTGGTCCCCGGGAACGCTATGCCCGCCATGTCGCGGACCCGCCCGCGCGAGCCGTCGCAGCCGACCAGATAGGCGGCGGTCACCCGGTACGGCCCGTCGGGGGCGTGGACGTACGCGCTCACGCCATCCGGGTCCTGGGTCACCTCCGCCACCTCGTGGCCCTGGCGTACGGGGGCGCCGAGTGCCTGGGCGCGTTCCTCCAGCAGGCGCTCCAGGCGGGCCTGCTGGAGCTGGACCGAGCGCAGCGGCGGGTCCGTCACCCGGGTCAAGTCCAGGTGGACGTCGCCGAACGGGAACCTGGGGGCCGGATCGGGATCCGTGGCGGTGGCCCGGATGTCGGCCGCCATGCCCCGGTAGCGCAACAGTTCGAGGATCTGACCGCCCAGCCCGTTCGCGCGTGGAGTCTCGCGCAGCCGGGGCTGCCGCTCCAGGATCAGCGGCCGCACCCCGGCGGTGCGCAGCTCCGCCGCCAGCATCAGGCCCGTGGGGCCCGCCCCCACGACGATCACGTCAGCGTCCATGCGTTCCCCCTCGAAGAAACGGCACGCCCCGTGCCGTTCTGGTGTCCAGAGAGTGCCCCGGAGCGTGAACACCTGTCAAGCACGGCACGTGCCGTGCCTTATTGTGGAGGGATGCCACCTACCCGCCGTCGCGGCCCCGACCTGACCGAAGCCATCATGCGCACCACCGTGGAACTGGGGCAGGAACTCGGTTACGCCAGGCTCAGCATCGAGGCGATCGCGGCCCGGGCCGGCGTCGGTAAGCACACCGTCTACCGCCGGTGGCCCTCGAAGGGGGCCCTACTGCTCGACTCGCTGCTGTCGGTCAACGGCGCGGCGCTCGACTATCCGGACACCGGCGACGTCCTCGCTGACCTGCGCACACAGATCCACGCGATCGTCGAGCTGCTGGGCAGGGCGCCGCTCGACTCCCTCTTCCGGGCGATGATCGGCGAGGCCCAGCACGACACAGGGGTCGCCGCCGCGCTCAACGAACGGTTCATCGCCCCGCAGGCGCGGAAGACCGTCGTACGCCTCGAAAAGGCGCGGGAACAGGGCCAGTTGTCGCCCGACTTCGATCTGGACCTGGCGATGACGATCCTGTCCGGCCCGCTGTACTTCAGGCTGCTGATCACCCAGGAGCCGCTGACCCCCGCGTACGTGGACCGCGTGCTCAAGGCCCTGTTCACCGGGATGCGGCCGCGCCCGTGACCCGTCGGCGGTCTGCAGGATGCCCGCCGCACGGGGGTCGCCCCCGATTGCGACGACCAGCTGGGTGCGCGGGTCGCGGGTGATGGTGACGTAGTCCATTGCGAAGAAGGTGAGTTCGCCGTCGCGGCGCGTCATCGGCTTCGGTGCGGGGATGCGACCGTCGGGGGCGGCGGCGCGACCGAGGCGGTACTCAGCGCGGGCACTGTCACCGTGCAGGGCCGTATCGGTCCACAGGTCGAGTATGAGGGTATCCGACTGATTGGCATGCCCATATCCATCGTTGATGAGGCCATAATCCAGCACACCGAAGAGCATGAGACGAGCCTGATCTTGGGCTGCGGCGGCGATCTGGGGTTGGGCGGCCTCAACATGAACGTCCGGGCCACGAGAGCCGGCGACGCCACAATCAGCGAGGCCCGGTTCTGCCAAGAAGAGTGGGAAGACCATGGCTGACCATGGCGTTTCCGCATCACAGAACCTGAGCCAGAATCCGTTCTCACGAACAAAGCCAGGCTTGGCAGTAGCCACGCAATTCACCCAAGACGCCCCGCTTGACACCCTCGCAGACGCTGGGCGGCGGGGTTGGCGACGGGCACGAGCAGGCGAGCAGCGATCTACCTGGCCGGACTCCACATCGCAGGCATCTTCCTGTGGTCAGCCCGATGATCCAAACGAAACGGCCTAACTCAGCGTCATGAAGTTGCGGGTGTCAGCCACGCACACGGGACACCTCAGAATGCGAGCCCTCCAGTTGCGGCCGAACCCCGAACTCGCTTCACCTGTCCCGCCAGCCCAGCCTGCCCTGGCCAAGGAACCCGCCGCCGACCGGCGCCGAGAATGTAGTGCGGCCGGCGGGTTCCCAGTGAGAGCCAAGCGGGAATCGGCGAACTCGTCGGATTCGCGACGGCCCGACTCCAGCACTGATCTGAACCCCGTACATGGCGAGGATGCGGAGCCGGATGACCGCGGCAAGGCTTTCGGGCCCGTGGTCCCGGTACCGCAGGGCGCCGGTGAGGTCGACGTCGGCGGACCAGTCTGCGGGGTGCGCCTGAACGCGCGGGGTGACGCCCTCGAGGACGTCGAGGATCTGCTCGTACAGCTCCGCGTTCTGCACATGGAAGTAGATACGCATCACGGTGCGTGGTCTGGTGGTCATCCCGCACTGCCCTGGCTGTTGTGGCCGAGCCGGTTGAGGTCGGCGGAGCGGGTGCCGGCGGACTGGAGGCCGGCGTAGGGGTGGAGTTTCGCTCCCGCGGTTCCGTTGGTGAGCGTCCGCGCCGGCGCGTCGGCCGACTGGGCGGGGGTGAGTATGGGTTCGCAACGGCCGAGGAGGTCACGACCAGGGCTCACTGCGAAACGGTCATGCGGACCTTCTACGACTTCCACCTCCGCGAGGGCAGCGGACCGGGCCGCGTACTTGACGCCCGGCGACGACTTGCCCGTCACCGGATTCGGCGTCCCCGGTGCCAGCCTCACGACGCCATGCCCCTTCGGTGCTGCCGTCTGCGATCGAAGCTGGAGGCGCCAGTGCACGCGCACGGGCTTGTCGGCCAGCAGCATCCAGCGCATGAAGTCCCTCGCCTCGACACCTGGTTGCCTGGTCCCACCTGATGTCGAGCACCCAGAGGAATCGCAGCAGGTCCAGCGCGTAGGAGCGCAGGGTCGTGTCTTCGCGGCCCGCGGTCTGGAGGTCCTTGAAGAACGCCTGGGCCTCCGCGCAGACCAGCCCGTCCTTGTCGATCAGCTGGTACGGATCCCCGGTCTCTCGTAAGCGGCCCCACTGCGGCAGCTCCAGAGCGGACAGATCACGCTCGGCCCCCTCGTTCTCAGGCATGCCCGGAAGCTAGCAGCAGCATCCTCTATACCGTGCCTGAACTGGGAAAACTCCCAAGTTAGTTCAGTCAACAGGAAGCCCATCTGAACTGGGCACTCATCACCGTGATGACCCAACGCATCACCCGCGAAGGACCTCGCACCGACAACTGGACGAAGCGGCCCTGACCCGAGCTGGCACGATGACGGCCATGAATCCCCAGCCGCACCCCTGCCCCTGGCTCGGTTCCGACCAAGCAGCCGCGGACGTCCGTGCAGCTGCCCGACTAGTTTCCGCGCGCTATCCGGAAGCGACCGGCGCGGTGCTGGGCGGTTCCGCCGCCCACGGTCAGTCCACCCCGAGCAGTGACCTCGACATCACGGTCCTTCTCCCTGATCACGGCATGAGACGTCGTGAGGTGCTTCGTCACGACGACCGCTTGGCCGAGGTCTTCCTCAACAGTCGCTTCGACCTGCGAACCGCCTTCGCGGAAAGCCGCATAACGCGCAGGGCGACAGCACTCTTCCTCTTCGCTGATTCCATCGTTGTCCACGATGCCGACGGTCATGTCGAGGCGCTTCGCCAGGAAGCGAAAGCCCTGTTGGCAGCAGGCCCAGATCCCCTGACAGGACCCGAGTGCGAAGCCCAGCGAGCCCTGCTCACAGACCTCTTGGACGACCTCACTGACACCGGCCCCCACAGCGACCCTCACGAACAGCTGGCGGTGGCAGACCGAGTCCTCCGCGAAGCGGCGCACTTGCTCACCGCGCACCATCGCACGTGGAACGGCGCCGGAAAATGGCTGCCCAGGCGCCTGAAATCAGCTGATCCCGACCTCGGCCAACACCTACTCGACGGACACCTCGCCCTGGCCAGACACGCTGACCCGACACCGCTGACGACCTCAGCTAAGCGAGTGCTGAACATGACAGGCGGCCCTCTCCGCGAAGGCTACGTCGCCCGCTGACACCTTGAACACCAATGTCAGAGCCATCGATGCCAGCGGTCACGTGATCTCGGCAGGTTGAAAAACACCTACCAAGGTGTCGTTCACCAACGCAGACCGCGTCAGAGACGTGATCCGCAACTTCAACACCCACGGTTTCGACTCGCTCTACCCCAAAGTGCACCGGCAGCGGCGTCAAATCGGTGGCGATGCCGCCAATTCCAGTGTGGAAGGACGAACTCACCTGGCCGGTTGAAGCAAATGCAAACCAATCGCTGTTCTGCCCCGCAGTGTGGTGAGTCGGGCTCATGGGATCCCGGTCGAAGCGCCGCGAGGCGCGCAACAAGAGGCAGCGCCGCTCCGGTCCGGCGTCTCCAGGGCTCGACCTCCACGCGCGAGAGAGAGCGGTCGGGCGACGTCACCTGGCTGGACGTCGACTCCGCCACGAGCATCCCACACCGTGCAGGTTCCCTGTCGGTCCCGGCGGTATCCAACCGTCTGACGGTGGGGCACTCACACCCACGGGCATGGGTCTGGTCATGCCGTGCCGCGGACGACGGTGACGGGGCAGTGGGCGTGGTGCAGCAGTGCCTGGCTCACCGAACCCAACAGCAGGCCAGCGAAACCTCCACGCCCTCTGGCTCCGACGACCACGAGCTGGGCCGTCCGGCTCGCCTCGATCAATGCCTCGCGGGCTTCGCCGCTCAGCACTTCGTGTCTGACCGTGACGTCCGGATATCTCTCCGTGCGGCCAGCGAGTGCCTGCGCCAACAGACGCTCCGCGCTCTCCGGGCCCGTACCGGGCGGCACGTAGTCCGGCTGAAACGCGTGTACGGCCACAATCTCAGCCCCCCGTAGCGCCGCCTCGGCGAAGGCGAATTCGACCGCTGCTTCACCGACGGAGGAGCCGTCGACAGCGAGCACGATCGGCCCCGTGCCGACCGGTTCATCGCGAACCACCATCACTGGACACTGGCTGTGGGCGGCCAGGGACGACGCCGTTGATCCCAGCAGCATGCCGATAATGCCACCCGTACCCCGGGGGCCGACGACCACAAGGTCCGCGTCCCGCGACTCAGCTACCAGCACCGCTACGGTGTCGCCGGTCACCACGGCTTCGGTGACCTCCACCTCCGGCGCCACCCTCCGAGCACGCTGCGCCGCCTCGTTCAACAGGCGTTTGACTGGTGAGGGGTCCAGCGGCGCCAACTCGGGCATGGCCGGCAAACTGAAGGCGTGCACTACACGAAGCTCCGCACGACGCCGCTGGGCTTCCCTGGCGGCCTCTTCCACCGCGGCGAGACTCGACGACGAGCCATCCGTTCCTGCGACGACAAGGTTGCCCACTGCTCCTCCATTGCTGGCTTCGGCTTCAAGCTTCACTCCGGCAGCACATTGCTGCCATCCAGGCTGGTGTCGGGGGGCGACTGCAGCTCAGCCCCGGCCCTCGTCTGATCCAGCGGCGCGTCCCCCAGGCGCGGCACCTGCAGTAACGGCGAGGAGGCCCGGGGCTGGCGTACGGCGGATTTCGTTAGTCGGGCCCAGCAAGGCCGATGAAATGTAGGTGTTCCGCGAGTCCGGCCGGGTTCAGGCAAATTGGCCGCGGGACGGGGTGGAATGCGTACGGCGAGGAGGGCGACGTCGTCGGTGCTTCCGGCTCCGAAGTCGGCGAGGACTGCGTCGCAGAAGGCGTCGAGGGGCTCACCTTTGAGTGCGGCGGCCTCTTCCCGGAGTGTAAGACCGGTCTGATCGCCTCTTGAGGAGGGCCCCTGGCCTGCTGCAGCAGGCCGGCGCGGTAGCTAACAAGTTGTCTCGTTGCTGCTGTGGCGGGGATTGTTGAGCGGTTGGTGCCGGATGCGCTGTGGGAGCTGTTCCAGCGGGTGGTGCCGTAGGCGCCGTCGACGCCACAAGAGTGGTGGTCGGCGCCGGCATGGTGACCGTGAGGTTCTGGCGGGGATCGTATTCGTGGCAACGTCGGGCTGTACGTGGCAGCAGCTGCCCGCGGCGTCGTTCGGCCCGTCCGGCGCGACGGCATACCGCCGGTTCGCAGAGTGGACGAAGGCCCGGGTCTGGGCCAAGCTCCACCGCCTGGTCCTCGACGAACTCGGCTCTTGCGGCGACCTGGACTGGTCGCGGTGCGCGATCGACTCGGTGGACATGCGGGCCCTGAAAAGGGGGACCTGACAGGTCCGAATCCTGTCGACCGGGGCAAGTACGGCTCGAAGATCCATCTGATCACCGATCGGACCGGTCTGCCCCTGTCCGCCGGCGTCTCCGCCGCCAACGTCCACGACAGCCAGGCCCTCATTCCGCTCGTGAAAGGCATACCTCCGATCCGGTCCCGCCGAGGACCTCGCCGACGTAGGCCCGCCAAGCTCCACGCCGACAAGGGCTACGATTACCGCCAACTGCGGAAATGGCTGGCACAGCGAGGCATCCGACACCGCATCGCCCACAAGGGCGTCGACACCTCACAGCGACTCGGACGACATTGCTGGACCATCGAACGGACCATGGCCTGGCTCGCCGGCTGCCGCCGACTCCACCGCCGCTACGAACGCAAGGCCGAGCACTTCCTCGCTTTCGCGAGCATCGCCTGCACCCTCATCTGTTACCGCAGACTCGCCAAATGAATGACTTGTAATGAGCACGGCGAGCGTGCGGTATATGTGATGGCCTGTGATGACAAGGCCGTGACACAGTCATCGGATGTCCAACGACGTCGCCTATCCGGTCTTCCGCACCTCCGACCCTGCCCTCGCCCTGCGTACCGCGCGCCGCCTCATGGAGTTCGGTCGCTGCGAGCACTCCAAGGTCTCGGCGTACACGGAGCTTTCTTCCGTCGCCGAGGTGCGGCGGATGGCGAAGGCCATACCCGAGCCCGAGGGGCGGTTCTGCGGGGCGTTCGAGCTGGAGGAAGTGGAAGAGATTCCGTTCGAGGACCTGCCGGCTCTGGTCGCCGGTGTCCCGGCGAGCGGCCTGCCGACCGAGGCGGCCGCCTTCGAGGGGCGGCTGCCCGTGGAGTGGGAGGTGTGGAACCTTCCAATCGGCCATATCGAGGACGTTTTCACCGCGGCGATCGGTCCGAATGTGGGCTCGATCCACTGGGAATCGCTGCAATGGCCGGACGCGCCCGAGGCGGGATTCAACGGCGAGTCCAAGCACGCTGAGGTGACCCTTGTCTTCAATGCCCATAAGCTCGAGCTTGACAAGCCCACCGACGACCACACCGTCTTCGTTCACGTCCGCAGCGCCGTCCACAACGGCCTCCAGAGCAGAGAGCCATACGCCCACTGGCTCGCCGCGCAGCTGGGACTCACCGTCATTGGGCCCGCGCAACGGCCCTGACGGCGGCCCGCCAGCCCTCCGGGCAGCGAAGGCGCACCGATCACCAGTAGAGCGTGGTGGGCCGTTCGCGGGTGGGGCCGAGCTGGGGCGTCGACAGAACGCAAACCGCCGTTCCCAATCGCATGGAGATCATTACCCGACTGCATGCATAGAGCAATCATGTGAGCCTCCGGCGCCCTCCGAAGCAGTGCCGCTCCGCCGATCTGATCGGCTGCAGCGTCATGGGTTTTCTCGTTACTCCACGGCGCGGCCGATGAGTTTGTGGCTCCCGACCGGTCCAAGCTCGTGACACCCCAGGAAAGGACACCGCCATGTCGGAGCTTCTCGTCGACTTCATCACCTCCCTCGACGGCCACGCATCGGGAGAGGGATGGCCCGGGTTCTGGGGCCTCGAGGGCCCGGAGTACCTCGCATGGCTCGGCGAGCAGCCCAAGGCCACTTACCTGATGGGAGCGAACACCTACCGCCTGATGTCGGGCTTCGCCGCAGGCGAGGTCCCGAATGGCCAAGACGAGTTCAGGCCCGAAGAAGAGGCGTCCGTCGACGAGCTCACGCAAGCGTCCAAGGTTGTGTTCTCCTCCTCACTCGAGGAGCCACTGACGTGGGCCAACTCCACGCTCGTCCGCGACGACGCTGTCGAGGCGGTCCGCGCGATGAAGTCGAGTGGCTCTGGGCTCCTCAGCACGATCGGCAGCCTCAGCCTGTGCCAATCCCTGCTACGAGCCGGTCTCGTCGACCGCTTCCGGGTCGTGATGTTCCCGGTGATCACCGGGGCCACGGGCGAAGAACGCATCTACGACGGCTATCCGGACGTTGCCCTCGAGATGATCGAGCACCGCACCTTCGACCGCCGCATCCAGCTGGTCGAGTACAAGCCCCGCGTGCTTGAGCACCCGCCGCTCGGCGTCCCTGCGTGACGTCGCCCCGTCCGCCGGTTGGACGGCCGACAGGCCGACGTCGGCGGGCGCGGAGCCGTCCGGAACTGCCCGCACTGCGGTCAGCCCGTCACCATCGTGGCCTTGCTGGCCGATCTCGGTGTCCTGTGCGCCGTCCCGGGTGGCTGACGACTTGGACACGAGGACGGGTTGGGCCCGGCGGTGGTTCGCAACATGGCAATCCGCCCCAGGCCGGAGAGACCGCCGCGCGGTGAGGGCGACCGGAATCTGAGCATCGATTGGTTGATCAGTGACAGCAAAGTTTGAGCAGCTCGGGCCACAGGGGCACTCATCGACTGTTGAGCGGGAGGGGCGGGCGGGGTCTTCAGAGCGCTATGCCCCCATTGCGCAGATATTCTGTGAAGTGTGATCGAGCCTGGACGGCCGCGGCTCCGTAGGCACCCCGGCCCGGGAAGACTGGTGCGGCTCTCGCCGGTCATCCTGACCGTCGTCATCGCCAGTCTGGCATACGCCACTCCGCCGGAAATGGCCTTCAGCCGCCTTTTGCCTGCGGCGCCGGCCCTCGCCGCTGCCATGTGGCCGGTGCTCCCCACCGTTCTGCTCGGGACGGTCTGTCTCGTTCTGATGATCGGTCTCGGCCTCGTCTTCCCCGATCTGGGAACGTGGTGGACGGCCGCGGGAATCATCGCGGTCACCGTGGCCGCCGCGTACGGAAGCCATGTGCGCCTCCAACGGGAGCGCACCCTCTTCCAGGTACGGCTCGTCGCCGACGCGGCGCAGCAGGTGGTACTGAGCCCCATGCCACGCCGTATCGGCAGCATCGAGATCGAGTCGCTGTATCTCGCGGCCGCAGCGGAGGCCCGCATCGGCGGGGATTTCTACGAGGTGGCCGACACGCCATACGGGGTCAGGCTGCTCATCGGTGACGTGCGAGGTAAGGGCCTGCCGGCAGTGGGCGCGGCCGCGGCGATCGTCAACGCCTTCCGGGAGGCGGCCTACGGCGAGACCGACATGATCAACGTCGCACGCAGGCTGGACGCCAGCAGCACCCGTTACAACGCCGCCTTTCCCCCCGAGGGGCCGATGGAGCGCTTCGCCACCGCTCTTCTCGTCGAGATCCCGCACGAGGGCAGACGTATAGACATCCTCAACTGCGGACACCCTCCGCCGCTGCTCCTGAACCGCGGGAAACTCCGTGTCCTCGAGTCGGCCACCCCCTCGCCACTGCTCAGCCTCGCGGAGCTAATCGGCGAGCACTACAACGTCGACACCTTCGACTTCTCCCCCACCGACATGCTGCTTCTTTATACCGACGGGATCGCCGAGGCCCGCGCCCGCGACGGCGAGTTCTTCCCGCTGGCAGCTTGGATGCGTCGACAGCCCCCGACACCTCCCCGCGAGCTGCTCGCGGCTCTTCACAGCGATCTCCTCCGATACAGCAGAGGACACCTTGACGACGACATCGCCGCCCTCGCCGTACGTATGCGTGAGCCCTGAGACACGGGCGTCCGAGTGAGCACTTTTTCAGCTCACGCTGACGCCACAGGCGAAGAGCGAGGGCGGCTCGGACGAGGTCGGTGATGCGGTTGGTGCGAACCGCTCGTCAGTGTGGATCGGCAACGCTATGGCGCGCCCGGGCCTGCCCGGTCAGCCGGGACCGGGATAGTCGCTTTGACCCCGCCTCTGCGCAGGTAGGCCCGGTTCCCGAGCAGCAGGTGATCGTCGTTGCCGCCTTGTGGCGCAGTGCCGTCCCTTGGGACCATCTCCGCATGTTCGAGTTGCTCCCCGGAGTCGGTCTCCGGCTCCCTGGCTCTGCCGGCACCCTCCGCTTCGGCATGGACGAGCGCACCGCCCAGTGGGCCGTCGCCACCGTCGCGGACGTTCGCGATGGTTGGCTCTGTGGCGCCCGCTGGGCCTTCAGCGCGCAGTACCGGGGCCTGACGCTCGACACATACGGTGACACCACGGACCGCCGCGGCCGGCACCAGGACACCCCTGGCCTAGCCTGCATCGGCCTCACCCGCGACCCCTTCACGCTCACTGGGCCGTCTGCCTGCCCAGTTGTCCTCCGCGACATCAACCTCTTCGGCTACCCGACCGCCGAGGTTTCGGATGCTTTCAGTGACGGCCTGCCCCCGACGCTCCGGGTCAGCGGCGACGGTCTCTACCTCACCACCGTGTCACTTCACGCGGAACCCGTACCTTTCGAGAACTGATCACGACGGCGAGCCGGGCAAGTCGAGGTCGCGGCGCATCGCCTCACGCAGGGCGACCAGGCTGGGCCAGAGGTCATCGATCCGCTCCGTCAAAGCGTCAACACTGTCACCTGGATTCTGCGGTCCGACGTCCAAACGCTTGACCAGCCCATGGATCTTGCGCAGCGCCCCATTGACGCGGCCGACTACGCCGAGAACATCGTTGGAGGCAATGATGTGGGTTTCGGCGTGCTGGGCGACGTAGGCGTCCCAGCGTTGCTTCAACTCCTCGCGGTGCGTGTCCTCCAGAGTGCCGGCACGCCGCATGTCGTACATGCAAGCCGCCAGTGCGTCCCGTGCTGTGCGGGCTGCCGCACTGAACCGCACGTATGCAGCCTGCCGTTCCTCGAGCAGACGGTTCGCCCGGGCCCTTGCCAGGTCCTCATGCCGGTGGCGCTCGACACGGTCCTGTTCCCGCCGGTGCACCTGCTGCGTAAAACGCTGGGTCACCAAAACCGACACCAGCGACACAGCGCTACCGATCACAGCCGCCGACAACGTCAACACTGCCCCACCCATAACGCCCACCCCTCCCCGACACAGCTGAACGCACCGTATACAGGACCTCCACCCTCTGTAGGTCATTCCCTACTTTCGCTCTCAGAGCACGCCAGCATGACAGGGGTCGCGGCGTCGGGCACGACAGCACGTAGCCGAAATCCCCGCACTACACCGACCACCACAGCCCACCAGCGACCCGGCCCCCGCAGCGGAACCATCGTGTTCGCCGCGGTGGCTGTGGTGGGCGGCAGCTGGGCGGCGGTCGCGTGGGGCCTACTCGCCGGGAGCCCGCCGTACCCAACCGCGGTCGAACCGGCCGCCAACAGCCCCTACCTGACCCTTCCGCGTGCTCGCACCAACACCGCGCTGCAATGACGTCGGCGACCGACTCGAAGTCCGCACACCAACCCATCCCTGTCGGCAGGCGATCGTGTGTGAGAGTGGCCGTGCACGCAACTCGGAGGACGCCCTCACTGGCGCGCACCTCACCGTCGCCACTCGCGCGGCCTCCGAGTTCTGAGGCTTCGCACGCATGCGGGGCATGCCTGCCTGAACGGCACGAACAGCCAAGGATGTTCCCCTACCTTCCAAGTCGACTACCGACTCGAGGGGACCGATGCACACGTTCAAGATGACCGGCGATTACGCGTCCGCGATGGTGACGGTCATCCCCATCATCCTGCTGCTGGGCAGGGCAGAGGTTCATAAATGACTGGCCACGTTTCTCACCAGGAGAGGTCCGGACTTCGACCAGGAGTTCCGCGATCTCAGCCTGAAGGTCTTCAAGGGGAAACAGCAGCGCCCGCAGGAGCCGGATTCGCCCGCCATCCAGGTCCCCGAGCGGGATCCTTTTTCCCCGTTCATTGATGCGGGCAAGACGGGTGGCGGCTTCACGCAGGGCGTCAAGATCACAACCGGCGTGATGGGCGAGGAAGAGAGGTCTCCGCCTTCGTTGTGGTGGGCCAGGCCGGTTCTGGCGAAGCTCGAACAGCGAGTCCAAACACCAGAAGAATCTTAGGAACAGCGATCCGCTCCGGACCCACAGGAGCCTGCCCTCCCCGACTGCCGGGCGAATGCTCGGGGCGTCGGCTGTGGGGCGGATTTCAGCCGTGGGTACGGTGCGGCGCGGTGGATCGGCTGAAGTCGGAGGTCACCGTCCCTTCGGCTGCGATCTGAGGGCGACGAACTGGGCGGTGCTGGGGACGCCGTCCTCGTCGAGCAGGAACAGCATGTAGTAGCCGGGCGGCGCGTCGTTGGCCGTCGGCGGGGCCTGGAGGGTCAGCTTGCCGCCCTTGCGGGAGGTGATCCGCAGGTCGAGGTGACGCTGGCTGAAGTTCACCGCGTGGGTCGCGGTCGTGGGCGCGAGCAGGACAGCGCGCTTGACGCGGTCCGGTGTCGAGGTGGTGACCTCGAAGTGGGACCGGTGGGCGATCGGGCCATCAGGGACGCGGCTCAGGACCGGGCGAGGGCCCTGGTGGAGGTAAGCCGGCTCATAGAGCTCGATGCTGCCGTTCATGTCATCGCTGATGTTGGGATCGTTGGCGAGCTGTTGGAGTTCGTCGCCAGTGAGCATGATGCGGCCGTCGGGCAGCACCACCGCATTGGAGTGGTAGCCGCGCGGGAGCCGCTGGACCGGCCCGAGCTTCCACTGTCCGAGGGCGTCGCGCGTCTCGACCTGGCGGTATTTCAGGTCGGCACTCGGGTTGTACGGCCCGTTGCCGTAATCACGGATGTCGTAGGCTCCGTTGACCGTGAGCAGGTTCCCGCCGGGGAGGATGACGGTGTCGTCCTGGGTGCGGCCGAAGGCCCGGGGCTGTTGGGTCTTCCACTTGCCATGGGCGAGCCGGTAGGTGTTGGGGTCGTCCCGGTTGCCGCCGAGGACGAGCACGGAGTCCGGGCCCCGGAATCCGGCGGGCAGGGGCACGGCGGAGCCGTAGTTGCGGCTGAAGTTGTCGGGCCGGGCGGGCAGGTCGGACCGGGTCTCGGCGACCGGGTCGAAGATCCATTGCTGCTTCGGGTCACGTCCGAGGCCGTAGACCTTGCCGTCGCGCAAGGTGAACAGATGCGGGTAGTCGCTGGTCGAGCTGAACGGGGCGTCCACGCGGAGCCTGTCGACGGGGACGTTGCGGGGGATGTCCTTCTCGTTCCAGGGGACGGCGTGGCTCTTCGCGGGGAAGCGCTCGACGACCGGAGTGGCGGTACCCCATCCGTTCTCGGACTGGCCCGACATGATCAGCAGACGTCCGTCCGGGGCGGCGACGACAGACGGATACCAGCGGCCCACCGACATGTCCTGGTTCACCGCCCAGCTCTCCGTCCACGGGTCGAAGACCAGCGAGAGCTTGGCGCCGCTGCCGCCCTTGCCACCGAGGTTTCCGCCGAACACGCCGAGCATGCCGTTGGGCAGGAACGCGTGCCCGGCGCAGAAGAACGGAGCGGGACGGCTCTCCTGCGTACCGTCCGGCATGACGACTTCCGGCGGGGTCACCTTCGTGAAGGCCGTCGGGCCTGTCCCCTTGGCGGGATCCCACAGGAACGCGCGGCCGGCGTTGGCGGCGCCGATCGTGTCGGTGGGCGCCGGCTCGAGCGTGGGGTTGGATTCCATCCGCTCGAACGAGAACAGCAACACCTTGCCCGTGGGCAGCTGGGCGACGTGCGCACCGAAGTCGGGAGAGGGGAAGTACTCGGCGAACTGGCCGTACGCCTTGGGATGGAACTGGGAGTTGGCCTCCGCCTGGGACGTGGCGAGGTTCTGCAGGCTCTGGACGCGGGCCAGCTGGGAGTAGCCGTCCAGGGCCTTGGCCCCGGAACGGACGCGCGCGTGTGCCTTGGCGTGGTCCTGGCCAAGTACGGTGGCTTCTTCGGCGCTGGTGTCGGTCGCCTGGCCCGAATCATGGGCGTGGGCCGGAAGTGCCGTGGCCATGAGGGCGCCGACCACGGCGCATGCCGAGATCACCGCCGACAGCTTTGTGCGTGACATGGAGCTCCTCGTGGGAAGAGGTGGCGACGGATCGCCAGAGGATCACTGAGAGTGAAATTTCGTGATCAACATCACTCAATGTCATATTTATGGCTATCTGACTTCATGTGCACGTCCAGAAAGGGCGCACACGCTGGGCTGTCCGTGTGAGTGGGCCGACGTCGCTCGGTGGGTCGTCCAACTGATCGTTTCAGAATGCCGTCCTGCGGAGACGCTGGCGGCCCATGAAACAATCCCCGCAGCCACGGGCTCAGGGGGATGACGACGTATGGAACGGGTCGGGGCTGCGCAAGACCTCGTCCTCGGTTACGTCCACGCTCTGAACGCGATTGACGAGGCCATGAGGGTGGCGATCCCCTCGCTTGAGCGCCTGGCAGATATCCTTGGCCTGGCCCGCTCGCGCCTGATCAGCCGGAGTGGGCACATCGGTACCTACTCCTACACGGTCCATGGGGCGGGATGCCGATTCGTCAGCGGCAACGGCACTGAGGTCGATGTGGACTTCGCAGCCGACGGGAGCGAAGTCTTCGACCTCTGGCGGCTGCGCTGGTACGGGCTGAGCCTGCCGGAGCCTCTTGACGTCACGGATGAGGACCTGCGGTCCGCAGTGCAGTCACTGCAGCCGCTTCTGGCCGAGGTGCAGCCGGGATGGTTCAGCGTAGCCAGCTGACCGCTTCAGGGTGAGGTTCGGATGCGTCGGAGGCTGCAAGGAGCTGGGTTACGGCGAGTGGGGCGCCGTGTCGGTCAATGATCAGGTGGTGCTTCGAACCGGGGCGGGCGCGGTCGACAGGTGAGGGGCCGCAGGACCTCACAGAGGGTCCGCGCCCAGGCGCAGCTCCTGGCCCGGATCGTCCAGGTCCTGGAGATCGACAACCACCGGCGCAAGGAGGCCAACACGAATCTGCGCGGGCAGTTGGCCGTACAGGGAGCGGTTCGCGACCTTGACCCAGCGACGTCGAACCTGAGTCCGTGCGACGAGGCGCAGGGGCAAACCTTCGCTGGATTCTACGCCTTTGCGTGCGAAATATGCCCCCGCCCGGTATCCCCGGGCGGGGGCCGGCGCGGCCGGACCACATTGCGGTCCGCGCCAATTGACGGTTACCGCGTTGCGGTGGCCAGTGCGGCGCGGATGGCGTCCTCGCCGACCGGCTGGCCCTTCTCGTTCGAGTACGGCCCGTACGGTGTTCCCCACACCGGCGTGCCCGTCGCCTGCCGCCAGCTGTCGGCCAGCGTTCCCGTGTCTACCACGCTGTAGCCGATGGAGTCGATGAATGCGGTCACCGCCGCCTTCGCCGGTGCGGAGTCCCCGGCGATCGGCAAGTAGGAGCGGTCGGCCGCACCTGCCGGGCGGTCGAGTGACAGCAGGTGCTTGAAGTAGATGTTGTTGAACGCCTTTACGAGCAGGGCGTCCGGGACGTACCGCAGAAGCAACTCGCTTGAGGTGAGGGACTTGCTGTCGAGCTCGGGTATGTGCCCGTCACGCTCGGGGCCGTAGTTGCAGGTGTCGATGACCGTCTTCCCGGCGAGTGGCGCGGCGGGCACATGGGGGAAGGCTCTGACCGGCACCGTGACCACGACGATGTCACCGGCCGCCGCGGCCGCTTCGCTCGTCGCCGCGGACGCCCGCGGCCCCAGTTCCTCGGCCATGTCCGCGAGCGTTTCGGGACCGCGCGAGTTGCTGAGCACCACTTGGTGCCCGGCCCCGACAGCGAGTCGCGCGAGGGTCTTGCCGATGTTTCCGCTTCCGATGATTGCCACAGTCGTCACAGTCTCAACGTCCTTCAGTAGAAACGAACTTGCCGGTTGCCGGGCTTTTTCGATCCGGGTTCCCGCCGTCAGCCGACGGGGAAGTAGTGGCCGTTGTCCAGATCGGCGAGCAGGCCGGGCCGGGCGGGTTCCCAGCCGAGGGCCCGGCGGGTGATGAGGTTGGACGCCGGGTAGCTCTGCGTGACGATATTCGTGAGGAACCCGAAGTACCCCGGCGTCATCAGGGCATCGTCGGGAACGCTCACGGCGGGCAGGCCCAGGCGGCCGGCGATGGCCTCGGCGATGTCGCGGAACGTGATACCCCCGTCCTCTACCGCGTGCCAGTATTTGCCGGCCGGCCCCTTCTCCAGCGCGAGGCGGAACAAGGTGGCGGCATCGTGGATGTGCACGGCGTTCCACAGGTTCGCGCCGTCGCCGTGGTAGCCGACGAACCCCTTTTCCTTCGCAAGCGCGATCAGCGTGGGGAGGAAGCCGGCACGGTCGGTCGCGCTGTGCGCGATGTTGGCGATCCGGACGACCGAAGACCGCACCCCCTGCTCGGCGAGGTCGACAACGGACCTTTCCACGACGTTGCGGACCCGCAGGGTGCCCTTGTGCTCCTCGCCGACGGGGAGGGCCGGGTCCATCTCGGTGGCCGGCCGCTCCAGGTTCCCGGGCGAGCCCATGCTCCCAGCCGTGACCAGCGGCTTTCCGGTTCCCGCGAGTGCCTCGCCGTACGCGAGCATGATCGGGAGCTCCGCAGCGGCGACGGCGTCCATCCCTCCGGAGGGCAGCAGATCCTGCCTGTGGGCGACATGGATGACGCCATCCGAGCCCGAGGCTGCCTCCTTGAGCCCGTCGAGATCCTGAAGGTCGCCGCGACGCACCTTCGCGCCGAGCGCGGACAGGGTCGCCGCGGAAGCCTCCGACCGGGCCAGGCCGGTGACCTCGTGCCCGGCAGCTATGAGTTCGGGGATGATATACGAACCGGAATGACCGGTCCCCCCGGCAACGAATACACGCATTTAATTTCCCTTGCGAGGGTAAGTGCAGGATCTTCCCGTGCCCATAGGGCAACTGGCGTAATGCAGCACGAGGTATTGGTATGGGTTCGCTCAGCCGAGAAAGCTGATACCGAGGGAGAAAATGACGTGCTTGACGGAGTGGTTCATGATGCCCAGCTCCAGCAGACCGACGTTCTCCAGTGCCCGCGCCATGAACAGTTCCCCGGTGTCCCAGGGACGCAGCCCCAGGCTCTCGACGAACGCCGACACGCGTGCCTTCGCCTGCGCGTCGTCGCCGGCGATGAACACGTCCAGAGGACGGCCCTCGACCCGGCCAGCCGCCAGAACGTGGGAGAACACGGTGTTGAACGCCTTGACGACATGCGCGTCATCGGGAGCCGCCTTGGCGATCTCCTGTGCGCCGGAACTGTCGTCGGGGACGACGAAGCCCTGCATGTCGGGGGCTACGGGGTTGGTGATGTCGACGATGATCTTGCCGCGCAGCGCGTCCCCGTACTCCCTCACAACCGCCGCCGCGCCGGCGTACGGCGCGGCGAGGATCACGATGTTCCCGTTCGGGGCGGCCCCGAACCGCCCGACCGTGGCGCCGCCGAGCGTGGTGGCCAATTCCTTGGCCTTCGCCTGGTCGCGGCCGATGATCTCGACGGTGTTGCCGCCGGCCAGCGCCCGGCCGGCCAGAGCACGGGCCATGTTTCCCGGTCCGATTATGCTGATGCCGCTCATCGGTGTTCCTGCTTTCCGGGCTTTGGCCCTGCTCTCACATTCCAATGTCGAATTTCTGTGCCGAATTCACTTGGCCGCCCTTAAGCGCCTGGTTTTATGCTGCCATCTGGCCCGAGTGGCGTCCAAGACCTATTGAAGCCGTGGTGATACCCTGGAGGTATCACCACGGCCAGGGGGGTTATATGGATCTGGATCTGCGCAAACTGCGTTACTTCGTCACCGTGGCCGAACGGCTGCATTTCGGCCGCGCCGCCGATGAGCTTCACATCGCACAACCGGTGCTCAGCCGGCAGATCCGCGCGCTCGAGCATGATCTCGGCGCCTCGCTGTTCACCAGGGATCGCCACGGCGTGGAGCTGACAGATGCGGGCCGGCAACTGCTGGCCGATGCCGGCCCACTGCTCGCCTCCACCCACGCGGTACGCCGCCGGGTGTCTGCGGCCGCCAGTGGCAAGCGGCGGCTCATGGTCGGTTTCCGGGCTGGCATTGCGGTCATCCCTGCGGCCCGTGCGTTCGAGGACCGGCACCCGGACGTGTTCGTGGACGTGCAGCGGATCGAAGGGGACGACCAGGCTGCGATGCTGCTCGACGGCCGCATCGACGTCGGCTATGTACGGCTGCCCATCGACGAGGCCGGCCTGCGCGTCACCCCGCTGTACACCGAGCCGCGGGTAGCGGTATTGCCCGCCGGACACCGGTTTGCCGGCAAGCAGGAGGTCACGGAAGCCGACCTGGCCGGCGAAACGCTGGTCTGGAACGGTGCCCCGAGCACGCAGCCCACCAAGCGCCCGCTCCTCAATGCTGGGTACTCGGTGCGCGGGGTGGACGAGACGCTCGAGCATGTCGCGGCCGGACGGGGTATCTCCTTCCTGGCCCGTTCGGCGTCCGTGTTCTACTCGCATCCGGACGTCGTCTATGTGCCCATCCCGGATCTGGCGCCCGACCAGGTGTGCCTCGCGGTGGCGGCATCGCACACCTCACCGGTGGTGGATGACTTCGTCACTGCGGCTCAGTCGACGGCCGAGATCACGGCAGAATGCGGGAACTATGAGATGTGGCAGCTTGGAGGCGATCCCGTCTCAAGGCACGCTTGAGCAGTTCGACCGGCCCCCGTTCATCATGCGCTGAAGAGTGAAGTGGTCTGACGCAGTGGTGCTGTTGCGGCTGACCGCCGAGCTGGTTCCGTTCTTCGGCCAGCAGTTGTCCGAGGTGCCCCGAAGCACCTGAGACCGACCGGAAGTACGTCTGCGGACGCGGCTCAGGTCGGCTGCCACGCTGTTGGCATTCGTTTCGGGCTGGCGTGGCCCAGATGGGCCCGCTCACTGACGAGCAGCGTGGACGGTTGGGAGGCCCTGAAGATGCGGGTGGCCGTCTGTTCAACCCGCCGCGCGCCGGCGCCCTGGGCCGGAATGACGTCCTCGAATTCCTGAAGCCCGTCGCCGGTCTCCCCCGTAAGGATTCGTCAAGACCTGTGGATCAGGTCAGTTGGGCAGGTTCCGGAGCCGATGGTTCGCTGCGTTTCGGACGCGGCGGGTTCGTCCGCGTTCGGCCAGCAGCCTGAGGGCCTCGGGGGAGGTCACGATCTGCATGGTTGCGGCCGTGCGTTGGAACCAGTCGGATGCGGTGGTGATCTCATCGTCGGCCCACGATTTGCCCAGCGCGATGTTTCTGAGCAGGGTCCACTCGTGCAAGCGACCGGTGAGGAAGTCGCGCTCCGCGATCACCTCCGTCATGGTCCGGGCCCAGGCCGTGAACCGGGGGTCGGTCAGCAAGTCGGTGACCCGGCGGTCCAGATGGCGGCCCACCGCACTGTCCGCCATCGTTGCGTCCTCATCACTCAGGACGGCAGCCACCAGGCCGGCCTCCTCCGTCTCGGCGACGGCCTCCAGAGCCTGCAGGTAGTTGGCGAAGCGCCGGTGCTCGGCGGGCTCCTCGTTGAAGTGAGGGCTGATCATGCCGCGATCCCTTCTGGCCGCTCAACCAGTTGGTCCCGCTCGAAGTGGGCACCCGCCCGGACCAGGACAACGAGGTGGGGTGCGTTGACCGGGCGCCAGCGGGCCTGTGCGGATTCGATCAGCTTGAACACCATGCTCAGCGCGGCGGCCCGGCTGCCCGGCGCCTTCGGTGACCTTGGTTCGCAGCCCAACAGTGGCGAAGGTCGACTCGAGGGGGTTCGTGGTCCGCAGATGGGACCAATACTCAGCGGGAGAATCGACAAAGCGCCAGGAGTTCGTCCTTGTCGTCGGTGATCCACTTGATGACCTTGGGGCACTTCGCCCCGTACTGTTTTGGCGAACGTGGCGACAGCTTTGACCTCGTGCTCCTCGTCCTCGGCGTTGTAGATCTCTTGGACCGCGCGCTTGGCGGCCGGCTGGGCCGACTTCGGCAGGGCGTCCAGGACGTTGGCGGTCTTGTGGGCCCAGCACCACTGGTGGCGGGTGTCGGGGAAAGCTCGTGCAGTGCATGCCAGAAGCCGAGCGCGCCGTCGCCGACTGCCAAAACCGGGCTCGCATCCCCCGGTGAAAGCAGGAGCAGTCCCGCAGTAGCCCTGCCCATGCCTCGGGCGACTCGCGGTAGCCGTCAGTCACTGCGGTCAGCTCCTTCGTGCCGTCCGCGCGCACCCATCAGCACCAGCACGGCGGCCTTCGCCTCTTCCAGGCGGAGGCAGGTGGACACCGTCGGCCCAGACATAGACGTAGTCGGTGGCAGATAGGTCAGGGTCCATGGCGCACTTCTACCTCGAAGTGCGCGCCGCGGCATCCTCCCTGCAGTAAGGGTGCGACGCCTGACCGACACTGGCCGCGTCAGCCCTGCCAGGTGCGCAACTGCTCGGTGATGCTCGCCGCGGTGCAGCGGGGGTTGTAGAGCTCTTGAGCCAGGGCGGCGAGTTGGTCGCGGTCCGGGTCGGCGGGGATACCGCTGGCGTTGAGGTACATGACCGCCACGGCGCAGGCGACGGTGAGGTTGGAGCGCTCCAGCCAGCGGCAGCGGCCCAGGGTGTGGACGAGGGCGGCGGCGCGGGCGTAGGCGCCGCCGTAAACGGGCTGCTCGAGGAGCTCCGCGCGGTGGCGGGCGACGGCAGCGAGCGGGACACCGAGGTCGTCGGGCGCGGGGTCGTGCTTGCCTGCCCGCTCGGCGACTTCGAGGATCCAGGACAGGTCGACGTGCAGGGACATGCTCACGCAGCGGCGTCCCGGTTCTGCGCGGCCGGGGTGTGCTGCGCGTCGAGGTCGGCCTCCAGGTCGTCGAGGAAGGCGCTCTGGGTGTCGATCAGGCGCTGGGCTGCGGCCATGCCGGCCGAGCGGGCACCAGTGGTGTCCTCGGAGATAAGGCGCTCCACGTATTTGTTGAAGTCCAGGCCCCGGGCAGCGGCGGCGCCCTTGCCGGCGGCGAGAACGTCGGGGGCCAGCCGGAGCTGGGTCTGCTTCTTGTCGCTGCTCATATCACCAAAGGTAGCAGGGTGGTAGCACTCGCGGGGCTGGCAGCGCTGGACCGCACGGCCCGCCTCGGAATCCATCCCGTTCGGATACGGAAAGGCGTGGAAGGCAAAGAAGGCCCGGCCCCGATGCCGTCACTCACCAGGTCCGGCCTTGGCTTGCGGGTCAAGTACAGGATTGGGCAGTGGTCTCAGCAGCGGCCACTCCAGCGCGCTGGTGCTCGAGGTCGTCGTGCCGCTCCTGAAGCTGGCCCAGGGCAAGAGGGTCGGTGGCGAGGGTGGTCAGCAGCTCCCGGATGTACTGTTCGCCCGCATGGAAGCCTGCGTGCCAGCGGCACAGGTCTTGCGCCTCCGAGCAGGCTCCGCAGTCCTCCCAGCAGGCGCTGTAGGGAGCAGTCTCCGGGACAGGGCCGGCCTCGGTGGTGACGGCCGGGACGCAGCTGATGTCGTCGGGGCGCTGGTTGCTCCCGGGGCGCTTCCCGAGCCAGCACCTCAGCCACAGCCAGCGGGTCCGCCACCTCCACCCACTCGGCGTCCAGCCTCGCACGGCCCGCAACAATGCCCTCGTCGAGCTCGCCTACGAGCTGCGCGCAGTCGACTGCTCGGCATCCGCCAGAAACTCCGCCGACGCCTGGAAGCCCATCCGCGGGCAGGACAACGCCTGCGCAGCAGAGGCAGCCAGCCGCCCCTGTGGTGCGGGCATGGCCTTCCCGTCGCCCCACCGAGTTGGACAGCCGGGTCAGAGGCGCTTCCGCTGAGCGCGACCTGATTCTGAGAGCCGATCAGCTTCTTGGTGGTCTCCCCCAGCCCAATTTGATCTTGCTCGGGCAAAGGGTCGCTGGTGAGAGGGCCGAGTGCCAGGCCATGCGCGCGCCGTTGTCCGGTACGCATGCCATGGCCCGGCCAACTGTCTCCTCAGTCCAGGTCGGACATGTCGAGCACGAAGCGGTAGCGGACGTCGTTTCGCCGGAGGCGGTCGAGTGCAGTGTCCACCTGTGACGACGGGAGTACTTCGATGTCGGCGGCGATGCTGTTGTCGGCGCAGAATTGGAGCATCTCGGCCGTCGCCAGGCGGCCTCCGCTGCCCGCGGAACTGAGCTTCTTGCGGCCGATGAGCAGGTCCGTGGCCTCGACGGTGACGGGTCCCAGGTACCCGAGGAGGCTGAGGGTGCCGTCCATCGCCACCAGCTTCAGATACGGGGCGAGGTCGTGGGGGGCGGAGATGGTGTCGATGACGACGTCGAAGGTGTCGCGTGCCGTGGCCATCTGCTGGGTGTCGGTGGAGGCGATGAGGTCGTGAGCGCCGAGCCTGCGGGCATCGTTGCGCTTGTCCTGGGTGCGGCTGATGACGGTCGTGGTGGCGCCGAGTGCCACGGCCATCTTGACTGCGAGGTGGCCCAGGCCGCCGAGGCCGGCCACGGCGACGCGACTTCCGGGGCCGACGCCGAGGGAGCGCAGGGGTTCCCAGACGGTGATGCCGGCGCACATCAGCGGGGCGGCTGCGGCCGGGTCGAGGCCGGAGGGGAGCGGGTAGGCGAAGGCGTCGCGCACGACGTACTCGCGGGAGTAGCCGCCCAGGGTGGTCGACCCGTCCTGTCGGTCGGTGCCGCCGTAGGTAAGAGTCGGGAAGGAGTGGCAGAAATTCTCCTGTCCGGCTTCGCACATGGCGCACACGCCGCAGGAGTCGACGATGTTGCCCACCGCGACGCGGTCGCCGACCGAGAAGGTCGTCACCTCGGGGCCGGTCCCGGCCACCACGCCGGTGAATTCGTGACCGGGCACCAGGGGCGCTTTCGCGTGCTGGTCGTAGGCGCGCAGGGCGTGCAGGTCGGTGTGGCACACGCCGCAGTAGTCGACCTGCACCGCGATGTCATCCGGGCGCAGCTCACGGCGCTCCAGCGACGCGCGCCGCAGTGCCGTCGGGCCGGTTGCCTGCCATCCGTCGGTCGTTCGCATACGTGACTCCTTAAACAGACCGTTCTGTCTGTTGCAGAGTAGGTGCGACCGCACCCCAAGGCAAACCAACTGTTCTGTTTGGTAGAGTGCGGGCATGCCGGAACAGCCCCAGACCTCGCGAGGCGCCGCGACCTATCAGCGCATCCTGGACGCCGCCACCGAAGAGTTCACCCAGCACGGCATCGCCGGGGCCCGCATCGAACGCATCGTGACGGCAGCGCGCACCAACAAGGCACAGCTCTACGCCTACTTCGGCGACAAGGAGCGACTTTTCGACGCGATCTTCCTCAGCTCGCTGGAGCGCATCACCAACGTGGTGCCCATCGACGCCGACGATCTCGCGGAGTGGTCCGTCCGTCTCTACGACGAGTACCTGCGCCGCCCCGACCTCATCCGGCTGGCGACCTGGACACGACTGGAGCGTCGGCCTGCCGGGCACCTCGTCGAGACCCACCAGCACTACGACGACCGCAAGCTCACGGCCATCGCCGAGGCCCAGGCCACCGGGCGGGTCCGCGCAGGCGACCCGTTCGACATCATGGCCATGGTCATCGCCATGTCCATGGCCTGGTCACCGGTCAGCAACGTATATGCGGCCAGCAGCCAAGAACCCGATGACGTACACAACCAGCGCCGCGCTCTGCTCCGCGACTGCGTCCACAACGCCACCGCCGGCAAAGGCGATGCATCCCCCTCATGACTGCCACCAACACCCCTGGCGACACTCACACATGTTGCCTGGGCCCCAACCAGGACCGGAGCCCAGGTCTCACACCGGAACTGCGGCTGCTTCCCCTGTGAGGTGCGCGGGCCGGGACCGTCGCCCGGATGGACAGGGCCGGGTCGAGGCGGCTGGTCACCCGGTCTGTGAACGTGACAGCGCCCTACGTACGCTTGCACCATATCCACACGTGTAAGCGGGGGTTGAATCGTGAAGACACGCCATGTCCGTGCGATCGCTGTTCTCGGCATCGTCCTGATCACGCTGACCGGTGCGCGTGGCTCGCGCGGTGGCGGCTGCGACAACGATCACAGCTCAGGTTCCAGCAGTTCCAGCGGCGGCGGCCACTACGACGACGACACGGACGGCAGTTCTGTCTCCGGCGGCGAAGACACCGTGGAGAGCCCCACCGCCGGGTCCGCGACCGGCCCCGTCGATGCCATGACGGACGTCGAGTTCAAGTACTGCTCCATCGACTCGGCGGCCGCGCAACTGCAGGGGCATCTGTACATCACCAACTCGGCCACGACGGACCAGACTTACGACATCACCGTGCAGTTCGACGGCGACAGCTCAAGTGTGGCACCGGTCGTCAGGACGATCGACGACATAACGGTCGCCGCCTTCAACAACTACACCATGGATGTGGAAGCCCCCTACGTCGGCTCCGGCAAGGAGAACGACAGCAGGGGCTGCAAGGTCACCCGCGCGACCCGCACCACGAACGTCTCCTAGTGGTAGAAGGCCGATGAAGGTGTTGGGTTCTGGCGCCACCGCCGACTCGGTGGCGCCAGACTCGTTGGTGTGGCGATGGTGGAACACAGCGGTCTCCCGCCCAGGCTCCGATTACTGTTCGCGCGAATGCTGAGGTTTCCCGCTTGACCAAAGTCATAGGGCGGCCCCGGGTCATCCTCTGCCACCTCCGCGACCGCGAATCCGGCAAGGCCGTCCCCATCGCCTTGGTCGGACACGTCCTCACCCAGGAACTCACGCCGGGCTGAACGGACGGTTCGGGTCAGCCGCTGACCGTGAGCCGGATGTTACCGATCCGCCCCATCCGGTCGAAGGAGACAACGGCGGCGTCACCGGTCGGCAGATCGGCGATCAGCTGGTCCCCTTCCACGCGCTGCGGCACCCCGTGGTGCTCGAAGTACCCCGTGACGGCCTGTCGTGGCGAACGCCCGATGAGCGAGACCCCGGCCATGAGCACGCGCGGCAGGGCGACCGGATCGAGCTCGGCGCTCGGCACCTTCGGGTCGTCGGGCAGGAAGTACACCTGGGTACCGGGCCCTGCGGGCTGTCCGATGTACCCGGGAGCGTTGGCCACCCCCATCCCCGCGAAGGCCAGCATCTCGGCGGCCCGCCGAGGATCGTCGAACCCGGAAAGATCGAGTTCCTCAGCGGTGAACTCAGGAATCCCGTGCGCCTGCCCGTACCGTGCCACCGCAGCGGACAACGCCACGACCTCACTCCCGCCGAGCCCCGGATTTGCCCAGCCCCACAGCCAGGAACCCCCCTCCATGTCGTACGTCCCAAGGACACCGACCCGTAGCTGAACCTCTCCTTGCTGGTACGAACATGTCGGCAGGTCCGCGCTCCACGGCGCCTCGGGCAGGAACTCCATGAGCGCCTCGAGCTGCGCGGCGCCCCAGACGGAGTGCCTTTCCGCCTCGAGCAGGAACTGGTCGCTGAATCCGTTTGTCATGATCACGAGCGTAGGGGGCGAGACCCAACGACAGGTAGCCCGGGCCCTGTTCCCCCGCCGATACCTTCTTCGTGGCTCCGCAACGGGGCCTCCGGCCTTCGGGTCGACCACGACTCCCCCTTGCTGTTCGTGATCCGGCGGATGTGGTGTCACCTGACCGGCGGCTCTGCCAGGAGAACGACTCGAGCAGCTTCGACATCGAAGCCGAGGACCGGACATCTTGCGAGGACCTCACCGCCCTGCGGACTCATCGTCTCCGGCAAGGAAGAACACGGGATTGGCAGGTCCCTCACATCCCCTCCAAAACAATGGAGTTGCTCCACAGCCTCTGGCCGAAGGAACCGACGCCCGCCTGCTCCCCCGAAGGCGGACGACGGCACGACTTTCGTACACGCGTGTTCTGGCGGGCACCCCGTGGATGTACGGGTTGCTGAGAGATGCGACCGCTTCTGAAATACGGAGAACCTGTAGAAGCGACTGTTCCGGTCGGGGCGGTCGCCCCTTTGCTGGACGGCGTTCGTTCCCGTCAACCGAATGAGACTTCGGTCGTGTCGATCTTTCGTGCATCGATGAGCTGGGCTATCTCAACCTTGACCGGCGGGGCGCCGGAATGCTGCTCCAGGTTCTGGCCGAGAGGGAGGAAGGGAACAGTATGGCCATCGCCTCGAACGAATCGTTCGGAGGCTGGACCAGGACCTTCACCGACCCTCGGCTCTGCGCGGCGATCGTCGACCGTCTCACCTTCACGACGCGATCATCGAGACGGGCACCGAGTCATAGCGCCTCACTCATACCAAGGCCCAGCAGAAACTCAAAGCGATCTGAACCGGGTCCGTCGAAGTCAGCCGTTCGGGGCCTCGAACGTCTGCACCACACTCCGGAAGGTTCCCTGACCGGACTGAACAGGGTTGATCAGCACCACGAAGTCCGACAGCGCTCCCGGAACGGGCCGCCCGGCCTCGTCCTGGCTGCCGGCTTCGGCCTGCCAGTCGATGAGGTGGACGACCACGCCATACCTGCCCTCGGGCACGGAGTGTTCGAGCACGCCGTCCGAGGCGTCCCCGCTGACTTCTTCGATGCCACCCACGAGCGCGCGCCCGCAGGAGACGAAGAGGTAGGGCTGGGAGGCGACCAGACAGTGGGCTGCCTCCCGCTGGGTCAATCCGGCCTGTGCGATCGCAGTTCCTGAACGGACCAGAACCCCGAATGCGCCGTCTCCACCGACGTTGAGCGGAACAAGAGCACCCGCCTGGATATGACGGGCGATGTCCAGGTCCTCCAGGAGCTCGTCCTCCCAGGTGTCGTAGTCGACGACGTTCTCGAACCGCTGCGGATTCCACAGGACGAACATTCCGGCGTCCGTGGCCACCGTCACCGGAACCTCATCAAGGGGCTGCTGAGCAGTCACTCGCTCCTCCGGTCATCTCACTGGCCGCACTCGAACCAACCAATTCTCCCAGCAACGGACACCGAACCATTTGGCGGGGCCTCGTCACACCAACACTCGGGGCCAATTCAAGCCGCCATCAGCAACGGATGCGCCCTGGTGCCGCTTCGGACCGCCCGAGGGGCTGGCTCAATCAGGTTCCGGTACTGGACGTCACCGTGCGTCCACTACAACGAGGCCGTCATCATCGCCGGTCGCCCCAGCTGACCCGGTGCTTCACCAGGCGTGGGTGACGCGTAACCGTTCACGTCCCCCAGCGATGAGCACGGGGTCCTACCGACGTCGTCGGCCAGTACGTGCTGCGGACTGCGCGGACCTGAGCCGGAGGCGTTCGGGCCTGAGCACGGCCTGGAACCGGAGTGGTGCCTCTTCCTGCACGACCTTGAGCTGAACGCGCCGGGGCCCTGGTGTGCGGGGTGGCGGCCGGGCAGGCTAGTTTGCTCGGATGAGTCTCCTTGATGATGTGGCCGAGCGCGACGGCTGGCGGTGCTGGGTGTGCGACGAAGCGGTCGACCCCAATGAGTCTGTCAACGACCCGCGGGGGCCCAGCGTCGACAGCCGGACTGCCGACCGGAAGGCCAAGGTCGCCGAGCGGCTCGCGCACCGCGGATGCAACACCCGCAAGGGCGCGGTCAAGGTGGTCATCGCCTGGCCGGACAGCCTGTACGTGGTCGAACCCGCGCCGCTGATCACCGTTGCCGGGAGGCTGGAGCGCAAGGGGGGCCGCGAGATGGTGGGCCGTTGTCCGACCAGGCGGGACGCCCAGGAGGCGGCGGACTGGCTGGTGGACCGGTTCTCCCGACTCGTACCGGGGCTGCCGGTGACCGCCGACATCGAGCCGGGCGGCGGCCAGTTCCTCGTGACCCTGTCCACCGGCCGCCGCTGACCAGGGATCACCAGCGCATCGAGCTGAACCATCGGTCCACACCGCCCTGACTTTGCACGAGCTGACCTGCAACGCTCGCCCGTGCCCAGCTACGGGTCGATGTCGCCGGTTGGAGCGGTCAGTGAGGGTCGCGGCCCGGTTGACCAGGTAGCCGCCGTGGGATCAGTCGGCGAGGCCGGTCCTGGTGGCGTCGAGGTTGTCGCGTGCCAGTGCCGCGTCCGTCAGCGCGAGGTGATCGTCGTAGGTCTGACCGCCGTACTTGCCCCGACCGCGCTCCCGCACGCGTTGCTCGTTGCCGGCAGACAGCGCTGGATCCGGTAGCGGCGCCGCGTAGCCGCAGGCCGCGAACGGCCGTGGGTTCCACAACCATGTCCAGGCGCTCCAGGACATCTGCAGTCCGCCATTTGCGGAGCAATGATCAGCGGTGCTGGGCGCTCGGCCCGAGACACCCTCGGGCAGCGCGAGCCAGGGCGCGCAACGGGAAGCTGTCGTCCGCCTCGACGTGCACTTCGGTCGGCGTGCCGGGAAGCGGGTCGGGGTCGCCGGGGCCCTGAGGAAGGCGGGTTCTTGACCGGCTGTGACGGCATCCAGCCGAACCACTCGATCCAGGCTGCCGATCGTCTGTGCAGTGCATAGAGGGTGGTTTCATCGGGCGACAAGCAGAGAGAAGTGTAGGCGCCGGATGCGGTCAGGCGGGTGCCTGGCCTCGCCGACCTCCGGCAGCGCACACATACAGCCGCCTTGACTCTCGCTCTTATCAGCGGCGGAATTTGTGTCCCCCAGCCGGAGAGAAATAGCAGGGTGCCGTCGGCAGCGAAAGCGGGAGCGAAGTTACCCTGCACGGACCGAGCACCGGCTGAGCGGTGGTGCCTCCGACGTGGCGGAGCCACGTCGGACTGACCGCAGCACGCCCCTACGGCAGGGAACGGGTGAGCCACACCAGTTCACCGCGGTCATCGGTCGAGACGTGGTCGCGCTCGAACCCAAGCTTGTCGAGAACGCGAAAGGACGGCGCGTTCCAGGCACGCACCGTCGACCAGAGGCGCTTCCGTCCAGTCGCGATCGCGCTATCGAGCACCGCGGAAGCCGCCTCGGTCGCATAGCCCTGTCCGTGCGCGCGCTGGAACAGCTCATAGGCGATCTCCGGCTCGTCAACAGAAGCCCGACCGACAGTGAGCCCGCAATACCCGATGAAGTCGCCCACATCTCGGCGGATAACGGGCAGCAGAGCAATCCCTGTCAGCGCCGACGCAGCCCGCTGATCCTCGATCATCCGCCGGTTGTCCTCGATCGATGGCATGCCACCACCCCGTTCGGCGACAAGCACGCGATGCGCGTCGATGTCGGGCTCGGTCCACCGACGCAACGTCAGCCGAGCGGTGTCGAGTTGGAGCGGCATCGGCGAATACGACATGGCGACACCCTATCGACGCCGCTCCCCAAGCCGGGGCAACTGAGGCCAGGTGGGACGGACAACTGTGTTCTGCGACGACGCGTCGTCCGCACCATCCACGGTGGGCTCGACGACGTCGACCAGGAGGCCCGGGGACCACGCCGTCCAGGACGACGATCCCGAGGGTCGCCCCGGTCCCACGTCTGGGCGGAGCGCTGCTGACCCGTCCGGCGGGCGCGGACTGTCGCCCGCCGGACCAGCATTGAACCGCGTCCTGACTACGGCTCGATGAGAATCGAGTTGATCGGCGAGAGGTCACGCCAGTAGAGCCAGTCCGGCGCGAGCTTCGGCCCGCAGTCCGTGCCGTTGCCCCCCTTGCACAGCCGCACGGTCCAGCCGTCGGTCTGGTTGTTGTAGACCCAGTGCCTGTTCTCCTGGTTGTAGAGCTTGTGGACTCCACGGGACCAGTAGATGTCGGTCGGCTTGCTGGTATCGGCGCTCTTGCCCTCGGGGTAGATGCATACGGCCCCTTCGGGGCAGTCGCTCTCGGCCGCCCCCGCCGACCCCGCACTCGCGCCCAGCAACCCGCCTGCGAGAGCGACGGCCGCGGCGCCACTCGCGAGCGCACGCTTGAAGTTGTTCATCGGATTCCCTCCGTTGCATCGCCGTACGACTCCGCATGAACCCCCCGTTGGGATGCGGATCGTCGGAACACCACCGACGCTAGGGCCGGCCCCGCTCCTCGTGGGACTCGCAATACTTAGGGAAGCCGTTTTCGCCTTGAAGAGCGCCGCTGCTCGGTGGGGGTGTGTTTCTCCGGGGAACTCGGGCTGTTCGCAGGTGAGATCGTCAGCAGGAGGCAGCCCAAGCCCTCGGCGCGCGAGGTTGATGGATGTCTTTGAAATCGGCCGGGGCCGCTTTCACCACCACTTGCTGGGTCTTCGAAGTGTGTGAGGAAGGTGGGGACCGAGGAGCCTTCCTTGATCACCAGAATGTAGGTCCTGGCCATGACTGGTGACTGGCGGATGGACCGAATCGGAACTGCGCTGAGGGGCGAGAACCCGACCGTGCTGCGACGGTTGACGTCGGGGTTCGCGGTGATCGGGGATATTCAGTTCCTGCTGGGCTACTCGGTTCTGCTCGTGGACGAGCCGGATGTGCAGCAGCTGTCGGACCTGCCGAGGACGAAGCGGCTGTCGTTCCTGTCCGACGTGGACCAGCTCGGGGAAGCGGTCGAGCGTGCCTGTAGGCGGCTGGACCCGGCTTTCCGCCGAGTCAACCTAAGGCTTGTCCCGCAATGATCACCTGAGGGACGCGAACGCCGTTGCACTGTGCATCCGTTCGCCTATCCGGTGATGTTCAGGTTGTGCATTCGCGCGATGCCGCTCATGGCGTGGTGAACGCCGTCGCCTTTGAGGCGACAGTCGCGGAGGATCATCCAGGTCTTCATCCGTGCGAAGGCGTGCTCGACTCGAGCGCGTACCTGCTTGTAGGACTTGTTGTGTGCCTGCTTCCACTCGGGCAGGTCTTCGCCGTTCCGGCGCCGGTGGGGCATCACGAGCCCGGTGCCCGGATAGCCGCCGTCGGCGATCGTAGTGGTGTTGCCGACAGCGGCTTTGGCCCCGGACTCCGCCCACGCCTTGCAGTCGTTGCGGTTGCCTGGCAAAGGCTGGCCGACCACGACAACCAGGCGGCCGTCGGCATCGATGACGACCTGATGGTTGGTGGAGTACCGGTAGTTCTTCGACTGCTCAGCAACTGTGTGATCGCGTGTGGGCACGAGGGTGCCGTCGACGATCAGGGCGGTGTCCTTGGCGAAGCGGCGTCGGGGCCGCAGGGCCAGCAGCGGGCCGAGATGGTCGATGATGCGGCCGGCTGCGGACTTGGAGACGCCGAAGAGCGGAGCGAGCCGCCGCATGGTCAGATTCGTACGCCAGTAGGTCACTACCAGCAGAATGCGATCCGACAGCTGCAGACTCCAGGGGTGTCCCCGCCGCACTTCGTCGGCACCCTCACGCCGCAACGCGGATACCAGCTTGCTGAAGCAGCGCGGGCTCATCCCCGTGAACGGCACTATCCATGACGGCTCCGACGCAGTGATCACACCCAACATGGCAGGATCATCCACTAGCCGGAGCACTACCGGGCTTGCGTCAAAGATCGGGGATCAGGCCGGGCTCGACGCCAAGCGCCACCACGTCCTTGCGGACTGTCGTCACGAACTGCGCGATCTCCGACACGAGCACATCCCAGCCAACTGGCGAGGTCCACGAGCCTGGCTCGGAGACAGAGCCGACCCGCCATCCCTCGACAGACCCCACAATCCGCACCTCGCCCACGTCGGCGTAAGACATCGAGTCGAACTCGAAGTCATCGCGGTCGCCGTCCAGCTGGCCCAGCCAACCCACTAGGTCGCGCGCCAGTTCAGCCACCGGAAACAGCCCCTCCGCCATCACCACCTGGCTGCCATCCCGGATGACCAAGTCGGCTTCGATGTCCACGAGCAGTACCTCGAGAGGTGCCGTTTCAGGACGGAGGCCACGGCGGTACAGATCCGGTATACCCACGTTTTGGTACGCGAAATTCACTGCCATTTGGCCCTCCCTGGAGTCCAAGGGCCCGCAGATCCGCCAGCCACCCAACGCGCGAATCCTACCAAGCTGCCCAATAGGGCTTGCTATAGGAAAGCGGGACAGCCCTTAGCTCTCGTCTTAAGGAGATTTCGAGCCTCCCGAGAGCTGGACCGGGACTCACCGCGCCCTCTCCTTCGGTCGGCCAGTGGGCACCGGTGAGGGGACTGCGGTCAGGGTTCCGGGCAATAGCCGGGCGGGGAACAGAGCGAGGGCGGCGAGAGCAGCCAGGGCCAGCGCGGTGGGGGCCAGTACCGGGCCGGACGGGTGGGCGGCACCCGCAGCGACGGCGATACCGAGGGTCGGCCCGAGGTTCATGGCGGTCTGCTTGAGTCCGCTGACGACCCCGGCGTACCCGGGCGGTGTTTCACCGGCCACCGATCCGGTGGCGGTAACCATCACGGTGGCGAAGCCCGCGCCGAGCAGTGCGAAGGTCGCGCCGAGGAGCGGCCAGCCCGTGCCGGGCCCGATCCGGGCGAGCCCGGTGATGCCGAGCACGACCAGCAGTGCTCCCGCAGTGGCGCAGCGGCGTGGGCCGTATCGGCGCAGCGCGAGCCCCGCCGCAGGCGAGCCGAGGACCATGAACACGGTCAGAGGAAGCACATGCAGGCCGGTGGCGAGCGGGCCGAGGTGGAGTGTGTCCTGGAGGTAGAAGGTGGCGGTGAACAGGGCACCGTGCAGAGCTGCGGCGGTGACGAGCAAGATGCCCATCGACGCGACCACCGGTACCGAGCCGGCGACCGCGCGCGGCACGATCGGGTGCGCGGTGCGGCGTTCGTGCTGTGCGAACAGCAAGGCGAGGGCGGCAACGACGGCGAGCTCGATCAGGGTTCGCGGCGCCGTCCACCCCAGTGCCGGCACCTCGGCCAAGGTATGCACCAGCACCGCCGCGGCCGCCGCGAGGAGCGCCGCACCGGGCAGATCCAGGTGCCCCGGACCAGGGCGGTGGCCCGGGTGGGTGCCAGGCTTCGGCGGCTGAGCAGCCAGGGCGAGCCCTGCAATGGCCACCGCAATCGGGGCATTGATCCAGAACACGGACCGCCAGCCGAGGTGGGCGATCAGCAGGCCGCCGAGCACCGGCCCGGCCCCGGCGGCGACCGCGATCGCACTGGTGCGCACAGCAATCGGCGTGCCGAGGCGGTCCGCCGGGTACGCCAGTCGCAGCAGTGCGAGGGTGGCCGGTTGCATCAGCGCACCGAACGCACCCTGCGCGGCCCGCAGACCGATCGCCCATCCAACCGAGGGCGCGAGCGCGATACCGGCCGATGTGGCCCCGAACCCGAGCACCCCGATCACCAACAGCCGCAGGTGCCCGTACCGGTCACCGAGCCGTCCGGCCACCACCAACAACGCGGCCACCGCGATCAGGTAGCCGGTGCTCGCCCACTGGACTTGAGCCAGGTTCGCGCCGAGGCTGCGCCCCAGGCTGGGCTGTGCCACCAGCAGGACTGTTCCGTCCATCGCCACCAGCATCGCCCCGGCCACGCTGACCGAAAGCGCCAGTGGCCGCCGGCCGAGGCCTGCGCACGCTTCGGACGGTGGGGCTGAGGCGGTCACTTTGACGCCGGGCCGAGGTGTGCGTCCAGCACCGTCGCCACCAGCTGGTCGAGCCGCTCGGTGTGGCCATCCCCGTCTGCCGATGCGGACGGGGGCAGGGCTGCGTCCAGGACCAGGGGGAGGCTCCCCCACGCCCAGAGTTGGGCAACGCCGTGCAGGTTCGACCACAACGCGGCGGTCATTACCGCCGCTCCGCCGTCGTCCGGAGCTGCGTTCTCGCCCGGTTCGCTCCGGCCACCCGTGACCGCCTCCACGCGGCACTGTGCGACCAAGCCGGCCATCTGCTCGAACAAGGGCAGGGAGGATTCACGCAGTTTCGGCTGGTCCGGCGGCAGTGATGCCCCTTCGAGCAGATCATGACGGAACATCAGCTCGAACATGCCGCGGCAATCCAGCGCGTACTGGACGTACGCCCGCGCGACGGCCTCCAGCCGTGTCCGGGCCGAGCCAGGCACAGCCAGCGCGGACTCGAACCGTGCTCCGAGCTCCTGGAAGCCACGCCGCGCGATCGCCGAGAGCAGCGCATGGTGGGTCGGGAAGTACCGGCGGGGGGCCCCGTGCGACACCCCGGCGCGACGAGCGATCTCACGCAGACCCAGTGATGCCGGACCCTCGGCGATCACCAACTCCACCCCGACGTCGACCAATCGCTCGCGCAGGGCGCCCTGATGATGATTCATAGACAGTGTCTACCATGGCCTGCTAGACACTGTCTACGGATGTCCTGCCCCGCGAAATCCCGCTTCGATCGGGGCGACTTGGTGCGTGTTGACGAAACCCCTCCCTCACTCCTGAGACAGCGCACCTGTCCAACCCACTGCGGGCTGGGGGCACTGTTCTCGGAGTCGTGTTGGAGTTGAAGGGCCGAAGTGATTTCACCCGCAGGAAACCAGTTGCTTCGATGCGTCGTTCTGAGCGGCTTCGGGCGCTGCATCACCCCTGTCGGCCCGGTGGCCCTCCTGGAACTGGTGATCCGCCCGCTGGTCGCCGTCGCCGCCACCGACGGACCCGAACTGACCTGGTGGCGCTTGTTCATCAGCTGGACGGCCCGGCGCGGAATCGTCGCCGCGGCCGCCGCGGCGACCCTCTCGGCCCCGTTGATTACCCACCCCATCGACGGGGGCACCCAAGATCCTTCTGGAAATTTCCAGCCATGCCCGCGCAGCGCGTCGGGCGGATGACAGACTGAACAGGTGATCGACGATCTTCCCGCTGGCCTGACGGCTCGGCACCTTGCCAACGAAGACCATCTCCGGGTGCTCGCCGTACTGGACACCTGGTGGGGTGGCCTGAAAGGGAGGGCAGGGTCGACGGAACGGGCGCTGCTTCTGCCCCGGCTGTACTTCCAGCATTTCACCACCACCAGTTTCCTGGTCGAACACGACAGTGGAGAGGTAGCCGCCTTCCTGGTCGGCTTCCTGTCGCAGGCACAGCCCGACACCGCCTACGTGCACTTCGTCGGCGTCGACCCGGCACTGCATGGGCAAGGCATCGGCAGCAGCCTCTACCGGGCCTTCTTCGCGCTCGCTCAGTCCCATGGGCGCCGTTACGTGCACTGCATCACCAGCCCGGAGAATGTCGCGTCGCAGGCATTTCATACTCGGCTCGGTTTCGCGGCCTCAGCCGTGAAGCCCGACTACGACGGCCCCGGATTCGATCGGGTGGCGTTCACCATCGACCTCTCCGCGGATTCGGCTGCCATCGCCTAGTGCTCTGACCTGGAAGGTTCACCGGGCTCAGTACGCTGAGCGAGGCTGCGGTGGGCGAGGAGGTCGGGCATGACGCGGAGACTGTCGATGGACGAGGCTGTGGGGCGGCTTGAGGGCGAACTGGGGTCAGGACAGCGAGCGCTTGACGATCTGGTCACGGAAGACCTCTGGCTTGCCTTCCTCCGATTTGGCCGACGGCTGTTTGACGTCCCGGACACACCCGACGCTGACGGTCTCCTGTTCCAGTACGGGACCCACGCGTTCGACGGCCCTCCGGCGTTCACGCTGGACCTCACCCGGCAGTTCGAGATCTCCGACAGCGACGGTGATCATGACCACTACGTTCAGGTCCGCTGCGAGCTCAGATGCGGCCTCGCACCCGCCTTGGAGGCTCTCGGAAGCTTCGGCTCGTGGTTCTTCCACGATGCCGGAGACGATCTCGAAGAGTGGGCTCAAGGACAGACCGAGCGAGCAGCCTGGGCAACGATCCACAGACTCAAGCCGACCGAGATCAGGGTGTATCAGGAGCAGGTGTAGTCGTTCAGGCCGCCATCCTGGTGCGACGCCCTCCCCAGCGAACACCCTTCTCACTGCGGATGCGGGCTCGTTCGCGTCGTTGGGCTGCGAGGACGTCGGGGTGGCGGGCGTTCTGGTTGCGCCAGCGCAGGTAGGCGTGCAGGACCCGGGTCTGGACCGTGTGGTTGGGATGGTGCGAGTTGGCCAGGGTGAACTGCCGCAAGGGTCCGAAGTGGGCTTCGATGGGGTTTGCCCAGGACGCGTAGGTCGGGGTGAAGCACAGTTCGACCTTGTTCCGGTCGCCCACCTGCGGATTCGCCAGTTCAGGTGGGCGGAGAGGCTGTCGAGGACCACGTAGATGGGGGCGCCGTCAGGGCGGGCGGCGCGGATCGATCGCAGCGCGGCCCGAGTGTGGTCAATGCCCTTGCGGCGCCGATTGATCCCCCACACTCAGTCGTCACCGACGGAGTAGCAGCCGTGGAAGTAGGTGATTCCGTGGGTGCGTCGGCAGGTCGCCGGCAGCCGGTTCGGCTGCCTTGTTCTGCCCAGCAGGAGTCGGCGGTGGGGCGGATGCCCAGCGGGCCGAACTCGTCGACCGCCAACGTGCGGTCCGGCCGCTCGTTGATCGCATACTCGATCCGCTCCAGCTTGGCGTCGAAGTCCGCATCAGGGGGCTCCTTCCAGATCTTCGTGCGCTGGAAGGAGACCCCGCGGCGGGCCAGTAAGCACAGCAGAGCCTCCCGGCCGATCCGGACGGGCCGGGCGATGTTCCTGCGCAGGTGATCGGCGAACTTGCGGATGGACCAGCGGGAGAAGGGCTTGCCCAGCACGGTCGGGCGGGTGGTGGCCGTCTGGACGACGAAGTCCTCGTCGTCACGATCGAGAAGGCGGGAACGGCCTCCCGCCCAGCGAGGGTCCAGGCATGAGAGCCCGATCTCGTTGAACTTGTGGATCGAGCACGAACGGTGTCCCCGTCCGCCTGGACCAGCCGGGCTATGACCGGGACCATGCTGCCGCCCGCCGAGGCCAGCAGCATCATCGCCCGCCGGAACCGCACCGAGCTGGCACTCTCCCGCCGGACGATGTGCTGGAGTTTCTGCCCCTCCTGCTCGGTCAGCCCGCGCACCCGGACCGGTTGCGGCATCCCGCCTCCCCACTGGTCCGGCAATTCATTTCCAACCAGCACCACTGATGGAGCCCTTTGAGATAGGCCATCTCCTGCTCGGCGGCGGCCCCAAACCTGCTCAGTGGATCTCCCTACATTGCCTGATGGCCAGCCGTCTCCAGGGGCAGGGCGGGCCTCGGCCGGATGGCCAGATGGCCGCGGCTTGCGCGCCAGAGTCCGCGTAAGCGTGAGAGCTCGCACATCGGAGGCGGTACTTCATCGCAGTGCGCGCGCTCTTGGCGGTCCGGCGGTCAGGGGGCGACTCTCAGCAGGGCTCAGATATGGGGCCAGTTCCTGGCTGTCACCTCGCGTGCGATAAGGCGCCACTGGTCCTCTCCCCCGGGCAGGGGCCAAGCCCAGGTCGGCTGTTGGGCGGTGTTCAGGTCGTGAAGGAGGCGGACGAGCTGTGGGCCGGCGGTGGCGGCACCGTCTGGAACGGCCGGGCCATGAACGGTGCGGAGTTCAGCGAGGCGTGCCAGTTCGTCCTCGTAGAAGCCCGTGGCCTCATTGATGCGCGCGGTCAGGTCATCGCGCGGCACCGTACGGTGCAACTGCATTAGCGGAGGCTCGACGGATTCGGCGATCGCCGCGGCGAGCCGCGCGTGTCCGTCCAGGATCAGATGGCAGTCAAGGCCGCTTATCCACCACAACAGGACAGGTGGGAGCGTCCCTTCACGGGCCTGCTTGCGGTACGCCTTGACCCGGCTGTCGTCAGCATTGGGCATGGGCCGCAGCGGAAGGACCTCCCACGAATGAGAATGGAGGAACCAGTCGATGTATCCGTCCGGATGCCCTTCGACGAGCATCGAGCTCCAGTAATCGGCATGCGAGGTCTCGGCGTGGCGCCAACGCCGGAGGGGACTGTCGTACGAGAGCAGCCACCGGCCCTCATGCAGAGGGCTGTCAGGCGAGTCGACGAGATGCTGAGCAAAGCGGTGAGCCCACCGTTCCGGGCTGCCTGCCAGGGCACGGCCGGCATCGGCGCGCAACGGCGGAACGAAGGAGCGGTACTCATCGGTGCGCCAGAAGTCCACGCCCTCGAGTTGCTCGTCGACAACGGCGAGCAATACGGGCCGCGACAGCTGGGAGACCTGCAGTCGCGGCCCGGCACTGAACACGCACAGCCCCGGCCGGTGGCGGTCCTGTACGTCCAGGGACAGGCCCATCCACGTGCCGTCGTCCCTCGTGACATCGCTGCGCTGCATCGCGAGAGCGTAGACGGCTGCTGAATGGGCCCCGGTGGTACCCCTGGCCGCCCGACACGACCCCCTCAATCAGGGTGCCCCGGCCAGAGACACGCGAGGGTGCTCGCTGAAGCTCGTCACCCCGTTGCACGTCGAACCGAGTGAGGCGACGAGCGGCCCTGGCCAATTTCAGATTTTCACGAATCCTCATCAGCGCCCCGTTGCCGTGTTCGCCCGCCGCTCTCGACGCCGAGCTGCACGCCGCCCTGGCCGCTTTCGACGCTGCGGCTCCGTGCTACCCAGCTGGTCCACCGACGCCGGCCGCACCGAGGACAGCGGGTGGCGCCAGGCCCGCACCACGCTGCTCGATGCGGTCGCACGCCACCACCACGCTCACCTGCTCGCCGCCATCGTCGAGCTCGGCGGTGAGCCGGAGCTCCCAGCTACCCGTAACGGGCGCTTCAGGGGCGCGGTCATCCCAGAAGGCTGCGCGGTCAGCGCCGGCCGCCGCCGATGCGGCGGTCGTCGGCCAGTGCGGTCAGCGGGCCGAACTCGCAGGCAAGCTCGTTCCACGTCAGAACCTCGCCACAGCGGGCCGGGAACTCCTTCGGGTTGAACTCGGGCATGGTCCAGGTGCCAGTGCCCCGGTCCCGCAGCCACAGGTCCCCGTCACCGTCGACCACAGTCGGCGGGACCGGTACGGGCTCGGCCTGATCGGTGGGCTCCCAGGTGACCCGGCCCGGGTGGGAAACGCGGCGCAGCTCGGTGGTGGCCAGCCGCGCGACCAAGTCACGGGTGGACTCTTCGGCGTCCTTGACCGACGCGAGTCGGAATGCGTCGTCAAGTACGGGCAGGGCTGGATTCTTGCTGCGCTTTGAACTCATACGCTGACTACCTCCGGTGGGGGGCGCCACATCCGTTATGGCACCCCGTAGAGGAACACGGTATCCGAGGCGGGAGCCGGGCCGGCTACGACCACTGTCCAGGTGGAGGCGCTGGCGCACCGGGCGGTGGGGCTAGGTGGTGAGCTGGTCCTGGACGTGGCGCAACCCGTGGTGGTAGCGCTCAGATATGGCGGTCCGGGTCTGAGAAGGTGAGGCCGCCGGGTGCGAGCAGACGTCGGGCCGGGGCGGGTGCGGGCGGTTCCCGACCCGGCGTGCACGGCCCTGAATGCCACCCTGGCCCCCTGCTGGTCGGCGAGGAAGCCGGTGTGGCGCGGGGCACTGACATCGCACTGTGCGATTCCCCGCCGAATCGTTCCCGCAGTCCCTCCCTGACCTGGGGATTCACGGAACTCCGGTCAGAGCCAAATTTCAGTGATCCCCATCACCACGAGCAACCCGGCGAACCTCCAGGTCACAGCACGAGAGGGACGAAGTCCCAGTTCGGCACCCATGAGTCACAGTCCTGGATGACCCCTGTCACATTCGCGGCCAGGACTCCTCTCCACCCGACCGCGAGTGGGGATCCGAGCCGGCGAGAGATCGGATGCCCGGCTGTCCCCGCTGGTCCACGAGCCGCACGCCAGCCCGTCCGGGGCTGGGACGCCAGGGCCTTACGCGGTCGGTTTCACGCCCACGGATCGGTGAACGACCGTCCGGGCACCGGCTTGGCGATGAGTGATACAGGGATGAAAAAGTTGACCTGACCGATCGCGAACATCAGGGTGGCGAGCGCCTTGGCCTCGTAGTGGGCGGCTGCCTGCGCATACAACTCGTTGGAGACCCTTTCTCCGCCTGCCGACGGCTGAAGCACGGCTTCCACCAGTGCCAGCGCGGCACGCTCGGCACCAGTGAAGTACGGCGAATCCTGCCAGGACGCCACCGACGTGATCTTCTCCTCCGGCTCCCCGGCCTTGCGCAGGAAGCCCGTATGCAGGACGGTCAGGTAGCTGCTGCCGACGATCTGACCAGCACGCAAGTGGACGAGGCTGATCGTGGAGCGCGGTACCGAACCGTTGCCGGTGACCTTGAACAGCGCCGCCGACACCTCCGCCAGCTCCGGGACGAGCTGCGCGGGGTCCTCGGACATCCGCGGAACCATCGGAACCTCCGCCGTGATCGAACATGTTTCCATCGTCGTCTCCTCCACATCGTGGTCGGCCGGCGCGCTTGTTGCACGGGCCGATTCATGTCCGTCACTGCATTGACGGATCGCAACGCGAGGAGGTGACAGGTGAGCGGGAGCGAATTCCTGGCCCAGCGCTTCGAGGAGCACCGCTCCCCTCTGCGGGCGGTCGCCTACCGGATGCTGGGCTCGCTCAGCGAGTCCGGCGATGCCGTACAGGAAGCGTGGCTGAAGCTGAGCCGCTCCGATGTCACCGCTGTCCAGCACCCGGGCGGCCGGCTCACCACCGGAGTCGGCCGGATATGCCTGGACATGCTGCGCTCGCGCACCACGCTTCGCGAGGAGTCGCTGCACGACCCGGACCGGCAGAGAGGACGAGCGCGAACCTTGACCGCAGGCCCCGTCACACGTGCGGGCTGGACGAAGAGCGCCGGGTAGCGTGTCGCTGCATGACGCCGTTGCCGGATCTGCCACAGAACGTGGTGCTGCTCGACCTCCTGAGGGAACAGGGCATTCCTCAGGAGCGCGGTGACATGGTCTACGAAGGGTGGGAGCTGCACACCCACCCCGATCTCCTCGACAGGCTCGAGGACCTTGCTCCCCACTGGCCGGTACTGCCGACATTCGGCATACCGGTACTCGCAGTTGAAGGTATCGCCGCGGTCGCGGCGCTGGGCATGAGCACCCTGTTGGTGCGGCTTCCCGAAGCACCGCCCGAACTCCTGGAAGCCGCCGCGCCTCGCCCGCCCCTGACGGATGCCGATCACGACTGGTACGCCGTCTGCCCGTGGCAGAGCAAGCTCCCCTCAGCGCAATCCAAGCGCCTCCTGTCAACGCTGGTCCAGCACGCGCTGTCGTATGCGGCGCGCCTGTCGCAGGACGACAGCATCGACGGGCAGGGCCGGCCGGTCCAACCTCCGCGAAGGCGCAGCGGCAAAGCTAAGGGCCGCCGGCCCAGCAGGGACTAGGACCGCAGCCGAGGACGCCAGCGGTAGCGCGCGTGGAACAACCACGGCCAACGGCGTCTGGCCCGTACGCAGGGCGAGGATGCCGGACGTGGGAACAGGCCGTCGCCGACACCCGCACCACCGTGTACGCGCAGCCGAGTTCGTGGGCAGCTGGGACGCCGGCCCCTTCGGCAAGCGTTCCTGGCACGGACAGCGTCACTGTGGACCGTCGGCATGAGGGGATGACTGTGTTGTCGACGTAATGGTCCCTGGCTGCAGGTGGAGGGGAAGTTCCCGTCCAGGGGGTGGCTTGGAATACCGCGCATACATGCGGAAACATTTGCCTGATGACATCTGATGCCGCCGGCCACACCCAGTCCGCACCGCCGCCCGTGATCGCCCCCGCCGGCGAACTCGACATGCACTCCATCGCACCCCTGGAAGCAGAGATCGAGACCGCACTCGCCCACCACGACGCCCTCGTCCTGGACGCCAGCGGGATCACCTTCGGCGACTCCATGTTCCTCAGACTCGTCCTGTCCACCCACCAACGCACCGACCTGCGCATCACCGCGCCCTCCCCCGCCGTCACCAGGCTGTTCCGCCTTATCGGCGCCGATACTGTCCTGCACCTCTACCCCACCCTCAAAGAAGCGCTCTCCGCTTCCTCGCCGTGAAGTTCTACGACCAGGCCGCCCCGGCTGCCCAGTCCCAGCGGGACACCCGCACTGCTTCTCAGCACCGGCAGGTAGTGCCCGCTCCGTCGCGTCAGCCTCCGGGTGGCTTCCTGCGCTTTCTGCTCCGCAGGGCGCACCGGACTCGGCTTCTTGAAGCCGTAGGGTCTGCCTTCGGCCACAGCGTGCAGGGCCGGGGGATACACGGACTGGTCAGAGGTGGGTTTCTGTGAACGTCGGAGTGCAGCGCGGTGCGATCGCTCTCGTGCAAGTGCTCGGCCTCGCTGTGTGGTTCTCCATGTCAGCGGTGGTGCCGAGCCTGCGGAACGATTGGGGGCTCACGGCCGGCAGCGCGGTATGGCTGACGGCCTCCGTGCAGATCGGCTTCGTCGCCGGGGCCGTGACCTCGACCGCCCTGAACCTGGCTGACCGCCTCCCGCCCCAGCGCCTGCTCGCGGCCAGTGCCGCTGCCGCCGCCGGATGCACCCTGATGCTGGCCCTGTTCGCCGACCGGCTGGCCGTCGCTGTTCCTCTGCGATTGCTGACCGGGGTGTTCCTGGCCGGGGTATACCCCACCGGAATGAAGCTCATGGCCTCATGGGCCGGCAGCGCCGGGCGGGGCAGGACCATGGGCGTTCTCATCGCAGCCTTGACGCTTGGCTCCACACTCCCCCATCTCATCGCCGGACTGGGATCCCTGCCCTGGCGCGGTGTCCTGCTCACCGCGGCAGCAGCCGGACTCGGGGGCTCCGCCATCGCAATGCTCTTCCTCCGGCCCGGCCCCTACGCAGCGCCGGGCGCCCCCGCCCGCAACCCTCGCTACGCACTGAGCATGTTCACCGAACGCGGGCCACGGCTGGCCAACCTCGGCTACTTCGGGCACATGTGGGAGCTCTACGCCCTGTGGACCTGGATCCCGTTCTTCCTTTTGGCGACCGGCACCAGGAGAGATCTCCCGGGCTCACCGGAGATCACGGTCTTCCTCACCATGGGAATCGGCGGGGCAGTCGGCTGTCTGCTCGGCGGCTGGGGCGCAGACCGGTTCGGCCGCGCTCCCGCCGCCCTGACGGCGCTCCTTGTCAGCGGTATGTGCTGCCTGGTCTCCCCGTTCTTCTTCCACGCACCGCCGCTCCTTCTGTTCGCCTTCTGCACGCTGTGGGGCGCTGCCGTGATCGCGGATTCAGGGGTGTTCTCGACAGCCCTGAGCGAGGTCGCCGACCAGCGGTACATCGGGACGGCCCTGACCGGCCAGACGGCGATCGGGTTCGCCCTCACCGTCATCAGCATCCAGCTCACCCCGCTCCTGGCCGAAGCCGTCGGCTGGCGTTACGCCTTTCTCCTCCTGGCACCCGGCCCTCTCTTCGGCGCCCTCGCCATGCGCGCCTTCGGAAAGGGTGTTACCTCCGCTCCCTCCGTGCAGGGCACCTCCTGAAAGCGGACGGCCACGTGCTGCACGGCCCGGTCGCCGATCGCGTGCCAGCCTCGGAACAGGCTCCGGGGCGAAATGCGTGAGGACCTGGCCGTCGGCGGCGAACGTCTCGAAGCGGGTGCCGCAACCGGTCAACTCCGCCCAGGTGGCGGCCACCGCCTTTTCGCGTCGGCGTTCCCCGCTCTTCGTCCCCGCCTCCTGGATCCGTGCGGCCGGCGCGAGGACGGCGTCCGGGTCGACTTGCGCCAGGCGGGCGTACAGCGTCCTTCGCATCGCAGTCGGCCACCGAGCCGGTGCGGGCCACGACGGCAGGCTCGGTACGGCAAGTTGGCGGAGGCACCGGACGTGCAACCGTTCGAGAGCGGCAAGAGTCTAGGGATCGAAGGGCCGTTCTCCCGGAAGATACCGTCCGTTTGCCCGCGTCCCCACAGAGGTTCTCTCCATGCGCATACCCCCGCACAACCGTCGTGCCTCCCGTGCCACTGTCGCCGCTCTCGGCGCTGTCGGCCTGATCGCGCTAGCCGCGGCTCCCGCCGCCTTCGGCGATGAAACCGCACCGGAATTGGTCATTGGAGGCATCGAGCCGATCGACGGGGTGAAACCGGGGAGCAGCTTCGATCTGCCGGTCACCGTGGCGAACAAGGGCACCGGGGCCGCCGAGAAGGTGTGGGTGTCCTACTCCGTCACCCGCGGACTCGACTTCGCGGAGGTTCCCTCCAACTGCCGAGCACAGCAGGTCCCGTCCTATGACGAGATGCCCGAGAGGTGGATCGCGGCATGCGCGTTCGACCAGGCGGTGGAGCCGGGTGTCGTCTACACGCCCGAGAAACCTCTCCGTGTCAAGGCACTGGACCGCGCGCTCAACGACGAGCTGCGCGTGAGTGTCGGGGACGCCGATCCCGGGACGGACGAGAACGGCCTCCCGCCGGTGGCGGGAACCGCACCGGCGGTGAAACTGGTTGAGGGGCAGGCCGGGGGTGAGGGGTCCGCCCCGTTTGTCGATGTGCCCGTCACCTCCGTCAACACTGCCGACTACCAGGTGGAGGGTGCCGCGTTGAAGGGGCGCGTCGGTGACACGGTGACGATGAAGGTGACGTTCACCAACGCCGGGCCGGCCTGGGTGCTGACCAGGGAGGGTGACCGGCTCGTCACGGTCGTGGTCACGCCTCCCGACGGAACGTCGGTCGTCAAGCCTCACGGGTTCTGCGAGGCCAAGGGTGAGGCGTACGTCTGCGGCACCAGTCAGCGGTCGGTCAACGAGGGCGGCGGAGAGACCTACACCTTCAAGCTGAAGATCGACAAGCGGGTGGCGGACGCCAAGGGCTCGGTGGCGCTGAGCTCCGAAGTGCGGCCGTTCGACACCGACAAGACCAACGACAAGGCTGACATCACGCTGGACGTCACGGGTGGGGGGCCGACCGGCTCGACGGGCAGCTCGACCGATGGCTCGGGCGGCTCGGCCGGCGGATCCTCGTCGACCGGCGACGACGGTACGACGACGAACGGCGGCAACCTGGCAGAGACCGGCTCCTCGACGTGGACGATCACGGGCGCGGCTGCCGCGGCGGTGGTCGCAGGTGCGAGCACGCTCCTCATCGTGCGCCGCCACCGGGCCCAGAGCCCGAGCTGACGACCGACAGCAGGCATGCCGACGCGCGGTCGTGGTCCCGTCCGCTCTCCCGGATGTCTACCGCACCGGACTCGTTCACCACCGCGCGCTCGGCCGTTACCGCTCAATCCCAGCCCAGAAACCACGAGGAGCGGGCGGTGTACGAGCTTCGCGACGTCCTCCCCGCCCTCCATGTGCGCCGGGTAGCCCTTGCTGACCGCCCGGCAGGGTGTCGGAGGCTTGCCCCTCCGACACCCACAGAACACTTACCCCAAGGGGTAGGTTCAAGTGCTGGCGCAACCACACGGATGCAGACCGGCGCGGACCGCTGTCTGCGGGGGCTCGACCAACTGCGGCGTGGATGACGTCATCAAGACGCCGAACACGTGGCCGTCACCAACGGCGTGCCGGTCGCAGCCGGCGTACTCGCGAGGAAGCCGAAGGTGGTACTGGCCCCCGCCTTCATCGCGCCGTTCCACCCGGCGTCGCGCACCGTCGTCCCGGTCAGCGCTCCGTTCCAGACCTGGGTGAGCTGACTGCCCGCCGGGAGTGCGAGGGCAACCGCCCACGAAGAGATTGCTGCCGTGGACGAGGCGTTGGTCACCGTCACCTCACCCTGAAAGCCGCCCTGCCATGCCGACACCGCCCGGAAGGCCGCCGAGCAGCCACCACTCCCGGGGTCCCCTGGGTCCCCCGGAGTGAGCAGGGCCGACAGCGCCGGGTACCAACGGGCCGCCATCTTGGCGTCGCCGGAGGCATTGGGGTGGACGCCGTCGTAAGTGTCGGTGGCCGTGTCGAAGCCGGTCCACTGGTCGACGACGGTTACCGGCGACTGCGCGGTGGTGATGCCGTGTGCCCACGCCGGAATGCGCTGGTTGAAGGCGACGGTACGAGCGGCGCACTCGGCGCAGCTGCTCGGATTGATCGGGATGAGCTGCGCGACCAGCACCTTCATCGAGGGGTTACTGGCCCGCATCTGGCCGACCAGCTTGGTGTACGCGGCGAGGATGGTGTCCGGCGCGATGCTGCTCCAGACGTCGTTGGTGCCGAAGTGCATGACAACGATGTCCGGCGCTGTCGCCGCCAGCCATCCGGGCAGCAGGTTCTGGTCGGCGACGGCGGTGGCCAGGAAGCCGCCGTGGCCTTCGTTGTCGGCGTCGTGCGTGAGGGCGCAGCTCTGGGCGCTCAGCGTGCCGACGAAGTCGATGTCGGTGTAACCGGCGTTCTGCAGCTGGTCCCAGAGGAGGGAGCGCCAGCAGCCCGGGGAGCCTGTGATGGAGTCGCCGAGCGGCATGATCCGTACCGGGGTCGCGCCGGTGGCGGCGGCGGATGGTGCGCCGGCCAGGCCGAAGCCGGCGGCGAAGACGAACAGGGCGGCCAGGAAAGTGGCGAGGAGGGGGTGGCGTCTGCTGCGCACGAGGGTCCTTCCCGAAGCGGGGGCGGCAGTGGGGGTGCGGTACGCACCTTGGGAGCGCTCCCACTCATCAAGCCACGATTGTCGCTAGCACGTCAATATCCCAGGCCCCTCGGCGCCCCTCGGCGCCGCTCGGTGCCGCTCGGTGCCGCTCGGTGCCGCCCGCCCGACGGGTCAGCGCATCGCCTGCGTCCCTATGACCGACAGCAGTTGCAGCCGGTCATAGCTCCCGCTGCCCGGCGCGGCCGTGTACACGAGCAGGCTGTGCGACTGGTCCGGGTCCAGCAGCCGCCGGCAGTTCAGCTTCAGTACGCCGACCTCGGGGCGGATGAAGCGTTTGACCTCGTGCGGACGGAGGCCGATCTCGTGCCGGTCCCAGAGACGGCGGAACTCGTCGCTCTGTTCGAGCAACAGCTCGGCGCAGTGCGCCGCACGGGAGCCGGTGCCCCGTAGCGTGGCCGGCTCCCGCAGGCCGGACGCGAACATGCGGGAGAGGAACAGGGTCAACTTCCGCTGCGCGACGTTCAGCGCAATGCTCAGTGGCGGTACCGTCGACTTCGAAAAGCTGGAGGCCGGCCACAGCAAGCGGAGCGAGGCCAGTGACGGCCCTGGATGCTGCCGAGAGCCGCTTCGGGCACACAAGGGTTCCCCGGTCCCCCTCCCATCGGCGTGCCGCCCCCCAACACCGGCCGTACGCGCCCGTCAGAGCGCACGCAGGGCCTTGTCGCACGTCGGGCACCGAAACCGGCTCACACCCGCCGGGTACCACGACTGACCGGGCCGAGAGGGAGAGTACGTGTGCCGCTCCATCCCCTCCGTGGACAGACCGCAGAACGTTTTGCCGCCGGGGTCCCCAGGGGTGTCAGGATCAGCCGGGGCGGCATGCACGGCCTCCGCACGCGTCACCGCTTCCCCGGGCCCGAATTCGTCGCCCAGCGCCTTGCGCAGCTCTGTGAGAACGATGATCTTCATGCGTCCACTGTCGGGCCGTCCTGGAGAACCCGCACGGCGAGCGCATGCTGACGACGTGAGGCGAAGGCGGCTCGGAGCCGGGCCTGGGATCGGCAAGCCGGTGCCCTCCGTAGCAAGTCCGCCCCCGTAGCGAGCCCGCCCCCGTGCGCGACGCGCAGTCGCGTTCCTACCGGGATGCTGACTGCCCTATGACCTTCCTCATCGGCGGCCTTGGCCGGCCCGGCGGGCTGCCGCACGACGGGGAGGACCCGCAGACAGTGCTACGGAGCATGCAGTCTCGCGGCTGCGAGCTACCCTCGGTGCACCGGAAGCGGGGGCCGTCCGAGGCCAACGGGTGCTGGCACACGGAGGCTTGGGGAGGGGCGTGGTGTCTTGCGCACACGATCACCGCGACTGACGTCGGTGAGTACGCGAGTGACCGGGGTTCTGATGATGGTGGCCGTGTGCGCCACGCTGATCGCGGGCATCGTGCCGTTGCCGCCCCGGGCGGAAGCCCGGGACCTGCGGCTCATGCTCATCGGTTGCTCGCTGCTGTGCGTGCTGATGTGGATGACGGTCTCGATCCGTTCGCGGCGCGCGGGCATGGTCGGCTTCGACAAGTCCGTGCGGGCGGCCCGCCGACCTTCCCGCAGCCTGCCCGTCCTCCTCGCCGTGCTGATCCCATTGGCCAGTGGTGCGGCGCTGGTCCAGGCGGTCGGACCGGATGGTGAGCGGGGGCGTTGGGTTTCTGAGGCGTACACAGCCGGCGGAGGCGCCTATGAGGTTCCCATCGAGAGGACGGTGAGTGAACCACGGCCCACCGGCCTGAACGTGAACGGCGCCGACGAACATGCCACTGACGTCGTCGTGAAGCTGCGCTTCGACGACGGCATTCGCACCGTCACCGTCCGGGGTGCGAGGACCCTGGGCGTTCCGGAGGAGGGTGACACGGTGGCCGTCATCTATGCTCCCAGCCAGCCGGGGCTCGGCGTGCGCTACCACGACGCCGGCTTCTTCAACGGCGGCGTCGCGCTCCTGTGGATCTGGGCGGTGGCCTTGTTCGTGGCCTTGTTCGCCTCCGGGATCTTCGCTGTGGGCGGGGCTGTGGTCCACTCTGTCCGAAAGTTCCGCGGTGACGTCCATGGAGTGGCGGCGCTGGTGCTCTGCCTCGGAGTGCTCCTCCTGCTGCCCGGCGCGTTCTTCTACACCTCCACCTGGGCGGGCTGGATCCTCGCCCTTGCAGCTGCCTCCACTCCCTGGCTGGCCCTGACCTGGATCCTCAAGCGCATCTAGGTCGTGTCCGCAAAGTCATGGAGCCAGACTTGTAGACGGGCGAGGGTGACCTTGGCTCGGTGGTGGATGGCTCGCTCGGCGTAGCGGGTAACGAGTGTGCTCTGTTGTGTCTGAGGCGTCCGATGCAGCGTTCGACGACGTTGCGGCGACGGTAGACGGTTCGGTCGAGGCGGCAGAGCGTTACTCTGCGACCGGGGCAAACGGCTCGACAAGGGTCCAGGACCTCGACTCGTGACGATGCACCGCGACTTACCAACGAACGACCCACTCTGCGGACACGTCCTAGGCCTCTCGGCCTGACCGCTGGACGCCGACATCTTGGCGAACCTGAGCGTTCACTGCGGGATACTCGTCACCGTTGTCCGCGTGCAGGCCTGCGAGCAGGCGCAGCCCGTCCTCGGCGGGGCTGCCGGAGACCGCGGACAGTACCAGGAGCTCCATGCCTGATTCATCCGGTAGTGCGAAGTTCTCCTGGTGCAGGTCCAGCAGTCCGACCAGCGGGTGCCTGTACGCCTTGCGTCCATGCGTGCGGGCGCGCACGTCCGCGCGGGCCCAGAGGCGACGGAAGCGCTCGCTGCCCATCGCCAGCTCGCCGATGAGCGAGGCCAGACGAGGGTCGTCGGGGTATTTCCCGGCGGCCAGGCGCAGATGCCCGACCGCGTCGAGGGTGCATGTCTCCCAGTCCGCGTAAAGGCCGCGCTCCGCCTCCTCAAGGAAGATATGCCGGGCGGTGTTGAGACCCGGCAACGGCCGGCCGAAGAGGAGCCCGGCGAGCCGGTTCCCGGCGAGCACGTCCAAGCGGTGGTCCATGATCAGCGCGGGTGCGTCAGCGACCAGGTCGAGGACGCGCAGCAACTCCGGACGAACCCGCCCGCCCGGCGCCTTCGCGCGGCGGCGGCGCTGCCGGGCGAGCCGGTCGAGGTGCCCGCGTTCGGTCTCGTCGAGGCCGAGGACGCCGGCGAGGGCGTCGAGGACCTGCTCGGAGGGCTGAGTCGCGCGGCCCTGCTCCAGGCGTACGTAGTAGTCGACGCTGACTCCGGACAAGTGTGCGATCTCTTCGCGGCGCAGCCCTTCGACCCGGCGGCGGCTGTCTGTGCGAATGCCGACGGCTGCCGGGTCGACTCGGGAACGCCGGGTCCGTAGGAAGCCCGCAAGATCGTCCATGCCCCCAGTATGGCCTCGGTGTTGCCCGTGAAGGTGGCCCTGCCAGTACCAGGAAGTCCCGTCCGATGGAAGAAGCGTCCCTGAACGCCGGGCGCCTCGACGCCCAGGATCGAAGGCATCCGATCCGAAGGAGTTCCCATGAAGACGCTGATCGTCCATGCCCACCCCGAGCCGAAGTCGCTCAACAGCGCGCTGAAGGACCTCGCGGTGTCCACGCTGGAGGGCGCTGGGCACGAGGTGCGGGTGAGTGATCTGTACGCGATGAACTGGAAGGCTGTCGTGGACGCCGCGGACTACGGTTCCCACGCCTCAAGTCCGTTGAAGGTCGCCCTTGACTCGGGCCGGGCCTTCGATGCCGGGATGCTCACGCCGGACGTCCTCGCCGAGCAGGAGAAGCTGCTGTGGGCCGACACGATCATCTTCCAGTTCCCGCTGTGGTGGTACACCATGCCCGCGATCCTCAAGGGCTGGGTGGACCGGGTGTTCACCTATCGCTTCGCCTACGGCGTCGGCGAACACAGCGAAACCAAGTACGGCGAGCGCTTCGGCGAAGGAACCCTCGCAGGCAGGAAGGCTGTGCTGTCGGTGACCGTCGGCGGCCCGGAGTCGCATTACGCCGCTCGCGGGATCAACGGCCCCATCGACGATCTGCTGTTCCCTATCCACCACGGCATCCTCTTCTACCCGGGCGTCGAGGTTCTGCCACCGTTCGTGCTGTACAGCACCGACCGGATGACCGGCGAGGACTACCCGGACGTCGCCAAGGCCTGGGAGCAGCGCCTGCTCACCTTGGAATCGACCGAGCCGATCGCTTTCCGGCGGCAGAACTTCGGTGACTACGAGATCCCTTCGCTGCACCTGAAGGAGGGTCTGGAGCCGGCGGGTCGCTCGGGTTTCGGGCTGCACGAACGCAGCTGACGCGCTTTGTGACGTGTCATCCTGTCCTAGCTGTCGCGGCTCAGGAGGTTGTTGACGGTAGGGCGGCCGCGAAGTGGTCGTCGGCTTGGGCCAGTCGCAGCGCGATTCTCGTGACCTTCCGATTGGCTGTGCTGATCTCGATCGTGGCGAGGGGATGTCCTCCCGGGGCGATGAGGTACACCGATTTGTTGTTGACAGTGAGTCTGCAAGCCGACTGAATGCGATCACGAAAGTGCGCGGTCTCGGTGGCAATGTCGACTGCACCGATGACGGTGGTGCGGGCTCCGCGAGGCAGGAGCGCAGCGTCGGCGTCGCGGACACTGTCGGGCGCGAGCAGCTGGATCATTCTGCGCGTATCCCCGGTTCGGGCTGCTGTCAGAAAGGCCTCGACGATCTGCTGGTCCGGTCGACTGTTCCGGTCCGAGGCAGGCTGGGCGCTGTCGAGGCGTTGTCGGGCCCTGCTGGCGTGTTTCTTGGCACTGGGCACTGTCCCGCCCAGCACGCGTGCAACCTGGTCGAACGGCATGGAGAACAAGTCATGCAGGACGTACGCGACCCGTTGGGACGGGGTCAACTGGTTCAACAAGACCATGAGCGCCCGGGAGACGTCCTCTGTGCGGAGGATTGCTTCGTCCGCGGCCAGTTCTGCGGCCGGGATGGCGTCCGCGAGCAGCGGTGCTTCGTTGCGACGGCGTCGGGCACGCAGCTCGTCCAAGCAGACCCTGGCGGTGACAGTCGTGAGCCAGGCTGACGGGTTCTCGATCGATGGTGAGGATCGAGCAGTCATGACCCGCAACCATGCCGTTTGGACGGCGTCTTGGGCGTCATGAGCCGAGCCGAGCATGCGGTGGGCAGCCGACAACAGATGCGGTCGTGCGGTCTCGAATTCTTCGACCGTGATCGGCATGGCTGTCACCTTTCCGGGCTTGCGGACGTCAGGACGGTCGGTTCAACCCATTCCTGTTCGCATCCCGAGGAGATGACAACGTCATGAGCCTACAGATGGTGCGGTTCCGCACCGACAGCGGCACAGCTGCCGAAGTCCGATCGCAACGTGCGAGGGTCTTCGCCGCCCTCCACGCGGCATCACCCCAGGGCGTGGTCTGCACGGCGTACTCCGGTGAGTCGGGGCCGGACTTCATCCTGGCCCTCGAGATGGAGGAGGCGCCAGAGAATCCGTTGGTGGAACTGGCGCAAGCCGCTCAGCTGCGAGAACTGATCAGCCGCGCCGTGGGAGCGCCGGTTATACAAGAGCCGTCCACCGTCGTGGGGTCGTACAACTCGTGAGCACAGTACTGATCATCGCCACGGTGGGGTGCGTCGTCGCGAACGCGTTCATTGCGATCGCGGACTACGCACGGGCACCGTTCGTGCTGGCGAACTCCGCTGAGGTTGGACTCCCGCCAGCTGCGGTGCCGTACCTGGCGACCCTCAAGCTCGCGGGCGCTGCCGGCCTCCTCATGGGGCTTCTCGGGGTCCCCGGGCTGGGCCTGGCGGCAGGAATCGGCTTGACCGCGTTCTTCGTCGGCGCGGTCCTGGCTCACGTCCGCGCACGCGTCTTCTACAACATCGCCTTCCCGGGCGGCTACCTGCTACTCGCCGTCGGCAGCACCAGCTTCTTCGTGGGCAGACTATGACCCGCGCCAACGCACTCGTCCGGCGGCCCCATGCCTGTCCACGCGCCGGTCCCCCGAGTGTTCCGGTCAGCCGTGCAGCAACTGTTGCCAGTCCTGCGGGACTCGGTCGGACGGGCCGGGGGTCGGCTGGTCGGCCGGGTGGTCGCCCGGCGGGGCCAGTGCCGGCCCGGACTCGTACAGGTCGCCGGTGGCGAAGTTGAAGTACCACTCCTCGCCCGGCTCGAAGCTCTGCATCACCGGATGTCCGCTGGACCTCCAGTGGGCGCTGGCGTGCTGCCCGGGAGAGGAGTCGCAGCAGCCGACGTGCCCGCACTGGGCGCATCTGCGCAGGTGGAACCACCAGCCGCCCGCCGTGTCGCAGTCCGCGCAGCCGGTGCCACTGGGCGGGACGCTCGGGTCGATTCCATCGATCTCGGTCATGAAGACTCCTCGGTCGTCGTGGATCCGTCTTCAGGTCGGGCATCGGCCCCCGCTTGGGGGGTGGTCAGCGGCAGCAGCACCCGGAACCGGGTGTCTCCCGGCACGGACTCGACCTCGAGGCTGCCGTGGTGTTTGTTGACGACGATCCGCCAGGAGATGTCCAGCCCCAGACCAGTGCCCTCGCCGACCGGCTTGGTGGTGAAGAACGGGTCGAAGATGCGGCTGCGGATCTCCTCGGGCACCCCGGGACCCGTGTCGCGGAACTCCACCAGTAGCCGGCCGCCTTCCCGGGCCGTGCGCACCGTCAGCGTCCCTTCGCCGCCGGTGCCGCGGATGGCCTGCACCGCGTTGTCGATGAGGTTGGTCCACACCTGGTTCAACTCCGCCGGGTAGGCGGGCACCTCGGGCAGGGAGCGGTCGTACTCCTTGACCAAGTGGACTTGCTGGCCGATCTTGCCGGACAGCATCAGCAGTGTGCTGTCGAGGAGTTCGTGGACGTCGACGTCGCGGTGCGGGGCCCTGTCGAGCTGTGCGTACTGTTTGGCCGCGTCCACCAGGTGCGAGATACGGGTGGTGGAATCCTCGATCTCGTCCATCAACAGCTCTGTCTCGACCGTGTAGTTGAGCCAGCCGACGGCTCCGGGCAGGATCTCCCGGTCCACGGTCGCCGCGACCTGTTCCAGCCAGTCCGTGTCCAGTCCCGCCTGCACGAACGTGGGCGCGATCCGCCAGCCCTCCGGCACCCCGTGGTCGTCGAGCCAGTCGCTGATCTCGTCCTCCCGGTCGGCCGCCTCCAACGGGCTCAGCGTCGGTGCCTTGGCGACGCGTTCGGCGGTGCGTTCCTGGATCTCGATGAGCGAGGCCAGCGCCTCGCGCGAGTACGTGCCCTGCGTGATCAGGGACAGCTTGTGCCGCATCCTGCCGACCCGTTCCCGCAGCGTCGCCGTCGCGCGGACAGCTGCCGCCGCCGGGTTGTTGAGCTCGTGCGTCAGTCCTGCGGACAGTGAGCCAAGAGCCAGCAGACGCTCGCGCTGCCCGATGGCCCGCTGCGTGTTCCTGGACCCGAAGAACAGGCCCTCCAGCAGGTGCGCCGCCATGGGGAACCACTCCTGCATGACGTTCGCGAACGACTGGGCGGGCAGGACGAAGAACCTGGTCGGCTCCGTCACCCGCATCGAGTTGTTGTATGTCTGGGGCACCTGGTCGCCCAGATACGCCTGCATAGCGCCTGCGTAGACACCGCGCTGTGACGTGCGGCTGACCTCCACATCCTGCCCGCCGACACGGCGGGAGAGGACGACGGTGCCCTCGATCATCACGTAGAAGCACGTGGCCGGGGAGCCTTCGACGTACACGGGGCCGGGCTCGAACCGTTCCACGCGGCCCTCGGCGCACAGCCTCCCGAGTTGCTGTGGGGAGAGCTTCTCGAACAGGAACAGCGACCCGATCTCCGTCGGGTCGCACGGCATGACCTGCACGTTCATGACTGCTCCAGATACCGGTGGACGAGCATCACGGCCATCGCCCCCTCACCCACGGCGGACGCGACGCGCTTCGCGGACAGGGCGCGTGCGTCACCCGCCACGAACACGCCGGGGACACTGGTCTCCAGGTGGTAAGGGGGCCGGTCGAGCTCCCATCCGGTCGGCGGCCGTCCGTCCGGAGTCAGGTCCGGTCCGGCGAGGATGAAACCGTTCGGGTCGCGCAGCACGGTCCCATCGAGCCAGTTCGTCAGCGGGGCCGCGCCGATGAAGACGAACATCCACTGCGCGTCGACCACCTCGCTTTCGCCGGTCAGTGCGTCCTGCAGCGTCAGGCGCTCCAAGTGCTCAGCACCGTGGGCCGCGTTGACGACGGTCCGCAGACGGACCTTGATGTTCGGAGCGTCCTTGATCTGCTGCACCAGGTAGTAGGACATCGACGCGGTCAGGGACTCACCGCGCACCAGCAGCGTCACCGACTTCGCACCCCGCGAAAGGAACATGGCAGCCTGCCCAGCGGAGTTCGCGCCGCCGACGATGTACACGTCCTGCCCCTCGCAGGACGACGCCTCGGTAAGCGAGGAACCGTAGTACAGACCTCGCCCCGTCAGGTCGTCGCAGCCCGGGGCGCCGAGCTTCCGGTAGGACACCCCGGTTGCCAGGATGACGCTGTGGGCGGCGACGGCCGAGCCGTCGGAGAAGCGCACCACGCGTGCGGCACCGTTGGCCTCCAGCCCGGTGACCTCGCGGGCAGTGAGGATCTCGGCTCCGAAACGGGTCGCCTGACGGCGGGCGCGGTCCGTGAGCTGGGCCCCGGAGACACCATCGGGGAAGCCTAGGTAGTTCTCGATCCGGGAGCTCTGGCCGGCCTGGCCGCCTGTCGCCGACCGCTCGATCAGCACCGTCCGCAGTCCCTCGGAAGCCCCGTACACGGCCGCGCCGAGCCCGGCGGGCCCGCCGCCGATCACCACCAGATCGTAGAATTCGGCGGTCGGCATGGTTGCGAGGCCGACATGCGCGGCAAGCTCGGCCGACTCCGGTTCGGTCAGCACCGTGCCGTCCGGGGTGAGGACCAGCGGCAGGCTGCGGCCGTCGGCGCCGGCCGCCTCCAGCAGCCGACGTCCCTCGGGCTCCTCCGAGGAATACCAGCGGTAGGGCACCTGGTTGCGGGCCAGGAACTCGCGTACCTGTGAGGAGTGCGCCGACCACCGGTGTCCCACCACCTTGGTGGCGGGGACCGGCCGGAAGTCGCTGGAGCGCCATGCGGTGAGGAGGTCGTCCACGACCGGATAGAGCTTCTCCTCCGGCGGGTCCCAGGGCTTGAGCAGGTAGTGGTCCAGGTCGACGACGTTGATCGCGTCGATGGCGGCGTTGGTGTCCGCGTATGCGGTCAGCAGCACCCGCCGCGCCCCGGGGTACACACCGATGGCCTCCTCCAGGAACTCGATGCCGTTCATCTGCGGCATCCGGTAGTCGGCGAGGATCACGGCGACCAGATCGCCCCGCAGCTTCAGCTCGCGCAGCGCCTCGAGGGCGGACTCCCCGGATTCGGCCCGCACGATCCGGTAATCGCCCCCGTACTTTCGCCGCAGATCCCGCGCGATGGCCCGAGACACCGCCGGGTCGTCGTCCACCGTCAGAATGACGGTCCGTCCTGCGTCAGTGGTCTGCGCCATGCTCCTCCGCCCTGCGTCCTGTGAGAACGGCCCGCACCGGCTCCCCCCATCGTAAGTTCGATCGCCGGTCCCCGCCCTGGCACCCGGCGAGGCCTCGTATACCGCAAGACCGCGTACGGCGCATCCGCGCCGGGGCCGTCGCGACGGGGTCCGGGACCCAGCCGCTACCGGGCGCCCGGCAACCTCCACGCAGCGTGCTGTCTGACCCGGCCCAGCCGTCGGCGGGGAGCCTCGCGAGGGACCGGCGGCGGCGACGGGGCCCATCAGCGGCGCCCGCGTTCCCCGAGACCCACGCCCGCCATCAGCGACCCCGCCCCACGGCAGAACCGTCAGGTGGAAGAGGGGAAGCCTGAGGGCTGACTACCGCAATCCGGGAGTTGACCTGCGGCTGTACAGGGGGCCGGCGAGATCGTGCGCACCTGTTGGAGGACACCCTCGGCCGGGGCCCGCTCGTTCGCCATCAAAGCCTCGTTCGCCGCGGCGTATCAAAGCAATGTCGTTGGCACCGAGATCGAAGGGGCCGGACCGCTCATGGCTTGGCACGTGTGTACAGGGCAAGCACACCGGCAAGCGCGAGCGCGCCCGATCCGACCAGCCCGAGCGTGCTCGGGGCGCTCAACACGCGGTACGGGCCGATGGCCAATACGGAGCGTCTCGCTTGGATGGACAGCGCGCTTCCGGTGCTCTGGATGGATCCCAGCGACACCAGGGACAGGGCGGAGCCGATCGAGCCGACAGACATCGATGAGCCGATGGACCCGATGGACAGCGCGCTGCCGACCGAACCGATGGACAGCACGGATCCCACGGAGCCGATGGACAGGAATGAGTCCTTCGACCACAAGGAGAGCGAGGAGCTCCCGTCTGGTCGGGAGAGAATATGCAGCATGGTGGTCATTGTGCCGCGAAAGGGGCTAAGGCCGACGTAGCCGGTGACAACCCTTCGCCGTTTTCTCGCCGGCGGCCAGCAGCGTGCAGGTCCCATGCCAGCGAGCTTGCCTCGCCGAGGCGGAACCGCAAGTCAACGGCGTCGCGCGTCGACACAGCCGCGAAGCCCCGGTGCGCTTCCGGGGCCTGAGGGTGCGCTTCCGGGGCTTGAGGCGGCATCGATTCCTGCCCGGTCGCACCGGGGGCGAGCGGGTTGGCTTGCTGCCGCGTCGGTGGCGATGGTCGGCCGTACTTCAGCCGGTGGTGCGGTGGGTCTCCTTCGGCGGGATGCAGAAAAGCGCAAGGGCGGCCGCTGCCAGATAGGCGAGCGCGCCGATGACCATGCTGGTTCGCAGCCCCGCTGTGAAGTCACCGGTCGCGGCGAGCAGTGAGCCGCCCAGTGCGACGCCCGCGGCGCTGCCCACTTGGCGGGTGGTGTTGAACAGGGCGGAGGCGGTGCCGGAGAAGCCCTCGGGTGCGGCTGTCATGACGGTGGTGGTCGCGCCGGTGAGGGCGAAGGAAGTGCCGAATCCGGCGGCCATCATCGGTGCGACGAGCAGTGGGTAGCCCGGATCCGTCCCGGCCGCTGCCCAGCCGGCCAGGCCACCAGCTGCCAGCAGCATGCCGGAGAGCACCAGCGGGCGGTGTCCTGTGCGCCGTGCGAGGCGCCCGGACAGGACGGAAGCGAACATCGTCATGGCGACTGCGGGGAAGAGGGCGAGCCCGGTGCGCAGTGCGCTCAGGTCGCGGTGCTGCTGGAAGTACAGGCTGGCGGTGAAGATCATGCCGTAGAAGGCGAAGTTGAACAGCAGGCCGATCACCGCCGCGCCGCTCAGCGCACGCGAGCGCAGCAGCCGCAGCGGCAGTACGGGAGTGCGGGCCAGGTGCTCACGCAGGACGAACAGGGCGGCGGTCAGCACGCACACGCCGGCCCCGGCGAGGATCAGCGGGTCTGTCCAGCCGCGTCGTCCGGCCTCGTTCAGGACGGCGGTGAGCAGAGCCACCGTGGCGAAGATCGCGCCTTGGGCCGGCCAGTCCAGGGAGCGGCCGGTCTGCCGGGGCGAGGGGGCCACGTGGCGCAGGGTCAGCAGCAGGCACGCGCCTCCGATGGGCAGGTTGATGAAGAAGACCCATCGCCAGCCGACGGTGGTGACGAGGAGTCCGCCGAGGAGGGGGCCGGCGGATGCGGCGATACCGGCCATCGAGCCCCAGAGTCCGAAGGCGCGGGAGCGCTCGGCGGGCGAGGGGTAGGCCTGCTGGAGGAGGGCGAGCGAACCGGGCACGATCAGTGCCGCGCCGGCTCCCTCCAGCAGCCGGGCGGCGACCAGGGTCCCGGTGTGCTGGGCCAGCCCGCAGCCGGCCGAGGCCGCAATGAACACCACGACCCCGGTGCAGAAGATCCGCCGGTTGCCCAGCCGGTCCCCGAGCGCGCCGCCGGTGAGCAGCAGGCCGGCGAATGCCAGCGTGTAGCCGTTGGTGATCCACTGGATTGCGGTGAGCGAGGCCGACAACTCCCGACCCACGGCGGGAACGGCGACGTTGATGATGGTCACGTCCAGGATGACCATGAAGTAGCCCGCGCAGACCGCGAGCAGCGGCACCACGGACCGGGGCCTTGCCACCAGCGTCCCACCTTCGCTAGAGGGGTCACGACACCCGTTCCGGGGAGCTCCGGCGCCCGTAGTCCTGGTTGCAGCAGGACGGTCCGCGACGCTGGGACTCACGGGAAAGGCCTATGAGAGCGCCGACGGCACACTGCGGAAGTCGTCGAGAGCCAGCCGGCCTTCTTCACCGCCTCGGCCCCGCTCACCGCCGACGGGTGCGTGGACCTGTCACCCAAGGGCCGGGCGGGCACTCCGCGATACTGGACGAGTCAACCCTGGCCTGTCCGGAATTCGGCGGCAGCCACGCCGAGACCATCGCCCACCTGCGCGAGAACGGCCGGATCACGCTGATGTGGTGCGGGTTCGGCGCGCACGCTCGCGTGCGATGAGGACGTCGGCGTGGGTCAGGCCCGTCGCCCGCCGCCTCACCCACGAAGCGACCCCCAACTGGCGCATGGCATCGGTTCCGGGTTCGGACTGGTGTTCCGTGGCGGAACGTGCCTGTCGAGTACGGGCCGTGGGGACGGGTCTTCGGCCTGTTCCGTCGATGGCAGCAGGGCGGCGCCCGGCAGCGGATCCTCACCCACCCGCTACGACGTGGGTAAGACGACCGGACGCCCCGGCACCATCGCCTAACGTGACCAGGTCAGACCATGAAGGACAAGCTCACCCGGCGAGCAGGGCGTGCACCCACTGGTCTTCGCGTTGCTCGATGTATTCGGCGTCGTTTCGCCAGGCGTCACCGTGGCCTTCAGCCCACAGCCTTGCCCAGGGCTGGACACCTTGGGCTGCCTGAGTTCGCAGGAAGTCGTGCATGGAACGCGTACGGCGCCCCAACAGAGGGACCAACCGACGACGTTCGGACTCATCGAGACCGTACGCGTCGGCGAAGACTCGCAGTCGTTTCGCCGCGTCCGGGCGCTGCCAGTCTGGATGTGCGGACAGCGGGATGAACCCGTGAATGGCGTATGCGACATCCCACAGAAGGGAGCCAGGACCTGCTGCGTCCCAGTCGATGAGGGCCCACTGCGTCTCGTCTGCGACCACGAGGTTCCAGGGGGCCAGGTCGTTATGGGCAATGATGTCGCTGCCCTCGGGAGGGATCAGTGTCTGCCAGTGCGCGTCGGGCGGGGGCGTGAAGTCCCGCACGGCATCGTGGAAGTCCCGGATGAGGCGGGCAACGCGAGCCAGTTGTCGCGCGGGTTCCATCAGCGAGAACCGGTCGGGCCAGACCACATGTCCCGGCATGAAGGTCAAGACCTCACGTCCTTGATCGTCAATACCGAGTGGGCGAGGCGCCGCGCTGAATCCCACCTCGTGCAGGTGGGCAAGCAGGGCATGCACGGAGGGAGTCCACGGTCCGGCCGGACGGCGAACGGTGTCCCCGACCCGAACGACACCATCACTGACGTTGCCGCCAGACAACGGCTGTTCATCATCGTGCTGCATCGAACCAGTGTGTCGGACCAGCTCGCCATGATCACCCCGTTAACAGGGGAACGTAAGAGTGCGGACAGAGGTTGAAGAACAAGCTGAGTGGCTGTTGTTGTTCCGAGCTTGAAGAGTGCTGGTCGAACGGGAGTCACCTGAACTCCCGGCCCGACCGGTCCTCCCCCGCCGTCGTGACCTCCGCGTCCATCACATCGAGCGGCGGCATGACCGCGCGCACCGGGTGGACGTCACGTCGCCGAGGTGCCCGGCCGCACGGCGAGGCCAGAGCACCCACAGGCACGACGCCTGGCGTACCGACACCACCAGCGTCCACGCAGCAGTGCGCAGCTTGTCACCCGAGCGGTGGGAGGCGAGGACGTCCGCAAAGGCCAACCGGCGGCGACTGTGAAAATCGCTGTCCGATCACCGGTGCACGGTGATAGACATCCGGCGTGGAAAAGAATCTTGAGTTCCCTGACCTGTTGCGACTGATCGATGAACGGTCGACCGCCTTTCGCGCCGTGGTCGCCGCCGCGCCCGGTCTCAACGCGCAGGTGCCGACCTGCCCCGGGTGGACGCTGTTCGATCTGGTGAAGCACCTGGGTGGGGGAGACCGTTTCTGGGCCGCCATCGTCGGCGCGGGGTCTGCCGACGCTCCCCCGGCCGAGGCCGTCGCCGCGCGCGCCGCGCTGGAAGTGCCGCAGGAGCGTGAGGCCCTGCTGGCCTGGCTGGACGCGTCGACGCAGCTTCTGCTGGGCGCCCTGCGCGCGGCGGGACCGGAGAGCGGTTGCTGGACGTGGTGGCCCGCATCGCAGTCACCGCAGACCGCCGGCGGCACCGCCCGGCACCGGGTCCAGGAGACCGCGGTGCACACCTACGACGCCCAGCTCGCCGGGGGCGCCCCGCAGCCGCTGCCGGTCGAGCTGGCACTCGACGGTGTGGAGGAGTTCCTGTTCACCGTCTGCGCAACGCCGAGTGCCTGGCCGCACAAGCCCACGGCTTTCGACTTCCACGCCGCCGAGGGCCGCTCCTGGCGCCTCACCGTCGACGGCGACGGCGCACGCATCACCCGCATACCCGCGCCCACCGACGCGACCGACGAAGACTCGGACGCAGCCGGCGCCGCCGTCCACGGCACGGCCAGTGAGCTGGTCCTCTACCTGTACGACCGGATCCAGGCCGACTCCTTGCACGTTGACGGAGACGCAGGGCTGCTCGACCTGCTCCGCGCCTGGGAGCCGGAGGAGAAGTAGGACGTAGCGGGGGGCGGTTGGTCGCGCCTCGAGCCGGTACGACACCACTCTTCGCCAGGTTCGTCAGTCGCGGCACCGGGCTCGAACCCATGCACAACCCTGCCCTCGCGTCATGACCAGACGACCCCGATCACAAGCGCTGACCTACCCGAACACAGCCTTGTACAACGCCCTTTAGGGGCTACGCCCCCTCAGAGGCCGACGGTCTTACGCACAACCGGGCCCGCCTCGACGGAGGCGGGCCCGGAGGCAAATCAAGTGGGTGAGCAGCCAACGTCACGCTGTCGTCAGCAGACCTTCTCCAGCGCCACGGCGATAGAGGTGATGTTGTATACCCCGTGTCGAAGGACCTGGAGCTGCCCGTTTCGTACCTAAGGATCTGCAGTGGCGCAGAAGGGTTGAAGGTGATCTTGGCACGCACGTTGCAGCCATCGGTCAACGTGTCGTACACGGTCCCCACAACCCTCCTCGTAGGTTGACCCGTTGAGGTTTCGGAGGAGCAGACCGAGTAGGTCATCCTGCCCCAAGTGGCCGTTTTCTTAAGGCCACCGACACATGTCACTGCCGACGCAGATGTCGTCGTCAATGCGACCAGGCCACCCGATGCCAGAGTCGCGCTCACCAGCAAAGCCGACAGTCGTTTCCCGACCTTCACGCCGTCCCCCGATTCTCGGTAACCCGTACAGCGCAGCAGCCTACGAACCCGACTCGGCGTCGCCCACCTATAAGGTTTCATGTTGCCGACTGCCGCCAGTGCCCCCATCATCTCGTGGTACCCACCCTTCCGCGTTGCCTGACCAGGCGTGCAGCACTCGTTGAGGCGGGCCGGCCCGGCTGACCGGGAGACACCACATGCCAGCACCCGCACCTCTCGGGTCAGCCGCCCGCGCCCCCATGGGACACCGCCGAATTCGCCAACGGTGTCCGGCGCGGAACACGACCCAACTCCGCCGCGTCTTCGGCATCGCAACGCACCTTGACCCCACGGGGGCGGGCGGAGACCCTCCTCACGTTGAGTGCACCGATCGGGTCTCCGAGCCGCCGGCTACCGATCGAAGGCACACGTCGCGCCATGTCACCCCCAGCCTCTCGTTTGGATCGTGCTGGGCTCGCGTGCGGTCCGATCCGAACGAAAGGCCCCAGCGGACGGGCGGGGCAGGTCAGTTGGCGGGCGTCTCGCCGTACGCGCCGAAGCCCGCCACCACCAGGCCGTCCCGGAAGGTCAGCACCTCGCTCACCCTGCCGCCGATCTGGTTGAGGTAGTCGATCACGAGTGCGTCGACGCTCGCTCGTACGTCCATCACCTCGAACTTGAGGTCGGGTATCCGCTTGAGCCCTGCCGCCCAGTACGCACGCAGAGCGGCTTTGCCGTGCACGGTGCCGGCCGGGTCGCCCGTGAGCCGCGCGATCATGGGCGAACTGAAGGTCACGTCGTCGTGGTAGTGCGCGAGAATGCGGTCCAGGTCGTGTGAGTTCCAGTCGTCCTGCCACTGAGCGGCGAAGCGACGGGCGAAGTCGAGATCCATACGGATCATGATGCGGCAGAGCGATGATGGATGCGTGCACTTTGAACCCATCACCTGGGAGCGGCTGGCCCGCACCCGCGCCGCCCACGCCGAGGGACTCGGGGAACGCGGGTGCGTCCCCGGCCCGTCCGGGTGTGATGACGAAGACCGGCGGCCGGCAGCGGCTGTCGGCGAGGTCTGCATGGCGCCTGACTGGCTCTGACGTCCACGATGCCGCGATAGCGCATCTGAGCGGGGCGGTCCTGCGGGGAGTAGCCCAGCTCGCGGCGTATGGAGTGGTCACCGTGGCGGCCTCTACAGCTGGAGCTTCTGACCGCCCGCCTTCGCAGGCGGGCGGCGTTTGACGCCGCTGCACGCCAAGAGTTCGGTCCCGGTGGCGTCGAAGTGCAGCCTGAAGTGCCACGACCGGTCCGCCGCGTCGATGATGCCGGTCCGCAACTGCTTGTCGCGGTGCTGAGCCAGGTCGTGCCGAGGCGAAAACGGATTCACAAGCACCCTTGACCAGGTCCAGCGGTTCGTCCGTCTCGAAGGTGTTCACCTGCGCGCCGCCCTTCGCTGAACGATGGCTACGCTGACCGCCCCAGTGAAGCCGCTCGATCGATGCATCAGGGTTGCGCGCCCGCCCTATTCGAGTGCCGGATGCAGCTCGGGGCGGGCGTCCCACCAGGTTCGGTGGAAGGGGTTGTTGTCCACATTGGCCAGGTACGCGCGGGCAGCCGCCCGGTAGAGGAGTTCCGCCTGCCCTGCCGAGACCGTCGAGCGGTTCCAGGCCAGGCGGATGCGGCCGGTGATCGGCGTGCCGACGAGGGGGCGCAGGACGGTCCCCTGGGCGTACGGGGCCGTCGGCTGGCTGAGCGAGATCGCGCGGCCCGCGGCGATCAGCCCGTAGTGCATCTTGCGGTCGGTGATCCGGTAGCGCAGTGACGGAACGAACCCGGCCTTCGCGCATGCCTCGACCAGCGCTTCGGGGCCGCCGTCGTCGTCCTCGACCAAGGTCATCCACGATTCGTCGGACAGGTCCGCGAGGTCGATGGCCTCCCTTTCCGCGAGGGGATGTTCCGCCGACATCCGGATGCAGAACGGTTCCTTGGGAATCAACGTCCTTGCCATAACCCCGTCAGGGAGCGGGACTTCGTGCTCGTTGACCTCTCCGTATGCGACGGCGTCGTACTTCCCCGCTCCGAGCATACGGAGGAGTGCGGTCGCCGAGTGTTCCAGATCGACGGTGATCTCCTGCCCCGACAGGGCCAGATCCGTCTGCTCCAGCAATCCGTCGACCAGCACCAGCAGGATGCAGCCCAGTCTCAGCGGCCTGCCCGTGACGAACGCGCGCGACTCGGCACCCAGCGCGTCCATTTCGTTGAGCACCCGGCGGGCTTTCCCCAGCACGAACTGGCCGAGCGACGTGGGCTCCACCCCGTGCCGGGTCCGGACGAAGAGCTCACCGCCCGCCACCCGTTCGATCCGGCGCAGCTGGGCGGAGAGCGCGGGCTGTGACACCCCGAGCCGGCGCGCCGCGAGACCCAGGCTGCCCGCCTCCGCTATCCGGCAGACGGCCTCCAGATGCCTCAGTTCCAGCTGCATTTCAGCAGCGTACGCAGCGTGCCGCCGTCGCACCATAACTCGCGTCTTATGCCCGGCGGGATGTCCCTCACTGGTCATGCTCACGCCCATACTCGGCGGCGATGAACCAGTCTCCCCCACGCTTTGGAGCCCCGATGAAACGAAGAACGGTGACGGCCGGCCTGACCCTGGCCATGCTCGCCGGGCTGACAGGCACCTCGGTCGCCCAACAGGCAGAAGTCCCCGCGAGCACCGCCGACGCACGCACGACCCCGCTCTCGCGGGCGGTTGCCGCAGCCGACCGGGCTGTCGACAGCGGTCTCGACTCCCTGGTGAACTCCTCGCAGGAACAGTACGAACGGCGCCTCGTCACCCCCTGGGTGAAGGGCCTCTACTCCGTCGCCTACGAGCGCAGCTATCGCGGTCTGCCGGTCGTCGGCGGCGACGCGGTCGTGCTGGCCGACGGCGACGGCGACGTACGCGCCCTGCAGTCGGCGTCCTCCACCCGCATCGACGTGGCCACCGATCCGGTCGTCACCGCGAAGAAGGCCGAAACCGTCTCGCGGGCGAAACTGGCGAAGGTCGACAAGGTCCGCGGCAGCCGACTGGTCGTCAGACTGGACGAGGGCAGGCAGACCCTCGCCTGGGAAACGGTCCTCTCCGGCCGTACGAAGGAGGCGCCCAGCAGACTTCACGTCTACGTGGACGCCCGCACCGGCAAGGTCGTAGGAACACACGACGAGGTCGCCGCCGGCAGTGGCACCAGCAAGTGGAACGGCCCCGGCCCCATTGCCATCGACACCACCAACTCCGGCGGGAGTTACAGCCTCCGCGACCCGAACCGTGCCGGGCTCAGCTGTGCGGACTACAGCACGGGCACCGTCTTCTCGAAGTCGTCGGACTCCTGGGGCACGGGGAACCCCACGTCCAAGGAGACCGGCTGCGTGGACCTCATGTTCGCCGCGCAGAAGCAGTGGGACATGCTCGGCCAGTGGCTCGGCCGCAACGGGGTCAACGGCAGTGGCCGCACCTTCCCCGCCAAGGTCGGCCTGCCCGAGATGAACGCCTACTGGGACGGCAACCAGGTCACCATCGGCCGCAACAGCGCCGGCGAGTGGATCGCCGGAGCGGACGTGGTGGCCCACGAGTACGGGCACGCCATCGACACCACCACCCCGGGCGGCACCAGCGGTCAGGAGTCCGGACTCGGCGAGGGCACCGGAGACATCTTCGGCGCGCTCACCGAGGCGTACATGAACCAGCCCTCGCCGTACGACGTCCCCGACTACACCGTCGGCGAAATGATCAACCTCCAGGGCCGGGGACCGATCCGGAACATGTACAACCCGCCGGCCGTCAACAACGACCCGGCCTGCTACAGCTCCGCGATACCCGGCACCGAGGTCCACGCGGCGGCCGGACCGCTGAACCACTGGTTCTATCTGCTGGCCGAGGGCACGAACCCGGGCGGCGGGAAGCCGAACAGCGCCACCTGCAACCAGACCACCCTCACCGGCGTGGGCATCCAGAACGCCGGAAAGATCTTCTACGGCGGGATGCTGCTCAAGACCAGCAGCATGTCCTACAAGAAGTACCGCACGGCGACGCTGAGTTCGGCAAAGTCGCTCGACCTCGCCACCTGCGGGCTCTTCCAGAAGACCAAGGCCGCGTGGGACGCGATCAGCGTGCCGGCCCAGGCCGGTGACCCGACCTGCACACCGACCGGGCAGAACAGCGACTTCTCCCTGGCTCTGAACCCCTCGGCCGGCACGGTCCAGCAGGGCGGCTCGGTCACCACGTCCGTAGTCACCAACACCACCACAGGTACGGCCCAGTCGGTGACCCTCACCGCAACCGGCCTGCCCTCCGGAGTGACCGCCTCCTTCAACCCGGCCACGGTCCAGTCCGGCCAGTCCTCGGTCCTGACCCTGTCCGCGGCCACCACCGCCGCGCCCGGCGCATCCACCGTCGTCATCAAGGGGCAGGGCGCTTCGCTCGCGCACACCGTCGACTACACGCTCAACGTCGGCGGAACACAGCCCGGCACCGACCCGCCGAACATCGCCGTCGCCAACGTCCAGGCGCACCTCGCGCAGTTCGGCACGATCGCCACGCAGAACGGCGGCCACCGACGGGCGGGCAGCGCGGGCTACACCCAGTCGCTCGCCTATGTGAAGGGCAAGCTGCAGGCGGCCGGGTACACCGTCACCGAGCAGAACTGCTCCACCTGCACCTACCCGTCCAATAACCTCATCGCCGACTGGCCGGGAGGCCCCGCCGACCAGACCGTCATGTTCGGCGCGCACCTCGACGGCGTCGCGGCGGGCCCCGGGATCAACGACAACGCCTCGGGCTCCGCAGCCCTGCTGGAGAACGCGCTCGTCCTCGCGCAGAAGAACCCGACCATGACGAAGCACGTGCGCTTCGCCTGGTGGACGGACGAGGAACAGGGCCTCAACGGCTCGGAGTTCTACGTCAACCAGCTCAGCAGCGCCCAGCGCACAGCGATCAAGGGCTACTACAACTTCGACATGGTCGGCTCCACCAACGCCGGCTACTTCATCAACAACGTCAACTCCACGACATCCGCCCCGCTCAAGGCGTACTGGACCTCGCTGAACCTCGCACCCGAGGAGAACGTCGAGGGCCAGGGACGCAGTGACGACGCGTCCTTCCAGGCAGCGGGTATCCCCACCTCCGGATACGCGGCCGGTGCCAGCGCCCGCAAGACCTCGGCGCAGGCGGCCAAGTGGGGCGGCACGGCCAATGCCGCCTACGATCCCTGCTACCACAGCTCCTGCGACACGACGAACAACATCAACGCGACCGTCCTGGACCGCAGTGCGGACGGTGTCGCGTACGCCGTCTGGAAGCAGGCGGTCGGCAGCGACGTACCGGCGCAGGACTTCTCCCTCTCCACCAGCCCGTCCTCCGGAAGCGCCGCACCGGGTGGCAGCGTCACGTCGACGGTGAACACCACCACCCTGAGCGGCAGCGCGCAGACCGTCGCGCTCTCGGTCTCCGGCGCGCCGAGCGGCGTGACCGCGACGCTGAGCCCCTCCTCCGTACAGTCGGGCAACTCCTCGACCCTCTCCGTACAGATAGGAGCCGCCGCCCAGCAGGGCACCTACACCCTCACGGTCACCGGTTCCGGAACGGTGAGCCACAGCACCACCTACACGCTCACCGTCGGCGGGGGCGGCGGCACCTGCACCGCACGTCAGCTCGTCGTCAACGGTGGCTTCGAGAGCGGCACCAGCCCGTGGACCGCCACCTCGGGCGTCATCACCAACCAGGCGGGCCAGCCATCGCACGGCGGTTCCTACAAGGCGTGGCTGAACGGGTGGGGCACCGCCCGTACGGACAGCGCCGCGCAGTCGCTGACGATCCCGTCGGGCTGCGCCACTCACCGGTTGTCGTTCTATCTGCACATCGACACCGACGAGACCGAGAGCGTCGTCTACGACACCTTCACCGTGTCGGTCGGCGGCCGGACCCTGGCGACGCTGTCGAACCTGGACGCGAACACCGGATACGCGCTGAAGTCCTACGACGTAAGCGAGTTCGCGGGACAGACGGTCACTCTGAAGTTCAACGGCGTGGAGGACCAGTCCCTCCAGACCTCGTACGTCGTGGACGACGTCACCCTCCAGGTGAGCTGACCCTCCGCGGCACGACCGGATGACCGATGGCCGGCGTCCGTCCGGGGCCTCGTGGCCCGGGCGGGCGCCGGTCCGCGTGGCTCGGCTCGTGGGCCTGGGACGAGGTGGTGCCAGGTCTGCGGGCGGTGGGACGGGACACGGCATGCGTCCGCCGCCCTCAACACTCCGGTTCGCGGTGGGTCGTTCGCCTCCGGCTGGTGGGGGGCGGAGAAGCTGGAGACCCCGGTCAGGGAGAAGAACCGCATGACCCGGCTCGGGTTGACGCCGGTTGCCCCGTCAGCTCGCGCAACGGTTTCGACCGGTGCGGAACTTCATGCTTCACCGTCGGCGATTCGGCCAACCACTCTGGTCCGCACACCTGTTGCCAGGGCCGGGTCCATGCATCCTCCACGTGCCGTCACCCGCTCAATCTCGGGATTTCAGGACCGACCGAAACACATGTGTTCGAAATCCCGACTCAGTCGTTGAGCCCTAGAAGACGCTGGACGACCATCAAGGGGGACCCATGACGGCCTCGGAAGATGCGCACGGAGAACTGTCCGATGCCGAGCGGCTCGCGCTGCGGTGGCCGACCTCTCCGCCGGCCCGTTTTACGGCCGTGTGCAGGCCGCCAGCACCATGGTGACGGCCGGCGACCGCCCCCTCGGTGCCGCGGTCGCCGGTGCCCTGGTCCTCCTCGGGGTGCGCCGCACCCTCGTCATCGGTGCGGTCCTCCAGGTCGCGCCCGTGGTCCTCCTGCTCGCCTCCCCTGTCCGTGCTTCGCGAGACATGCCTGCCATTCCCGCGCGCACCGCCGTGCCGCCTGCCTGTGAAGGAAACTCATGACGACGACCGCGACCGCCGCCTACTGGGAACCGCTGTGGGCCGACGGCCACCGGTACCGGCAACTCGACGGTCCCGAGAGGCGACTGATGGACGAACACCTCGGCCCCGGCTGCGGGCGCCCGGCCCTCGACATCGGCTGCGGCGACGGTGCCTTGGCCCGCCACCTGCACCACGAGCTCGGCTACCGCACCACCGGAATCGACTTCTCCCCCAGCGCCGTCGCACTCGCCGCCGCCCGAGACGCGGAGCCGGGCTCCGGACCGGCGTGGCGGTGCGCCGATTTCACCACCGGCGACCTCACGGCACTGCCGGAGCCGGCGTACGCGGTCATCACCTGCCGTCTGGTCTTCCGGTGGGTGGACGACAAGGCTGCTTTCCTCAACCGCGCTCGCCGGCTCCTCGCGCCCGGGGGGACGTTCTGGGTGGTCACCGAGATCGCGGGCCGCCGTGAGGACACCGACCCCCTGCACGGCCTCGGGATCAGCCCCGCCGAGGTCGAGACCCTCACCTCGGGCTGGTCCGTCGTCCGGACCGCCGACCTCGACGTGCTCCGCTGCTACGCCCTGCGCCCCTGACCTCACCCCGCTTTCTGATGGAGGCTTCAGTGACTACCGAGAAGGACACCGTCGAGATCTGGACCACCTACGGCACACACCAATTGACCAGGGGACTTGAGCTGCCCGAGCTGGACCGGTGGGACTGGGGAATCCAGGAGGCCGGCCCTGGCCGCACCGTCCTCGGCGAGGTGGCGGGACTGCGTGTCCTCGACCTCGGCAGCGGCCTGGGCCGGCACGCCGCGAAGCTGGCCGCCCTGGGCGCCGAGGTCACCGCCGTGGATGCCTCACCCACTCAGCACCAACGCGCCCTCATCCGCTACCCGGACACCTCCGGCCTGCACCTTGTGTGCGCAGACGCCGTGGCCCACCTGCACGCTGCCGACCCGTACGACCTGATCTACTCCGTCGGTTCAGTGCCGTACCTGGACCCCGCCCGGCTACTGCCTGCCCTGGCTACCGGCCTCAAACCTGGCGGGCGCCTGGTCTTCTCCGCGTTGCACACCAATTCCCACGGCTCCGGACCCTCGACCGAGGCGACACCGCGCCCCGAGATCCTGCGGCTGCCCGGCACCACTGACGATCATTCTGTGAACATGTGGGTCCTCACTCCGCAGCTGTGGGAAGACCTCTTGGTCCAGCACGGCCTCACCGTGGAGTCGGTCACGGCGATCGACTCACCCGCAACGGACAACGCAGTCTCCTACCGGCTGTACGCGGCCTGCCGCACCCCGGGTGTTCCGGCCGCCCCCGCACCAGCGCTCCAGCCCCGCCGGACACCGTCCTCGGGATCGGTGTGATCGTGCACGGCCCGGACAGCGTCCTCCTCGGCAGACAAAGGCTCGGTACCTGGGCTCATGCCGGGGCTGCCCCTGGCGTCCGCCATCGGCTCACCGCCTGACACTCCGCCGCAGCACCAGCCCCCTTCCCTTGTAGGAGAACCATGACGACGACCTCTGCCCCCGACGAGCTGCCAGGAACCGCGATGACCGACGAGGAGTACGGCAACCTGCGCGCGTCGGCCGCTCTGTGGGCCGGCACCTCCGTACTCATCACGAACGTGCTCGGGAAGGTACTGATCCAGCACGTCGACTACCGCGACACCTGCCTCCTGCCCGGCGGCGCCGTCGACAAGGGCGAGTCTCCCGCGCACGCCGCGGCTCGCGAGCTCATGGAGGAACTCGGAATCGTCGCCCGGATCGACCGGGGCCTGGCCGTCGACTGGGTCTCCACCGAGACCGTGGACGCGCCTGCGGCCATGCGTTTCCCCGGCGAGCTCCTGCACGTCTTCGACGGTGGCACCTGGGACGACGAGCGGATCGCCGAGATCCGCCTGCCCCCGAGCGAAATCACCGGCATCGAGTTCGTCGAGCCGGCCCGGCTACCCGACTTGCTTTCCCCGGCCGACGCCCGCCGCGCCCTGTCCGCGCTGCGAGCCCGGATCAACGCTGCCGGCACGGTCCTTCTGGAGAACGGCCATCCGATCGCCCCCAGCGTCCTCGACCGCCTCGCAGTCCTGCAGACCGCCCGCCCCGCGTACCGATACCCCTGGCACCAGGGACCGGCCCCACGCGAGCTCGCCCTGGCCCAGGTGTGGGCATGGCTGTTCGCCCCGGACGGGCGCGTCCTCGTCCTCCTCGAACCCGGCACCGGAACCGCCTTCCTGCCCGGCGGCACGCCCACGAAGCAGGACCAGGGCGACCCCGTATCCACCCTGCGCCGCGAAGCCAACGAGGAGGCAGCCGTCCAGCTCGAGTGCCCCCTGCTCCTCGGGCACGTCACCGATCCCCCGGTGCGGCGCGCATACCTGCGCTACGCAGCAGCGCTCACCGGCGCCGGCCCCGCAGCGCCCGATCCGGCGACAGGCCATACCTACACCCGCATCCTGGCGTCCCCCGAACAGGCAGCCGAACTCTTCGACTGGGGACCGTCGTCTGCCGAACAGCTCGCCGCCGTCCACCAGGCCCGCCGGGAACTCGGTCTCCCCCGGGCCGCACTTCAACCCATCACCGAACTCACCAGCGTTGATCGTCACTGAGCGTTTTCAGCGTTGCCTCTCCAGGGTGAGAATGGCAATGCCGGTCATGCGGTCGGGGCAGATGCGGGATCTGCGGAAAATCTGCCAGAACGTCAGTCGCACCAAGCCGCGTTCGACGGCGGCCTGGGCGAGGACGCGGTTCACGGTGCGCTGGGTGGGGGTGAGTTCCCCGCCGGGCGGACGTCTCAGGCCAGTGGTGACGTGCAGCCCGGCCCCGGTGCAGGCGCCATCAAGCGTCTGCTCGGACGGGTAGTTCGGTGATGCTGAGGGCGAAGTCCAAGTCCCCCACCCCGTGGTTGGCGAGGCCCACCGTCACCACGCCCGCTCCTTCCAGCCAGTGCGCCATTTTCAGGCCGCCGACGTCCAGTGGGCGCAGCCCGAGGCTCCCGATGAACGCCATCACACTTGCCTTGGCCTGCGCATCGTCGCCGGCGAGGAAGACGTCGGGCCGGCCCTGCTCCAGGACATGGCGGAAGACGGTGTTGAACGCCTTCACCACGCTGGCGCCGGCCGGGGCCGCCTTGGCGACCTCCTGCGCGATCGAGGTCTCCTCGCGGTGGGCCAGTCCGTCGAACGTGGAGTTGAAGGGGTTGCTGATGTCGACGATGACCTTGCCCGCGAGAGCGTTCCCGTACTGGGTGACAACCGGCACGACGCCGTCGTACAACAGGGCCACGATGACGATGTCCCCGGCCGGGGCGGTGCCCCATTCTCCCGTCGTGGCGCCGCCGCCGAGAGCCTTGGCCAGGTCAGCGGCCTTGGACTGATCGCGGCCCATGACTTCCACCGTGTTGCCGCCCGCTATCGCTCGCGCTCCGATGGTGCGGGCCATGTTGCCGGTGCCGATGATGCTGATGTTGCTCATGAGATGCCCTTCTCTGGTTGTGGTTGTTCGGTTCAGAGGGCGGTGGTGCCGCCGTCGGCGACGAGTTCCATGCCGTTGACGTAGCTGGAGTCGTCGGAGGCGAGGAAGAGGGCGGCGGTGGCGATTTCGTCGGGGCTGCCCATCCGGCCTCGGGGGATGAGGGACTCGAACTGGCGCTTGGTGGCTTCGTCGAAGAGTTCTTCCTGCTTGGCGGTGGCGACCTGGCCGGGGGTCAGGACGTTGACGCGGATGCGGCGGTCCTTGAGCTCGTTGAGCCAGACGCGGGCCCATGCCTGCTGGACGGCCTTGCTGCCGGCGTAGACGCTCCAGCCGGGAAAGGCGCCGAGGGAGGCGTTGGAGCCGGTCATGAGGATGGAGCCGCCGTCGTTGAAGAGCGGGAGGGCCTTCTGGACGGTGAACAGGGTGCCGCGGGCGTTGAGCCCGAACCAGGTGTCGAACTGGGCCTCGGTGATCTCGCCGAGCGGGGCGGGCTCGCCCCCGCCTGCGCTGGCCCACAGGACGTCGAGGCTTCCCTTCTCCCGCTTGACGGTGTCGTACAGGCGGTCCAGATCGTCGAGGTCGGCGGCGTCGCCCTGGACGCCGGTGACGTTGCGGCCGATCTGCTTCACGGCCTCGTCCAGGGCGTCCTGGCGACGGCCGGTGATGAAGACGTGCGCTCCCTCGTCGACGAAGAGTTTCGCGCCTGCCAGCGCCATGCCGGTGGTGCCGCCGGTGATGACCGCGACCTTGCCATCGAGCTTTCCCATAGTCATTCCCCTGGGGTCGGTGGTGCCGTGTGTACCTGGGGCGACGACGTTAAGTACACCGCCCTGTGTGCTTACGGTACGGGGCGGGTGACCGGGACGCAACTATGTACACCGGTCGTTACCTAGCTGCGGTACAGTGGACCCATGACGGAGTTGGAGAAGGGCCCCACGGGCCGCCGCCGCGGCCGGGGCGCTCGCGAGCGCATCCTCAGCGCGTCCCAGCAACTGTTCCGCGAGCAGGGCATCAACGGCACCGGCATGGACCAGCTCTGCGCGGCAGCCCAGGTGTCCAAGCGCACGGCCTACCAGCACTTCACCGGCAAGGACGAACTCGTCGCCGAGTACCTGCGCCGGTTCGACCCCTCCGTTCTGTCCGGCGTGTTCGACCGCACCGACCTCACGCCCCGCGAACGGCTCCTCGCCGCCTTCGACGTCCCTCCCACCACCCCGCTGTGCCCCTACATCGCCGCCGCAGTCGAACTCCACGACCCCGAGCACCCCGCATCCCAGTACGCGCGCGACTACAAGAAGGCCGTCGCCGCGCGGCTCGCCGATACCGCCCGCGAAGCCGGCGCCGCCGACCCCGAACAGCTCGGCGAGCAGCTCGCGCTGCTCATCGACGGCGCCGCGGCCCGCACCCGGGTCCTCAACACCGACGCCTTCCCCACCGCCGCCGCCATCGCCGCCGTCCTCATCGACAACGCCATCCCCGCCACAGCCGGCAATGACGGGCGACGGGAGGAAGTGTCGAGTTAGCTGGCACTCCGCAGCCGGGCTGGAGGGGCTGCCGGTCGGGTGGCTGCACCCGCTGGTACGCGTCACCAGCCGCCCGGCGCCTGGCCCGGACCCGTCGGCTCTTGCGGAACGTGCCCGCCCGCCTGCTGACGGCCGCAACAGAAGCCTCCGGGGAGACCGGCGACCCTCGAGGCACCGCAGACGTGGTCGGCCTGGCAGGTGCTGGCCCCTGCTGCCGTAGTGCGGACAGCCTCAGGGCCGTGCCGGACAGCTCAACGGCACGGGAGCCCCGTAACCGGCGTCCCAGGACAATCCGGCTGGTGCTGTCCGCCGGATCATGTGCCCAGGAACCGGAAGGTCCTCCTGGCTGATGCCGGTTGACACAACAGCTCGCTCAGATCTTTCGCAGGCGTTGGGCCTTGGCCACCATGCTCTGAGGCAGCTTCGGCCCTGAACACGCGTAGTCGATGAGCAGGTTTCGATAGGTGGTGTTCGCGAGCTCCGGCGCCAGAGCGATCAGGGCCATCAGGTCCTCGGACGAACCGGAAACGCGTGTGCGGTAGGCGGCGCCCGCCGCGCGCAGGGAGACTTCGTGAGGTTCGTATTCCAAGCCCTGTTCAACAAGGCTCGCGGCTGCGGCGAAGTCGCCCTGCTCGGCACGCACGTCCGCCAGGTCGAGGTAGAGGGACCAGTTGGCGGGGTCCCGGGTCAGGGCGCAGGCGAAGGCCTGTGCAGCCTGGTCCAGTTCGCCCATCACGCGCCAGGTGGCCGCTCGCGCGACTGCGGTCCACATGACCTGATCGACGGCATCGGCGCGATCGCACAGGGCAAAGCACAGCTCGTAGCGGCCGCAGGCCCGGGGCAGCCTGGCCATGGAGGCCAGGGCCTCCGGAACGGGAGTGCGTTCGGACACCGCCTCGATGGCATCGAACCAGGGCGTGAACCGCTGACGCATCTCGTCGCTGTCCAGGTCGTGGCCGTAGTCCAACGTCCGCAGACACGCCTCGGCCAGCGCCTCGGCACTCACTGCTCCGAGAAAGCGCGCATCGCTGAACCAGGGTGCCGCGCCCCATGCCACCTCGGGCCGTGCGCCCGTGACCGAACCAAGGGCCATCACCGCGTCGTTCATGTTCCCTTCGAGGAACAGGAAGTATGCCTGTGCGAGCACGGCGCTCAAGGAGCCGTCCCCTTCGAGGCTCTCCTCCAGTTCCGAGCGCCGGTCCTGCCACAACTCGGCAAGGGCCGCATAGGGCTCCGGGGCAGTCGGTGCTGCGGCTATCGCCCCCACCAGAAACTTCACTGCGCCGACCGGGCTTCCGCCGCAGTGCGCCATGACACCAGCGAGTCTGACACCCGCCGCCACTGACTGATTCGACATCTCCAGAGAGTATCCATGGCCAAAGGTTCTGCGAGCACGTCGGATCGGACGGCGAAACCGCTGTCGATGATCCGACCGTCGGGGGCGGACCGTTGGCGGACGGGACGCGAGCTGACGGGAGGGCATTCCAGCGGCGCGTGTCGGTCGCTCCGGCCCGGCTGCGCGACGCTGGCCTGTCGGTTCCCTTTAATCTCCGGCCGAGTTTGACTTCCATCACGATGCCGTCGTCGTCATTCGACCGTTCCTGTGGACGGGTTGAACGCGGCTTCTCTGCACTGCGCTCTGAAGCAGGCCAGTCGAAGTCAAGGCAGGTGCTGACGGACCGCGATGCAGGCGACGATTTGCTCACGGACCGGGCCAGGTTTCAGGTAACCGACCAGGTTGTCCAGATGGGCCGTCAGGTTCTTGTGCCACCGCAGCTCGCGGATCTGCTCGACGGGAATGTCACGCCAGCCCTCGGCGAGATCAGCGGCCTGTGTGGGCGTGAAGGTCAGCGCGTCGAGCGTGTCGAACGCCAGCGCCTTTGGACTCCAGTCGGGGTCGGTGTCGTCAGGGCCCAGCCGGTCGATCACCCACATCCGGAGCATGAAGTTCTGCTGAGCCAACCGCGCAAAGAGTCCCTCAGCGTTGTCGAACATGCGCCGGTTCGCGAGCAGCGACAGCTTCGCCCATTGGCGACGGACTTCCTGGGAGTTGCTGGAGTTGTAAGCCTGTACTTGCGCGGCCACGCGCACTGCCTCAAGTCGCTGACCCTGGGCGTCATGGATGAACGTCTTCAGCTGGTCGTAAGTCCAGGTGCTCAGATCGCGGCCTGGTTCTTCTCGATATGTATCGCTACTCAAGGTCCCCCCTCCTTTCCGTAGGCAAGTCGAAGCCGATGGCGGCCTTCTGGGACCTCCTGTCGGCCTGGGCGAGCCTAGCTTCGGCGTCGGCAATGCTGACCTTCAGCCCTGCGACCTCCCCGAGCCCTTGACCGAGATGAGGGCGCTCGGCGAAATCGGGAGGCGTATGGGCGGGGGCTGCGGAACACTTCGCCGGGTGATCGTCATGCAGCCCGTTCTGGAGATATACGCACCTGACGGCTTCGACCTCTGGCCTGTCGCCGAGGTCGAGTCCTTTGGCTTTCTGCCGCTCAGCGGCGAGCTCTCACCCGCTGAGGTCGGGGCGGCGGTGATGCGTATCGCCAGCTGCAACGACATCGACCCCGACGACGATCGCCCGCCTCGTCCGGCCGGCGCACTTGCCTCGTTCCTACACGGGCTGCTGACGTTCGACAAGCTCTTCGCCGCCGGCGGCTTGCGGGTCACCGACAACTCCACAGGCATCACCTTCCTGCCTGGCTGCTGTGATGGCCTGGAGGAATGGCGCGACTGGCACCGGTTCATCGACGATGGCAGCATGCTCAGTTTCGGCCACCACCCCGTGTCACCGGTTGCGGAGCGCTTCGGCGACACCGTCCGGCTCACTGTCAACGCCGAGCAGAGCGACAGTCCGGTGATCGAGCTGTCCGTCACCGAGCTCCGCAACCTGCTCGCCGGTGCCGAGTGCGACCTGGCCGACTTCCTAGCACTGGCAGCCGATTGGGGCTCCAGGCACCTGCCCCGCCACTGTGCTCCCGTCACAGCCGCCCTCGCCCGCGTTGTCGGCCTTCCCACGCCGCCGCCGGTGGCGTAGAGAGCCCGGCTGGCCCCACCGGTTCAAACGGCCCCTGATCCGCTACACGCACCGAGCCGACCTCGATCAGGGGCTGCTCGAACGTGCTTGCAGCATCATCCGCCTGCGGCGGCTTCGGCGGCCCGCCTGACCATATCCGCCGACCAACGTCGGAACATGTTCAAAGCGTCTGTCAGCCCGGCACCGGATGGTCGCTCCGCCCGACCGACTGCTGAGCGCATACTGCCGGGACTGTCGCACCGATGGGCGGGGCATGGAGGAGTCGATGCGCGAGTGCTCGGCCGAAGCCGGCAGGGCCAGGCAGGCTGCACTGCGGGCGGCCAGGATGCGCGGCCAGGCCCACCGACTCCGACCGGGAGAGAGCGCCGTGGCCCCTTGAGAGGATCGGCATGACAGCGTCGTCGGAACCTTGCGCTGCTGCCGACGTTCGAGGAGGCAATGTCAGCCTGAAGCGTCCTCGATGCCGACTCGTTCGCGTGCGGCGAGGATCTCCGGGACGTGCATCTCGGCCCACTGTCGTACGGCGCGCAGCGGAATCAGCAGGGAACGGCCGAGCTCGGTCAGGGCGTACTCGACGTGCGGCGGGTGGCCGCCCAGGTCGGTGCGGGCGAGCAGGCCGTCAGCCTCCATGGCGCGCAGCGTCTCGGTGAGGGCCTTGGGGGTGATCCCGCGGATGTGCGCTTTGAGTTCGGTGAACCGCATCGGTCCGTCCTCCAGCGCGTTGACGACGAACACCGTCCACCGCGCCCCGATGCGGTGCAGCACGGTGCGACTCGGGCACGTCGCCGCCATGACGTTGTACGCCTTGCCCATGGGGGTCCTCCCGGTAGCGTTGAAGATACCGGTAGCAAATCTATACCGTCGCGTTCATGAGCGAGAATCTGACAGGCAAGCGGATCCTGGTCGTCGGCGGCGCCCGCGGTATCGGCGCTGAGATCGTCCGGCGCACCGGGCAGGCCGGCGCCGACGTAGTCGTCGCCACACGGTCTGGCCCCGAGGTCCGGATAGACGTCACCGACGAGACGACCATCGCGCGGGCCGCGGAATCACTCGGCTCCTTCGACCACGTGATCTCCACCGCGTCGGCTCACCATGATGTGCCGGTGCCCGAGCTGGAACACGACAAGATCCAGACCGCGTTCTCCACCAAGGTCGTCGGCCCACTTCTGCTGGCCAAACACTTCGCCCCGCGGATGCCTGCCGCCGGATCGTTCCTGTTCTTCTCCGGCATTGTGGGCTGGCAGCCCAAGCCCGGCACCGTCGTCAAAGGGACTGCGAATGCGGCCCTGGCCGCGCTGGTCACCCACCTGGCCGTCGAGCTCGCGCCGCTGCGTGTCAACGCCATCGCGCCCGGTATCACCGACTCCGGCACCTGGGACCGCCTTCCGGACGAGCGTCGCCGTGCCTTGTACGACAGTGCCGCCGCGGCCTCTCTCACAGGCAGGATCGGGACGCTCGAGGACGTCACCGATACCGCCCTGTGGCTCCTGGGTGCGGGATGGGTGACGGGCGAGACGGTCCATGTCGACGGCGGAGCCCGGCATCGCTGATCGCGGCGCCACCGCCATGGCAACCACCACCAGAATCCAGCCGCGCGCCCTCGTCCGCGCCTCCGGAGGCCCCCGCTATGCCGTCGCTCTGGGCGTGGACGCTCTCGGCACCGGCTTGTTGCGGCCCTTTCTGCTGCTCTACGGCGTCACGGTGCTCAGGCTGTCCGCATCGGCCACCGGCATCGCCATGACGGCCGGCGTCGTCGTGGGTCTGGTGTGCATGCCCTCTGTGGGCCGATGGCTGGACCGCGGCGCACGCAGCACGGTCGTGGCGGCGTCGATGCTGGTACGGGTGCTGGGCGTGGCACTTCTGCTGGCCACCCCGACGGGAAACGTCTGGCTGTTCGCGACAGCGGCGCTCTTCCTCGGCATCGGCAACCAGGCGTGGCCGGCCGCCCACGCCGCCCTCGTGGCCACGATCTCCCACGGCCGGGAACGTGACGCCGCCCTCGCGGGGGGCCGCGCCTTGCGCAACGCCGGCCTGGGCGCCGGTGCACTCCTCGCCACCGCATGCCTGGCGGGCGGCGCCGCAGCATTACAGGTGCTGGCAGCCGTCACCGGGCTCGCCTACCTCGCGGCGGCGGCCCTGGCGTGGTCGGTTCACCTCCACGCGCAACCGGCCGCTCCCCCGGCCAAGGACAGGGACGAGGAGCCCGCACCCCGGATGCGCGCGCTGCTGGGCGCCAACGTGATCTACGTCTTCTGCCTCAACATCCCCGAAATCGCGCTCCCGCTGGTCCTGGTGACACAGATGCACGCCTCCCCGGTCTGGTCGGCGGCAATCTTTGTGGCCAACACCGTGCTGGTGGTCACCCTGCAGGTCCCGGTCACCGTCCTGATGTCCCGCTTCCCCCGCCGGTCCGTGCTGGCAATCGCCGGCGTCGTACTCGCGATGTCCTACCTCGGCTTCCTCGCGGCCACCTCTCTGGGACGCGGCTGGGGTGCCCCGGCCGTCGCCGCGGTCTCCGTGGTCTGCACCCTCGGCGAGATCATCTACGCAGGCAGCGCCACCGCGCTCGTCACCGCCCTCGCCCCGGCACATGTCCTGGGACGCGCTCTCGCCCGCTTCCAGCTCTCCACGGGCTTCGGCCTGGCAGCCTCCCCAGCGGTCATCACCACACTCGCATCCCACGGCCCGGCTGCCCTCTGGGGCAGCCTCGCCGCCGCGACGCTCCTCGCCGCCTCCGCCGTCGCCAACTGAGCATGCCCGATCAGGGGCACTACGGAACGGCCGCCGAGGAGAAGCAAGGAAGACGACTCAGCGGCTGGTGCTGCCGGGGGCAAGCAAGCCGAGGGTCCTCCGGCTTCCTGTGCCGCGAAGTCTCCAGGAGCATCGGCAGGCCGGCCCAGGCCTCTCCGAACTGCGTGAGGCCGAAGTGCCGGGTTCACCTTCACATGAACATGACCCGGTCGGGCCGGTTCACGATTCGTCGGCCACGGTCCCACCAGAGGCCGGGACCGCCCGCCTGCTGCGGTACACCACCACCCCGCACACGGCCAGAAAGAGGACGGCCACTGCGGAAACCCCGAGGGCCGTCCGCTCGGCGAAGAGCCTTCCCAGCACTTCGAGCACGCCGAGCCCCGCGGTCGCATAGATCAGCGCCCAGGCCGCTCCGCCCACGAACAAGGCGGGGAGGTAGCGCAGCAACGGCATGCGCATGCTGCCCGCCAGGAAGTTGGCAGCGGTCTGGAAACCGACGGTCAGGAATGAGGCGGCCACCACCGGCGCACCCCATCGCTGGATCGCCCTCTCGGCGCGCCGGAACTTCCCTGAAGAGATCCGCCCGGCGAACCTGCTGCGCCTGGCACCGGCACCGGCGAGCCACCCGACGGCGAACGTCCCTCCGGCGCGAAGCAGGACGATGACGTACAGGGTTCCGGCTGTGAGCGCGATCTTATCCACGACGCCTCGTCCAGAGCGCCGGGCCGAAACCCGCGTCCCCCGTCACGCGCACGGACGTTCCCGCCCCTCTGGGCGCACGACGCGCGCGAGCCCGTTCACCGTCTCTCACCTGCGCCCTGCCTCTGCCCGTTCCGTCCACCAGTGTCTCCTGCCGCACCGCAACCCGAACCGCACGCCAGGGTCCGCATGCCAGGCAAGGTCAGCCTAACCGAACGTGCATACGGCGGAGACAGGGCACCGGACTTCTCGACGAACGGCAGGCGCGGTCATCGAAACTGGTCAGCTCACCAAAGCACAGGCCCCTGCCTGCGCGGCAGGGGCCTCGCATGATCCCGGCATACGGCGTTCAGCGGTCCGTCTTGAGCGCATGGAGCAGCATCGGCAGCGATGAGTGCAACTCGCGCTGCCAGTAGGCCCAGCCGTGGGTTCCCGGTCCGTAGAAGTTGGTGGTCACGTGCTTGGCGCCCTTGCGTTCGAGCTCGTCGGCAAGGGCCTGGTTCTGCCTGTTGAAGTCCGCCTCGAGCGCGCTCGTGCTGCCCGGTGGGTCAAAGGGGCCGGCGGTGCCGTCACCGCACGACAGGTAGACGGGGATCGACTTGAGGCGCTTGGCCAGGTGGAACGGGTCGTGGGCCGCCCAGATGTCACGTTGCGCAACCGGGTCGCCCCAGACCCTCAAGGGGTCGTTGCCCTCGCCGGCGAAGAACCCCATGATTCGGTTCACCGACTCGTCGTTGAGCAGCGGGTGCACGGAGCCGGAGTACGCCGCGACCGCCTTGAACATGCCGGGATGCCGGGCGGCATACATAAGGGCGCCCTGGCCACCCATCGAAAGTCCCGCGACGACGCGGTTCCTGCTCGCCCCCCAGCCGTGCTCAAGGAGCTGGCTCAGCTCCTTGGTGTGGAAGGTCTCCCACGCCGGATCACCGCCCTGACCGTAGTTCCACCAGTTGCTGTACCAGCCGTTCCAGCCGGCCTCCGGCATGACCACGAGGACGTCGCGCAGGCTGTCGGTCTGCGCGACATCGGTCCGACCGGTCCAGGACGTGTAGTCCCCGCAGCAGCCGTGCAGCAGCCAGAGGGTCGGCCAGTGGCGGCTCCGGTCGCCCGGGTCCCAGCCATCGGGCGTGAGCAGACGCACGTTCGCTGTCCGGCCGCCGAGGGCGGGTGAACGGACGGACAGATCGACCTGCCGGTCGGCGACCTGGGTGACCGCGACCACCTCGGCGCCCCGGGACGAGGAGTCGCGTCCGCTCGCTTCCCGGGCGGGCGGCACTGCCGACGCGGTGGCCGGCGCCGGCGGGGTCGCCGCCAGGGTGAGCAGCAGCGCGGGAAGGACGAGCAGGAGGCGGACTCGGCGGATCAGGATGGCGTTGATAGCTGCTCCTGGAGGTCGGTGGTCGCTGGCTCGGGCGTTCGCGTACCGGGCTTGGTCAGCGCCGGTCGGGCAGGATCAGCAGTGCGTCCCCGACGGGGCGTTCACCGGTCGCGTCGGACGGGTCGTTGATCACTTCTCCGTCGACCACCATGGTCGTCGATCCGCCGCCATCCAGATTGACGGCGGCGCGCAGGCCGAGCGCCCGGGCGACGGCGGCGCTCTCGGGGATGCTCAGCCCGAGTGCGTCGGTGCTGCGTCCGTCGGCGGTGACGAGCACGGTCCTGCCGTCGGCGTCCACCCCGGCCAGCGTGCGCGGATTGCGCTTGTGCACCCAGCCGTAATAGAAGCTCTCGTTGCCGGGCTGCACCATCCCGTCCGCGGCGGGCGTGACGTGCAGCCGTCCGTCGCGGACCAGTTCGGGACCGCCGTTGAGGATGGTGGTCGCCGGTGACGGGGAGACCTCGCAGCCGCTGCTGTCCCTCAACGTCCCCTCGACGCGCAGGGGCCGGCCGACCTGCGCCAGGGTGGCCAGCTCTGCGACACGGTCGCCCGTCGCCTGCACGGAACTGCCACCGGTCGGCAAGGGTCCGCCGCGTGGTTGGCGCAGCTCCAGGACCCGCCCGCGGGTGTCCAGTACGGCCTCCATGCCGTCGCCCGCCGGCGTCTGGCGGCCGTAGTGGGGCGTGAAGGCGACGAGCTCGTCGCGGTCGGTGCAGGTCGCGTCGTGCAGGGGCAGCGAGGTCGGAGTGTCGTCGGCGGTGCCACCGCAGTTCCTGATCAGGCCCGGCACCCGGTCGATGCCGTCCAGGGGTTGCGACGCGCCCCGGCCGACGACCCGCCCCTTCCAGGTGAGCCGGGCGATCCTGCTGTGCCGACCGGAGTCGCGCATCACCAGTCCGGGGCGCCCGTTCACCGGCTCACTCAGCAGTCGGCCCTCGTAGACACCGACACCGGCCGGATCGCCCGGTGCTCCGGCTCGCGGGTCGAGGACGAAGAAGCCGGCGTTGACCGCTGCGGTCGCCCCGGCCGCGACCGCCAGCTCACTGGTCTTCTCCCGCATCTCCAGATCGGGACCGTACGACGCCTTGAGCCCACCACGGAACCGGCCCGGGTCGATGGTGAGCACGTCGATCCGCCACGGTCCACGGTCCGCGGGGTTGCCGTCCCAGCCGGTGTACACCGCAGACCCGGCGTACCCGTCCCCTCTCAGCCGGGTGAGCTCGGCCGTCGCGGCGGACTGCGAGTCGAACTGCCCGACCCGGACCCGCCACCCAAGCGTTCCACCGGCGTAGTCGGCGACGGCCGGAGTCGTGACTTCCTCCACCCGGGCGTCGAAGCCGTCCGCCTGCACGTCGGCAGCGAGCTCGTCGGCGCTCAACCGGTCCTTCAGCGCCGTCGGCGGTGCGTCGGGGTCCGGCGAGTTGGCGCCGCCGGGTATGGAAACCTCGACCGTCCACGAAAGCGCCGTGGTGCCGGCACCACGCACGATCCGCGTGAGAGTGACACCGGGCTGCAGCGTCCGCGTGCTACGGGTCTCGGTCAAGTCGACGGCGCCCAGCGGCAGGGCATGAGTCGCCCCAGGAGGCGGCTCCGAGGAGAAGGCAGGCGCCGGCAGGACTCCGGCCACAGCCAGAAGGACAAGGACCGTGGACGCGCCGAGCAACCTTCGGTTCACGTACCCCCCTTGGAAAGATCGGCCCAGCAACGGTGCGTGCGGCGACGGCCAACCGTCAAGACGTGTGCACGTCAATCTCCTTGCCCACCCGAATAGGAATCGCGGCACCCCCACACGCCGCCTCGCGGGAACCTCGACAGAGCGATCCTCCAGGATCCCGCGCATCCGATGAACGTCAAGGCCGATCCGCGGCAGCCCTCCCTCCCCCGCCGGCCCACCCGCACCGGCTGAGCTTCCAGCCGCCCGGCCGGGGAGTCGTCAGACGCGAATACGCCCCCGCCCGTTGCAGCGGGGAGGATCGTGGTGATGACAGGACGGCCACCCCGGGCGGGTAAGTTCACCTGCCGACACGCGCTGGGGCCTTGGGTGCCTGACAGCCGGGCACGCCCTCCGGACATCCGTGTCAGGCGCCGATCCAGGCGTCGACCATCTCCAGGCGCTGGACCGTCGGCTCGGGCGGACGAAAGCCCAGCGCCGCGGTGACCACTCGGTCCACGACCGGGTGCAGGCGCTCCTCGGCGAACCGCTTCCAGTCGGCCTCCGACTCCCAGACGTCGGTGTACCGCAGCCCATTGGCTGTGCGCTGGACGAGGTGAGCCACCAACCCGGGCGGCTTCTCCGGCCCCAGCCCTTCCTTGATGCGTGCGTAGACGGCCGAGTCGATCGGCACCTCAAAGGTGAACGCGTACGTCACAGGGACCACATCCCTCATATTCAACCGAAGCCATTTCGGATGAATACGACTAGCATCGACCTCGTGGACGGACAGGTCAAGAGGCAGTACGACACGAGCCGCCGCCGGGCAGCGGCGCAGGCGACCCGGCAGGCGATCCTGGACGCGGCGACACAGCTGTTCGCCGAACGCGGTTACGCAGCAACCACGATGGCGCAGGTCGCCGAGTGCGCGGGCGTCGCGGTCGACACCGTCTACACGGTGGCGGGCCGCAAACCGGCGCTGTTCCTCCAACTCGTGGAGTCCGCCATCTCGGGCACCGGCGACGCCGTTCCGGCGACCGAGCGGGCCTACGTACGCGAGATGCGCGCCGAGCCGGACGCGGCGCTCAAGCTGCGCCGTTACGCACGGGCCATCAGGGAGATGCACGCCCGGCTGGCACCACTGCTGCGCGTCGCCCGAGCGGGACCGCCAGAGGCCGCGGAGGTCTGGCGCGGCATCGCCCGGCGCCGTGCGGACAACATGCGGCTGCTGGCCAAGGACCTGGCCGCGACGGGACAGCTACGCCAGGGGCTGGACCTGGAGGAAGTGGCCGACGTCATCTGGGCCACCAACTCACCCGAGTTCTACTGCCTGCTGGTCGAGGACCGCGGCTGGCCGCCCGAGCGGTTCGAACGGTGGCTCGCTGACGGCTGGTGCCGACTGCTGCTCACCTGATCCCGACCGCCGGGTCCACCTCGGGATCTACCCCGGCGACAACGCAGCACGGCCTGTTGCGCCTTACGGGATGCCACGGTGCCGGCTTCACGCTGTACCTGCTGGTCACGGTCACCCCGACGGGGAGCGGTGACGACGGGACCAGCGGCGGGGCGAGCGGCCGGGACCTCGGCCATCGCCTGGATCGCTGAGGTGACGGGAGCTGTGCGTGCACAGTCCGACGATGCGTTGCACCGTCGCCGAACATCCACTGTGGTGGCGGGAGCTGGCGAGGCAGGCATAGCAGTCAGCCAGCAGGGCCAGCACACACTTGGCCTTGGTCCCGCTGGCTTTCCGCTTGTGCTCCACGCGCCCCAGATCTTGCTCAGCGAGGCGTTCACGCAAATGACGGTCGACGTCCGCTGCTGGTCTTCCCTCTCCCCCACCACCGACATCAACGCAGCAAAAAGACGTGCAATCGCACCACGCAAAGATGCGTCCATCGAGTACTGGTACTGGTGGGGCGCGTGCGTGGGGGCCTACAGCGCTTCGTCCCGGGCGAGGATCAGGCTGACAGAGCCGTCTTCGAGATTGATGCCGCCCTCAAGATGCTCGTGATATCCGTCCCGGAGATCGGGATCTGCGAGCCCATTGAGTCGCTCAGCCAAGTCGCGCAACCCTGCGGCATTGGCCGCAACGGTGATTTCGGTCGCCGAGCCGTACACCCTGATCCTGGGTTCATCCATGCGGTCACGCTACAGCGGGCCCTCACCACCCGCCCCAACCACCGCTCACCCAAGACCCCGCGGCCCTGACGATTCGTCTCCTGCCGTCCGAGGGGGGCTCCTCCGCGTGTACGAGCTCTTGCATGGGAGCAAGCGCGCAGGGCAGACGCAGTCACACGAACCCGTCGAAGCCTGGAACGGAGACCACGATGCTGTCCCACAGACTTGAACACGATGTCCTACTCATCACCGTTCAGGAGGACCCGGGCGTGAGCGGGCGGGCTGGGCTCGCCACACAGATCACGGACCTCGTCCAAGCTCACCATCCTTCACCCGTGCTTGTCGTGATCGACGACGCCGCAGCCACCCCTGCCACTGCCAGCGCCGTCCTGCGTGCCCACCGCCAGTGCGGCAATCTGAAAAGGCTGCTGTCGGTCGCCACTCACGACGCCCCCACTCGGCGCCTTTTGGAAGACGATGCCGGCTCAGGTGGGCCGAGGCTCGTTGTCCATCCTCGAATTGATGTCGCGATCGATACGGCCTACATCGCTGCCGCCTGAAGCGCGTAGCTTCCGCCCGGAGCGAGCAATGAGCCAGTCCTCGAACGCATCGGGACATCCGCAGCCCAGGAAGGTTCCTCACCCATGAGCGCAGCAGCCAAGAAGAAGTCCAGGTCCAGCGTGTACCTGTCGCTCGGCAGCACAGCCTTCGGCGCGCTGAGCGTCGTCAAGCAGGCCAAACTCGCTCGGAAGGAGAGCGACACCCTCCGCCTGGTCGACGCCGTGGTCTCGACCGCCAAGATCGTCACCGGTCTCGCGGTCCTGTATCGCGAGCTCAAACGACTCGGCGACGATGACGTCCTGCTGGGGTGAGCACCCACGTCGGCACACCCTCGCAATCGTTCATCACGAGGCGTCGGCGCTGAGGTCACGGCGATGCGATGCCTGGCGACCGTCCCGGTGTCGTTTCTGATGGGCCGGCCCTACGGGACCCGGATGAGCTCCAGTTCACCGCGTGGCTCCCTCACCCAAAGAGGTTGTCCGGTGAGTTGCGGGCGCCTACAGCCGGGTGGTCAGCCGAAGACGATCTCAACGTCCTTGTCCAAGCGGAACCGCATGACGGTGACCAGTTGGCGGGTGTCATCGATGCGTCGTTCGAGAACGGGGTCGGTGCCATCGTGTTGCCGCTCATCGACGATGGCTTCCAGCCGGGGCAGCATGGCCGCGCATTGAGCGGGCGTGAGGTCCGGGCCATCGTCATCTGGATGGTCGAGTAGTGGTGCCAGCGTTGTGGAGACGCTGCTCCACGAGCGGTCTCCGTCGAAGCCGTGCATCTCGGAAAGGATGAACCCCTCGGCCTGGGCCAGCCACTCCCTGAACATGTTGAAGCGGTGTAGGACCAGGAGATGTCCGGGCTGGTCACATCGCCGTCTCCGGGGAAGAGTACGAGCCCCATCCTGTCCTCCTTGTTTGTCCGGTGCTCAGGATCGGTCGTCGGCAGTGTGTCGGCAACCGAAATGATCTACCGCATGGTTGGTGTGATCACGTCGTCGCAGCGGTCCTGGACAGTTCCATCCACCGGGCTGACGCCACGCGCATCCGCCAATCGGTGACCGCACTGCACCGCGAGGGAGCCGACACGCCGCTCCGGGGTCGGCGCCCTCGCAGCTTTCGCTGCTCGCCGTGCGTTGGGAACGACGCCCCGAACTCCACGATGCCTTGCTGCCGTTGACCTGCAGTCCGAACTGCCGGCGGCGTCCGAGGAGGGCCACCTCCTGATCGCTAAGACTTGGTCGAGCGCGAGCCGTACGCAGGCCCGAACACCACGAGAACCACCAGGTCTTCGGCCACTTCCGTGAATCGATGTTCTTCACCGGCCGGCACGAAGATCACCGTCCCGGGACTCACCTCGTCCGTTCGGCCTGGTGTTTCGATCTTGGCCCGTCCGGCCATGACGACATAGATCTCGTCCTCGGTGTGCGGGCTCTGGGCATCACGCCCGCCGACCGGGATGCAGTACGTCCCCACCGACAGATCCGGCGTCCGTAGCTGCTCGATCCAGTCATTACCCGCCTCGCCGGGGTGCGTCCACACGCCTGCGCGCTTGATGATCTCCATGACGGGACCCTGACGCCAGGCCTGAGCACAACACCCGTGATCCTGTTACGAGCTCCAAGGACCGGACGCCCGGCGAGCCCAGGAGTGCACCAGCCCGTGCCTCCGGAGACCGGTGATTTACGTGATGCCCTCTCGCACGGTTCCCGCTCTAATCGCCATGGCCGGTTCGGGACGCCGTCCGGCCATCCGGAACGAGCACGCGCGCACGTGCCAGACCAAGCGCCGAAACGCCGAAACAGACGACCGGCGCAGCCTGGAAAGGACATCCGACATGTCTCGCCTCAACCGGCGCCTGCGATTAGTCAGCGCAGCGGCCGCCAGCACGATGGCCGTGGTCGCCACCGCCGCCTCCACGACCCCGGCTTCAGCAGCCACCTCCGTGTACAGCGAGGGCTTCGCCAACGGGCTCGGCACCTTCGCCGCCTCCGGTTCCGTCAGCACCGGCTCGTACGGTGCCCGGTTGAGCGGGTCACTGCGCTCCGACCCGACCCTGACGTCCGCGTCCGTCGACCTCGCCGGATACAGCGACGTGAGGGTGTCGTACACCCGCGCCGCGTCCGGTCTGGACCTCGGTGAGTCCTTCAACGCGGCCTACTCGGTGGACGGCGGCGCCTACACCGCGCTGGAGTCGGCGCGCACCGCCACGGGCAGCGTGTCCTTCGCCCTGCCTGCCTCGGTCGCGAATCACACCCTGCGGCTGCGGTTCTCCCTGGACGCCAACGGCGCCCTGGAGACGCTGACGGTCGACGACGTGCTCGTCGAGGCCGAGGGCGGAGGGGGCCCGACCGACCCTCCGCCCGGTTCTCTGCCTCCGGTGACGGACGTGACGGCGCCCGGGCCGTACGCAGTGACCATCGACAGCACCGCGGGCCCCGGCAACGACGGGTGGCTCGTCTACCCGACGAACGCCGGCCAGAACGGCGTGGACCACCCGGTTCTCGTCTGGGGTCCGGGAGCGGGGTCGGACCCGGCAGCCTACGAGGACATGCTGCGGCAGTGGGCGTCGCACGGCTTCGTCGTCTACAGCGAGGTCTCCTCCAGCAGCGGCGACTACATGGTCGATGCCCTCGACTGGCTGGAGGACCAGAACGCCGCCTCGAGCAGCCCGCTGTACCAGGACCTCGACACCTCCGAAGTCGCCTTCGGGGGCCACTCGCGCGGGTCGATCGGTACGTTCGACGTGGCCGACGAGCCGCGGCTCGAGACCACCATCCATGTGGCCGGCGGATCATTCGACGGCAACGGCCCCGCCGCTCTACGGAACCCGGCTCTCTACGTGGGCGGCGACGACGACTTCGCCACCGCGAACGTGGAGCGCGACTACGCCAGCACCGGCGTACCGGTGTGGTTCAACATCCTCGACGGCACTGACCACATCCAGGCCACCCGCAACGGCCAGCACATCATCACCGCCTGGCTGCGCTGGCACCTCGCCGACGAGGACTTCCGGCGTACGGAGGACTTCCTGGACCCCGCCTGCACGTTCTGCGGCCTCGGCGACGTCCAGTACAAGAACTGGTGACCCCGAGGTGAGCGGTCGCTGCCGCTCCGCCGCTCAGGGACGGCGGCGAGGCGGTGGCGAACCGGTGGGACGGCGGGTGTCCGAGTGGACCGTCCGGTGCAACCCGCTCGCGTCGGCCGTTCGCCCCAGACCATGCGGGGGCAACGAGGCCCGCTGGGGCATCCCTCACTTCGTCCGCCTGGGCGTCCGCGAGCGCATACTGGCCTCATGGACGCGTCCACGCGTGGTGTGACCCACCTGCGGGAGCGGCTCGGCAGTGCCGTCTTTGCACGGGTCGCCGGCCCCGCGGGACCGGCGACCCGTGCTCGCATCCACGAAACACCCGGCCCGCGCTGGTTCGGTCCCCACAGGCCGATTCGCATCGTCCATGGCGATGCATCCATGTTCATCGGTGGGCTCCGGGCACTCCTGCTCCAGTCGCTGCACCCGTTGGCCATGGCTGCGGTGGAAGCCCATTCCGGTTACCGCGGTGATCCCTGGGGGCGACTCCAGCGCACCAGTACTTTTCTCGCCGTCACCACGTACGGGACAGCGGAGCACGCCCAGCAGGCGGTCGACCGGGTGCGAGCCGTACATGGCCAGGTGCACGGAACGACTCCGTCCGGAGAGCTCTACGACGCCGCCGACCCGCACCTTCTCGGCTGGGTTCATGTGGCTGAGATCGAAAGTTTCCTGCTCGCCCACCAGCGCTACGGAGCCGAACCGCTCGACGCCGCTGGGTATGACGGCTACATCGCCGACACCGCACGAGTGGCGGAGGCTCTCGGCGTCACCGATCCTCCGCGCGATCGGCAGGAACTCGTCGCCCACCTCTCGGCTTACCGGGGCGAACTGCGCCCCACAACGGAAGCACGCGAGGCAGCACGCTTCATCCTGCTGCACCCGCCCCTGCCCTGGGCCGCCCGCGCACCCTACGCAGTCCTCGCCGCGAACGCCGTCGCTGCCCTCCCCCGGTGGGCCCGTACCTCGCTGGAACTGCCCCGGCTGTCCGGAATGGCCGAAGCCGGTGTGGCCCCGACCGGGCGTGCACTGACCGCCGCGATTCGCTGGGCCATGGCTCCACCGCGCCGGCCGTCGTGATCAATTGCGCCACAGGCCCCGGTGACGTCTGCTCGGTACGCGCAGTGGGGGTATCGAAGTCACCGCCCACGTAACCTCTTCCTGTGCCAGCCTCCCGCATGCATCACGTCGCCGTCCTTGTGCTCGAGGGTGCGAAGCCGCTCGATGTCGGCATTCCCGCGCAGGTTTTCACGACCCGCGCGAGCATGCCGTACGAGGTGCGGGTGTGCGGGGCGGCACCCGGTCTCGTGACCGGCGGCGACGGGCTCGCGTACTCCGTCGCCCACGGCCTCGACGCGCTCACGTGGGCCGACATCGTCTTCGTCCCCGGCTACCGGTTCCCGGACCGCGAGGACCCCCCGCGGGCCGTCGTCGAGGCACTGATCGCCGCCCACGACCGGGGCGCGCGGCTCGCCGCCATCTCGACGGGTGCCTTCGCGCTCGCCGCAACGGGCCTGCTCGACGGCAGGCGCGCCACGACACACTGGCACTACACGCGGGCACTCATGGCCAGGCATCCGCTCGTCCAGGTCGACGAGAACGTGCTGTTCGTCGACGAGGGCAGCGTGCTCACCTCGGCCGGCGCCGCCTCCGGCATCGACCTGTGCCTGCACATCCTGCGCGGCGACCTCGGCGTGGCCGCGTCCAACCACGCGGCCCGGCGTCTCGTTGCGGCCCCCTACCGCAGCGGCGGCCAGGCCCAGTACGTGCCGCGCAGCGTCCCCGAGCCGCTCGGCGAGCGGTTCGCCGCCACCCGCGAGTGGGCGCTGCACCGGCTCGGCGAGCCCCTCACCCTCGACATCCTGGCCCGGCAGGCGGGGGTCTCGCCGCGCACGTTCTCCCGGCGCTTCGTCGAGGAGACCGGCTACACGCCGATGCAGTGGGTGATGCGCGCCCGCATCGACCTGGCCCGCGAGCTGCTCGAGCGCTCGCAGCGCAGCGTCGAACAGATCGCCGCCGACGTCGGGCTCGGCACCGGCGCGAACCTGCGCCTGCACTTCCAGCGCATCCTCGGCACCACACCGAGCGAGTACCGGCGCACCTTCACCCGAGGCGAGTGACCCGCCCGGCACCGCATGGCGGGATCCTTTTGAACCGTGGCGATCCCGCCACTTCCAGCGGCGGCGGCTCCGGGCGAACCTGGAGCGGAAAGGAAGGGACATCACTCATGACTCGCATCGCCATCAACGGTTTCGGCCGCATCGGACGCAACGCACTGCGCGCACTGCTGGAGCGCGACAGCACCCTCGAGATCGTCGCCGTGAACGACCTGACGGAGCCCGCCACTCTTGCCCGGCTGCTCGCCTATGACAGCACGGCCGGCCGGCTCGGGCGCCCGGTCACCGTCGACGGGGACGCCCTCGTCGTCGACGGCCGGAGGATCACCGTGCTGGCCGAGCGCGAACCGTCGCAGCTGCCGTGGGCCGAACTGGGCGTCGACATCGTCCTGGAAGCCACCGGTCGCTTCACCTCGGCCAAGGCCGCCCGGGCCCACCTCGACGCGGGCGCGAAGAGGGTACTCGTCAGCGCGCCGTCGGACGGCGCCGACGTCACGCTCGCGTTCGGGGTCAACACCGATGCCTACGACCCGGCCATCCACACGATCATCTCGAACGCCTCCTGCACGACCAACGCGCTCGCGCCGTTGGCCGCGGTCCTCGATGAACTCGCCGGTATCGAACACGGGTTCATGACGACGGTGCACGCCTACACGCAGGAGCAGAACCTGCAGGACGGACCGCACCGCGACGCCCGTCGCGCCCGGGCCGCCGGCGTCAACATCGTGCCGACCACGACCGGCGCCGCCAAGGCGATCGGCCTGGTGCTGCCGAACCTCGACGGCAAGCTGACGGGCGACTCGATCCGCGTACCGGTGCCGGTGGGCTCAATCGTCGAACTGAACACGACCGTCGCCCGCGACGTGACACGCGACGACGTCCTGGCTGCGTACCGCGCCGCAGCGCAGGGGCCGCTCGCCGGAATCCTCGAGTACTCGGACGACCCGCTCGTGTCGTCCGACATCACGGGCAACCCCGCCTCGTCGATCTTCGACTCGGCCCTCACCCGCGTCGACGGCCGCCACGTCAAGGTGGTCGCGTGGTACGACAACGAGTGGGGCTTCTCGAACCGTGTGATCGACACGCTCGAGCTCCTCGCCGGCCGCTGACCGGACGCCGGCGCGGTTCCCCGCCTGCGGCGACCGCGCCGGGCAGGCCCTGCCCCTGCCGGGTAGGCGCCGGCGGCACACGGGCCGCCGTGGGCACCGAACCGACTCACTGCATCATGTAGGCATGATCACCATTCATCTGACGTACGAGATCGACGCCGACAAGCTTGAGGAATTCGAGGACTACGGCCGCCGCTGGGTTGGACTCGTCAACCGTTTCGGCGGAACGCACCACGGCTACTTCCTGCCGAGTGAGGGCGACAGCGACATCGCCTACGCCCTGTTTTCGTTCCCCAGTCTCGCTACGTACGAGCAGTACCGCACGGACAGCATGTCTGACCCTGAGTGCCAGGAGGCGTTCGAGCTGGCTCGTCGCACGCGCTGCATCAAGCGGTACGAACGCCGCTTCCTCCGGCCACTCGACGGCGTGTCCTAGGGCCGGTGGAGGTGGGGACGTGACCGTGATGGGTTGTGCACAGCGCCGCGATGGCAGCGGTGGTCGTGGGATCGGCCGGTGTGACGCGTCGCGGCGACCTGCTCGCGGTGGATCAGGCGGCCCCCTATGGGCGAGGGCTGGTCTCTGTACGCGCTGACCAGGAGATCCCAGCAGCGAGCAACAGACGTTCCAGCCGTCGGTCGGCCATGGTGACGCATGCGGTTCCATGGATGGGGCGGCGAGCCGTCACGGCGAGTTATGTGGCGGTGGAGGCCGAATATTTCGCCGGTTGACGTCCCGTTCCGGCGCAGGCAGCCGGGCATGAAGGTCGCCCGTCACCCGGGTAGGTGGCGGGCGCCGGTGTTGCCCGGTCAGTGCGCGTGTTGCGGCGCGACGGCCCAGGCGTACGCCTCGGCAAGGGACTTGAGGACACCGGAGGTCTGCTCGGGGCTATCGGCGTCGAGTTGGTCGGCCACCTCCTTGATCTTCGCGAGGATCGCCTCCTGTGCGTGCTCTTGGGGGGAGCGGGTGGTCATCGTGGTCCCTTTCGGAGTGGGGCGGCTGAGCTGTCTCCATCTTGCTGTTCGTCGCCTGCAACATGTGCTGGGCGAGCCGCGTGTCTGGGCCCAGGTGGCCTTGCCCCGGTGGTCGTGACTGTCGACTGGCAGGTGTCGCAGCCACAACGTCGTCGGCCCGCGAGGCACCGCAGCCGACGGACGGACAAGGGGTGCCACGGCCCGTGGCACCCCTCACGCGCGTCGAGCGGCCGGCCGGCCGGGCTCACCTGTCGATGCGCGTCCCATTGTTGCTGTTGACGTTGATGTCGTTGTGGACGTCCCCGACCTGGAAGCCGATCAGCCCGCAGAGCAGGCACCCCGGGTTGTTGGCCGGAGGAGCCGGGGCTTGGGACACGGTGACGGTGGTGGTGGCGTGCGAGGCGCCGCAAGTGTCGTCGCCGTTGTAGGCGGCGGTGATGTCGTGTGGTCCGGTGGTCGTGAAACCGGTGGTCAGTGAGGAGTGTCCGTCGGCGGAGACGGGAGCGGTCGCGAGGATGTTCGTACCGTCGAAGAAGGTCACGCCGAGCCCGCCGCTCGGGTCCGAACTACAGGTCACTGTCGCGTCGAGAGTCACCAGCTGCCCGGTCGTCGCGGGGGAGGGCGTGGCCTGGACCGTCGTCGTCGACGGATCGAGTGCTGCGGCCGACGGAGCGAGGGACAGCACCGTGGCCGCCGCTGCGGCGATCACGAGTCCGACTTTGCGTGCAAGACACGCTTTCACTGAGGGGCCTCCTCGGTCTGAGCGTCAGGCGGGGTTCGCCCGACCGTCCGGAGCGTGACCTTAGGCCCCATTTGATGGCATCTGCCACACGTACGGGTCCCGGCGGACCCACCTGAGTCATCGGCTCGCTCGAATGGGCTGCAGCGAGCCGGTGACGCAGGGCGGGCGCGGGCCGGTGGGCGCCGATGCCGTGGCACCGGCTAGATCGCGGGAGGCGCGACGCGCTGGTAGGCGAGCGAGTTGCTGGTGCCGCCCGACGTCGTCACGCTCACCGGCACCGAACCTGCCGGACCTGCCGGGGCGATCGCGATCGCGGTCGTGTCGGACACCACGGTGAAGGCCGCCGGTGCGGTGCCGAAGTGGACCGCGAGTGTCGTGGTCAGTCCGGTGCCGGTCAGGGTCACGGCGGCACCCGCGCCCGTCGGCCCCTGCGCGGGCGAGAGCGCGGTGAGCGCCGGCGCCGTCAGATAGGTGTAGGTGACGGAATTGCTGGTGCCGCCGGGACCGGTGACGGTGCATGCGACGGAGCCGGTTCCGGGCGGGGTGACCGCGGTGATCTGGGTGGCGGAATTGACGGTGTAGGAGGCCGCGGGGGTGCCGCCGAAGGTGACCGCGGTGGTCCCGGTCAGACCGGTACCGGTGAGGACCACGCTGGTCCCGCCGGTCGCCGGTCCCTGGGCGGGCGAGACGGACAGCAGCGAGGGCGCGTTGAGGTAGTAGAAGAACACCGGCCCCGAGGTGCCACCGACAGTGGTCGCGGTGACCGCCACCGCGCCGGTGCCTGCCGGTGTGACGGCGGTGATCTGGGTGGCGGAGTTGACGGTGTAGGAGGTCGCGGGGGTGCTGCCGAAGGTGACGGCGGTGGCCCCGGTGAGGCCCGTGCCGGTGAGGACCACGCTGGTCCCACCGGACGTCGGGCCCTGGCTCGGCGCGATCGCGCTGAGGGCCGGCGTGGGTGCGTAGGAGTAGGAGATCGCGTTGCTGAGGCCGCCGGGGGTGCGCACGGTGACGTTGACCGTGCCGGTTCCGGGCGGGACGGTCGCCGTGATCGTCGACGGGGTGTTGACCGCGTACGACAGGGCGGCCGCGGATCCGAACGTGACGGCGATGGCGCCGGTGAACTGACTTCCGTTCAGGGTCACGGGATTGGTGCCGGCCGCCGGACCCGTATTGGGTACGACCGAGGTGAGGACGGGAGGGGCCACGGTGACTCCAAGGGGTGTGGTCGGCCTGGCTGGGCCGCGAGCTGGGGGCACGGAAGCGGTGCGGGCGGGCGTACGGGCCCGCACCGCTTCCTCTGGGCACGGGCCGGTGGACCGGAGCCGTGCGCGGCCGTGTGTCCGACGCCGTCAGATGCCGGGCCCGGACACGTAGGTGAAGCCGTCGCTGAGGGTGGCGCTACCGCCCTCGGTGGTCACGACGACGTCGACGGAACCTGCGGTGCCGGGAGGTGCGACGGCGACCAGCATGGTGCTGGTCAGCACTCCGAAGGACGCGGTGATGCCGCCGAAGGTGACGCCCGTGGTGGACGCAAGGCCGGTGCCGTTGACTGTCACCGCGGTGCCGCCGGACGTCGACCCCGAGGCGGGTGCGAGCGAGACAAGTGTCGGCGCGTCGATGTAGGCGTAGCTGAGCGGAGCGGTCGTGCCTCCGGTGGTGGTGACGGTGACGTCGACGGAGCCGCTGGAACTGCCGGTCGGAACGACCACCGACAGCTTGCTGTCCGAGACGACCGTCGGGGTCGCGCTGTTGGAGCCGAAGGACACGGTGGTGGCCGTGGAGAAGCCGTAGCCGTTGATGGTGACCGTGTTTGTGCCCGCGGTCGGGCCGCCGTCCGGGTCGAGGGACACCGCGATCGGCGGGCTGATGTAGAAGAAGGAGAGCGAGTTGCTCGAGCCTCCCGCGGTCGTCACGTTGACATCGACGACGCCGCAGCCCGCGGGACTGATGACGGTGATCGAGGTCGGGGTGTTCGAGGTGATCGTGGCCGTCCGGGACCCGAAACGGACGGCGGTGGCACCGGCCAGGTTCACGCCGGTGATGGTGATGGTTGTTCCCCCGCTGGTGGAGCCTTGGTTGGGACTGATGGGCATGAGGGATTCCTCCTCACTCGGAAGTCTTCTCCGAGCAGCGACTGGGCGCTCCGATCCACGGACGTCCCGAACCGGCCCAGGCCGACACGTCCGGCCACTGGCAGATGGGGATGTGCGGAGGCCCGTCCGGACGGGATGAGTTCAGTCCCGGGAGGGAAGCTTGCCCGCAGGGACTCGATGGATCATCGCCCATTGGTGCAGACACCTGATTGACCCATCAGAGTGATTCCAATACCAAGTGAATTGACGTGTTATCAACCGTTCGGCGGAGCGCGCTGGGCGTGCGGCAGCGCGTTCCGGTGGTACGCGGTCACCTGCCGGACCATCACGAACGCGGGAGGGCTGAGGAACGACCGCGTGTGGACGCCCTGGCCGGAATGACCTGGGCCCCTTGCGGTGGGAGCTGCTCAGCCCCTACCGCTCACCCGTCGGCGACCGCGCCGAGAGACTCACGGTCACCAGGAGCTGCGCAGCACACCCAGTAGCTGCTGGACGGACGGCCTCTCCTGCCGCTCCGGCGACAGCAGCATGCGTAGCAGGATGTCGCGAAGGTCAGGAAGGGCGTCCAGTTCCGTACCGCCGCGCACGGCGGACATCACGTGCTCGGCTCGGCGGTGTCCGGTCAGGCATCGGGCCACCAGGAGCGCGAGACGGAAGCGGTCGACGTACGTGTCCGCGTCTTCGCCACTGGAAGTCAAGGGGTCCTCCCATCCCGGTTGGTGCACGTTCGGCCCGCTCGCGGGCACACACCCGTCGATGTCGATGACGTACGCGGAGGAATCCTCGGGGCTCCAGAAGGAGTTCGAGTACGACCAGTCCGAGTAGACCAGTCCGTGTCGCTCCAGCACGGCGGCCACGGCTGCCAAGCCACGGCACACCGCTGCTCTGGATCGCAGGCTCTGCGCCGGGAGCCCGCGCTTCTCCAGCGCCGCATCCGGATTCGCGAGCCAGTCGATCTCCAGATACCGGACCGCCGAGCGGCCCGAGGGTGCGGTGAGGTCGACGAGGAACTTCTCCGGAGCCTTCGGCAGGAGGCAGCCCACCACCGCGCCGTCGTCGTTGGTCAGTACGGCCAGCGGCCAACAACTGCCGGACGTGACGATGTCGCGGTCCGGCGCTCCCATAAGGTCCAGAAGGCCGATCAATTGGCGCAGGTGCTGGCTCTGACCTGGGCCGCACGGTGCGCGGAAGATCTTCGCCACCAGTCGCTCCTGCCCCGGCACGTCGACCACTCCCCCGCGAGCGGGCACGGCTAGCAGGGAGATGTCCATGTCGTCGACCGGCCGCTGTGCCACGAATTCCTCGTCAATCTATAGTTCCATGGGAGGCATGCTCGAATACCCGTCGAACTCGTCGACCTCTGTGGCTGCCTGTACCCCCCGGCTCCGGACGGACGCCGTCATGGACGTCATCATGGCTTCTATCGCTCCACCCAGTTCACCGCCGGGCACTCTCTCCGGGGCATTCAAGTCAGCCGAAAAGGCCGCGAGTGTGGCGACTTGGGCGACGAATTCCAAAGCGGCTGGTGAGAATCCGTAGCCGATAATGTGCGGACGGGTTCTGCGCGTGGGGTCGACGAGCCGACGGTACGACTCGCGCCAGGAGTCGTCCCGGGGCGCCCCATTGCTCAGCAGGAGCACCATGGGCCTTCTGACGGCCCATCCCTGCTCGCTGAGGGCGGTGATGTCGGCGTCGATGCGTCGCGCGAGCAGTGTGAAAGCGGCCGGATAGTCCGCGCTGCCTTCACACGCCACCTTCGGCATGCTGATCAGGTCGCCGACGCTGGTCAGTTCGACCGCGACGAACGGATGCGCGGAGAAGGCCAGCACACTGACGTGCACCAGGTCCGAGACCCGGGGTGATGAGGCCAGTTGGTCGTACAGCTCGACCAGTACCCGGTCGAACAGTACGTCTCTCGATCTTGGCGGGGCAGGTGCGTCCACAGCGATATACACCGGAAGACACAACTGCTGCGGGAACTCGGGGACGAACCGCGCGGTGGGGTCCGCGCGCGGGGCCGATGACGACCCGCTCCGGGTCCGGTTCGTCTCTGCGGAAAAAGCGGGGCTGCCGGGTGGATCCACCGAGGCATCGAGATGCTCCGCGGAGGACGACGCTGTGAGCCACAGGGCATGAAAGCGCTCCAACTGCGCCTCGGGATCACAAGAACCGATCGCACGCACTGCCAGGACGTGAACAACGCACTCCCACTTGGCCCAGCTCGACAGCACCGTTCCGAGCAGCATCGTACGAAACGTCGTGTGGCTCACGGAGTCGGTGCAGCGCGGGTCCCTCTTGACCCAGCTCTCCACGTCCCGTCCCGACGGCAGTCCCGCCTGCTGGTAGAGCCGGTGCAACTCCGCTGTGAGCGTCCGCACCGGACCGGGGGGCAGCACATCGGGCCCGGGCAACTCGGTTACGGGCAAAGGCTCCTCCCCAGGGTGCCAGCCATCAAGCTGTGAACCGCAGCGCAAGTATGGCACGCCGTGCACATCCTCGGCAGGGCCTGCGAAGTTCCGTTGCTTTCCGGCACGTTCCAATTTCTTGCACCGCTTTCCAGGCAATCTGAAACGGCCACCGCAGGTCCGGGGGCACCACTCAGGGAAAATCGGCGCGATGCGGGAGGGTTTCAGATGCAGCACAGCAAGGAAATGTGGCGCACGATTCGGTTGGCGATCGGCAGTACAGGAATGACCGTGCGGTTGTGCGCCATTCTCTTGGTAGTCGGAGCCATTCCGTGGCTGGTGTCACGTGGGTAAAGGGGGCCCGTGCAGCGGGCCGAAGCGTACTGGGGGGGGGAACGGTCGTAAGCTGCCGGACCGCTTGCCACACGAAATGTGCCGACGCACGGTTCACCGCAAGCAGGCTCCCAACCCGCATGCGGGGCAACCGCCCTCACAACGCCGGGCCTACTGCCTGACGCTGGCGTAGCCGGTGTCATAAGGCTGCGCGAACCGGGTGTACGGCACGTTCCGGCCTCGTCATCCGCGTCGGGCCTCTACCTCGCGGTGACGATGAGTACAGGGGTCCGGAGGGACACGGAGGAGTGGCGCAGCGATGGACACCGGCGACGACGCAGGGGCAAGTCTTGGGTGTGCGAAGCGGCACACGCACCCGTGGTCAGCACCTGCGAAGGCCCGGCGCTCGATGCAGGGTGAGCGATGGTCACAGTGGTTCCATTCACGAGTGTGCCTCCACGGGCACCACGTCGGCCGATTGAGACATTCCGTAAGATCCAACCGTGACGACGCAGACAGGAACGACGGAGACGAAGGCGCCGGGGGCGGGATGGGCACCGCCGACGGAGACAGAACGGCTGCTCCACGAGACGGCGCTGTCCGGCAACCGGGAAGCGATGCTTGACGCCCTGGCCAGGACCAGGCTCTTCGTGCTCGTCGCCCGGCTGCACGCGGACACTCCCGGCTTCAATCCGCCTCTTTCCACACAGCCGGATCCCGCGACCCCAGGCCGGATGTGTGTCACCGTGCTGACCTCCGGCGCCTTGCCGCCCTGGCACCCCGACTGGGTATTCGAGGCGACCGACCTCGACGAGCTCGCGTGCCGGTGGCCGGCCGGAGCGCGGTGGCTGGGAATCAATCCGGGCACGCCGTACGCCGTCACCCTCGAGGCCGGCCCGGGACGTCGCCGGGCGTGGTCCAAGACTCACACGCGGGCGGGCGGGCCGCAGGCCGGCCTGCTGCTGACCCGTCGGGCCGGGCCGCTGCACGGACCGATCGCGCACGGCCTGGCCCTCGGAGCCCATCTGGCCGTGCACAACGGCCTCGTCTGGAATGACCTCGGCGCCGCCTACGAGGGGTACGCGACGGATCGCGCCCGGCTCCGCAATCCCTGGGGCGTGCTGAACCGCGCCGCCTACCTGGAGACTCTCGAAGCGCTGTTGGCCACCCGGCTCGTCGGCCGTACTTTCGAGTCGGTGCTCCAGATCCGTCGCGGCCTCGCGGGGCGGCTGGGCCGCACCCCCTCTGTCCCGGAGTGGTCCGCCGCGCTCACCGATGCGCTGACGCGTCGCCGGTCCACACCGTCGGAGACGGTCGAGGCCCACGAGGCACTGCGGCTCGCCGTCACGTACGAAGACAGGTTCCGCGCGGATGGCGCCCTCGGTGCCGACGAACGGGTCGACACCTTGGCCGCCTTCGACTACGGGCGGGCGGTCAACGTCGTGCGGCTCGCGCTGGGCGCCCGCCTCTGCGATCCGCAGGAGGCCGAACAGGCCGTGCTGAGGATCGGCGCTCTGGCCGCGCAGGCGTACAGCTCCTGGGCGCAGTTCTCCCTCGGCTACTCGCTGACCCGCGTGATGCACTTCGCCTCGGACGATCCGTCCGGGGTGAAGTACGAGCAGTCACTCGCCCAGCACCGCATCCTGATGCAGGACCCCAACAGCCCCTACCGGAACGTCGCCTGGTCATGAATCCATTGCCCTCCTACCCGAGCCACCCTGCCCAAAGCGCCCCATGGGTATCGCCGTCCGTGACGGAACATCTGCTGTACGAGGCGGGAGCCCGTGGCGATGCGGAGGCCCAACTGCGTGTACTGGCCGGCGAAGAGCTCTACATCGCCGCGCCGAAGGCCGAGGTGGATGCGGCTCCCGACATGGTCACGTGGCGGTCGCACCGGGACGAGGCCGGCCGGAGCTGCCGACCGGTGCTCACCCGGGGAATGCTGCCACCTTGGCATCCCGAGTGGGTGTTCCACGCCGTCTCCCTCAGGTGGGTGGCGGAGTTCGACTGGCGTGACCCCTATCAACTGCTGTCCGTCAACACAGGCACTCCGGCCCAGATACTCTTCCCGGCCACACCCCCGCACCGCGCGATGTGGCTGCGCTACCACGCGGAGAACGACCGCCCCAGGAAGAACCGGTTGATCGCACTGCGGCACGGGGCGCTCCACGGTCCTCTTGCCTACGGGCTGGCCTGCGGGGCTCATCTGGCGGTCGTCAACGGCGTGCCCTGGAACGAAGTGGGCACCGCCTACCACGAGTACTCGTGCGAGCGTGAGCTGCTCCGCGACTCCTGGGGCATCACCGAACCGATCGGCTGGCGCGAAGAGTTGGACGCACTGCTGGACGCGCACAACAGTCCGCCCGAGCCCGATTTCGTACTCCGGGTGCGTGAGCAGCTCGGGGCCGGGCTCGGCGAGCAACCCTCCGCGGACCTGTGGCGCGAAACAGCTGCCGGGCACGCCCAGGACATCGGCGCGGGCCACGGCACGGTCAAGGACATCGAGGAGCTGGTACGGCGCATCGTCAGGTACGAGGCCCGGTTCCGCGCCGATGGGCTGCTGCCGCCGGACGGCCGGGTCACCACGACGGTCGCCTACGACTACGGGCGCGCCGTGAATCTGGCCAGGTGGGGACTGTCCGCCCGTTTCTGCGCTCCGCACGAGGCGGAGCAGGCCGTCGTACACGCCGGTGCTCTGAGCAAATCGGCCTACCGCTCCTGGGAGGACTTCTCAGCCGGATACGCGCTGGGACGCGTGCTGCGGTTCGACGGCGAGGACTACGGCGACTACTACCAGAGCAATGTCACGGCGCACCGTCTGCTGACGGAGAGCGACGGCAGCCCCTGGCGGAACCTTCCCTGGCGCTGAACTCTGCAGCAGCTCTCCCCTGCGGGCCGTCCCAGCGGTGGGCGGTGCTGTCCCGAATCGTCGTGGTGCCGAGCCTGGCGTGGTGGACGCGGCCGCCGTCGAGGCGCCGCTCCGGCGGCAGGCCGCGCACCTACTCCCCCTCAAATCCATGTCCGCACACCATCCGGGCCCAGTCCTGGTCTTCTTCCGTCGCGTCGAGGCTGGCGACCCCGGGAGTCCATCACCGAAACGGTCGCGGCGGCCAAGCCGTGGGGCAACGCCAGGCTCCCGGTCGAGCGGATGCGCGGCCGGGCGATCCGCACGACGCTGGTAGAGGTGCCGCGGGGTCGACCACCCGTAACAGGAGGTTCTTGTAACGAAGAAGGACGACAGACCGGCGAAGGGCGACAAGGTGACCTGGAAGAGCCACGGCCAGGACGTGGCGGGCAAGGTCACCAGGAAGCACACGGAACGCACCCGTGCCGCGGGGCGGACCGTCGACGCGTCGAAGGAGGATCCGCAGTACGAGGTGGAGAGCGACAGGACCGGCCGCTCCGCCGTGCACAAGCCCGGTGCTCTGCGGAAGAAGCGCGACAGCTCCTGATCGGCTGCCGACAGCGCTCGGGGTAGGCACACGGGTCACACGAAGAGGCGTTTCACGTGGCGGCTGCTGGCTTCGGAGCCCGGAACGTGATCGGGTTGACACCCCGTCAGCCGTTCGGGGATCCAGCCGAAGGACGCCGATGACGAACCGACCGCACCCGCCGCCACCGGACGCCGTTGTCGTAGGCGCCGGCCTGGCGGGACTGGCCTGCGCACTCGACCTCATCGGCGCGGGCCTCCGCGTCGAAGTGCTGGAGGCGTCCGACGGCGTGGGCGGCCGGATGCGCACCGACCGCAGGGACGGCTTCCTGCTGGACCGTGGCTTTCAGGTCTTCAACACGTCCTACCCCCAGGTGAAGAAGCGTCTCGACCTGCGGGCTTTGCGCCTGCGGCCGTTCACCCCCGGTCTCATCGCCCGGACGCCCTCGGGGCGGGTACGGGTCACCGACCCGACCCGACGGCCGGGGGACGCTGCCCAGCTGCTGCCCGGACGTGTGCTCCCGGCCCGTGACCTCGCCGCTCTCGCCGCACTCACCGCCCGCGACGTCCTGCTTCCCGCGAAGCGCCTGGGCCGTCTGCGCGACCGCACCGCGTCGCAGGCGCTCGTGCGCGCCGGGCTGTCGCCGCGCGCGATCGAGGACATCATGCGGCCGTTCCTGTCAGGCGTGTTCCTGGAAGAAGGACTGGAGACCTCCGCGCGTTTCATGCATCTGGTCTGGCGGAGCATGGCGCGCGGCACGCTCTGTCTGCCCGCGTACGGCATCGGTGCCGTGCCGTCACAGCTCGCCGCCGGGCTGCCGGAAGGAGCCGTCCACCTGGAGTCGGCCGTCGCCGAGGTCACGGACTCCGGGGTGCTCCTGGCCGACGGCAGCGAGCGGCAGGCCGCCTCCGTCGTCGTGGCCACCGATTCCGCCACGGCCGCCCGTCTGCTGCCCGGCCTGCAGGTACCGGACACCCGTACGGTGACGACGTATTACCACGCTGCCGACCGGTCGCCGCTGTCCGAACCGACGCTGGTCGTGGACAGCGGCCTGGCCGTCCTGAACAGCTGTGTCCTCACCGAGGTCGCACCCACCTACGCTCCCCCGGGCACGGCGCTGGTATCGACCTCCGTCCTCGGCGCGGGCCCGCCCGGTGGCGACAAGACGGTCCGTGGGCGGCTGGCGGAGCTGTACGACACGGACACGAGCACCTGGGACACGGTCGCCACCTACACCGTGGAGGGCGCACTGCCGGCCATGCGACCTCCCTGGCCGCTGAGCCGTACGACCCGTTTCGCGCGGGGACGGTACGTCTGCGGTGACCATCGGGCAACCGGGTCGGTGCAGGGCGCGCTGGCCTCCGGCAGCAGGGCGGCGCGCGAAGTGCTGACCGACCGGGCAGCGGCACGGACCCCCAGGAGGTGACCGGACCCGTTCGGGGGCGGTTGGACGACGCCGTCGTCGTGGGTGGTGGTGCCGCCGGACTCTGCCTGGCCCACTGGCTCACGAGAGCCGGCACGGGGGTGACGCTGGTCGAGGCCCCCGACGGGCCGCTGCGCCCGGCGGAGCGCACCTGGTGCTACTGGGAAGCGGGCACCGGCGAGTTCGAGGAGGCCGTCGTCGCCTCCTGGCAGCGGCTGCGGGTGCGAGGGCCGGACGGCTGCGTCGTCGAGTCCGAACCCGCGCCACTGCGCTACCGCATGGTGCGCTCGGGCCCCTTCGAACGGCTGGTCCACTCCCGTCTGGCGGCGGCCCCGGCGGCCCGCGTCCTGCGTGCCACCGCCCACGAGGTGCGCGACGCACCGTACGGCGCCGAGGTGCAGTGCACGACTGCCGGCGGACAACCCCTCACCCTGCGCGGGCGATACGTCTTCGACTCCCGGCCGGTGCGGGGCACGCCTCCCCACCGGACCTTGCTGCTGCAGCACTTCAGGGGCTGGTTCGTGCGTACTGCCGTCCCCTGCTTCGAGCCCGGAGTGGCGGACCTCATGGACTTCCGGGTCCCACAGCCCCGCCATGGGCTCGCGTTCGGTTACGTGCTGCCGCTCGCACCGGACCGGGCGCTGGTGGAGTACACCGAGTTCTCCCGTGCCCCCCTCACGACGGCCGCGTACGAAGCGTCCCTGCGGCAGTACACCGGGGACGTCCTGCGGCTCAGCCGGTTCGCCGTGGAGTCGGCCGAGCAGGGCGTCATCCCCATGACGGACGCGCGTTACCCCCGCAGGACCGGCCACTCCGTCTTCCGTATCGGGGCCGCCGGGGGCGCCACCCGTCCGGCGACCGGCTACACGTTCGCGGCCGTGCAGCGCCAGAGCCGGGCCATCGCCACCGCACTGCAACGCGACCGCCCGGGTGTTCCGCCACCGCACGGCCGACGGGCTCTCGCCATGGACGCCGTGCTGCTCCGGGCCCTCGACACCGGGCGAGTGGACGGGCCGCGCTTCTTCACCGACCTCTTCCGCCGCATCCCCATGGAGCGTCTGCTGCGATTTCTCGACGGTGGGAGCTCCCCGTGGGAGGAGTTCGGGATCGGCCTGCGTACGCCCGTGGGTCCGATGCTCCGCACCGCTGCCGAACTCCCCTTTCTCGCCCGCCGGACCACCGGCCGATCCGAAGAGAGCCCTCGATGACCCTCCTGCGGGACCACGACCTGGCACGCGCCTTCGATCACGCGTCACTCACGTACGACCGGCTCACCGCGTTGAACCCGGGTTACCGCTCCGACCTCCTCCGCTCGGCGCACCGCCTCCGGCTGCCCCGCGGCGGAAGGGGACTGCGGGTCCTCGATCTCGGCTGCGGAACGGGGGCGTCCACGCGGGCGCTCCTGCAGGCGGCCCCCTATGCGCAGGTCACGGCGGTCGACGCCTCCGCCGGCATGCTGGAGCAGGCGCGCGCGAAACGCTGGCCCCAGAACGTCCGCTTCCTGCACCGGTCCGCGGAGGAACTCGCCACCACCGACGACGACGGCTCGTACGACGCCGTCTTCGCCGCGTACCTCTTTCGCAACGTCGCCGAACCCGGCGAGGTCCTCGAGGCCGTGCGCGCCCTCCTGCGTCCCGGCGGCCGCCTGCTGGTCCACGAGTACAGCCTCAGCGGCTCACCCGTGCACCGGGCGGTGTGGAACACGGTCTGCCGGGGTGTCATCGTCCCGGCGGGCACACTGACCGGCGACCGCGCGCTCTACCGACATCTGTGGCGCAGCGTACTCACGTTCGACACGGCACCAGTTTTCGCACAGCGGATCGCCCGGGCCGGCTTCCCCTTCGTGCGGACCGTTCCCGTAGGCGGCTGGCAGACGGGAATCGTCCACGTGTTCCTCGCCCTGAGCGACGTGGACCCCACCGGGCCCGAGGCGTCGTGAGTACCCGCGGGCGCAGAACCGACGCCGCCCGGCACGGACGCGACCGCCGGGCGGAGGTGCTCGTGCCGGATCCGGGGCGCGAGCGCTTCACCGGGGACGCGCCTTCGGCCGCGGTGATCGGCGGCGGTATCGCCGGCCTCGCGGCTGCGACCGCACTCGCCGAACGTGGTGTCCGCGTGACTCTCTACGAACAGGGGGAGAGCCTCGGCGGGCGCCTCGCCGGGTGGCCCGTCCGCCTGGCCGACGGGTCCGGGGCGACGATGAGCCGCGGCTTTCACGCCTTCTTCCGCCAGTACTACAACCTGCGCGGACTGCTGCGTCGCACGGATCCCGGCCTCTCGGCGCTCACCCCTCTGCCGGACTACCCGCTCCGGCACCGCAACGGCATCGCGGACAGTTTCGCCCGCGTGCCGAGGACCCCGCCGTGGAGTGCGCTCGGATTCGTCGCGCTCAGCCCGTCGTTCGGCTGGCGCGACCTCGCCGCGATGAACCCGCGCGAGGCCCTGCCCCTGCTCGATGTGAGGGTCCCCGAGGTGTACGAGCGGTTCGACGGGGTCAGCGCCGAAGACTTCCTGCGCCGGATCAACTTCCCCGAAGCGGCCCACCACCTGGCCTTCGAGGTGTTCTCCCGCAGCTTCTTCGCCGACCCGCGTGAACTGTCCGCCGCCGAACTGCTGTTGATGTTCCACATCTACTTCCTCGGATCGTCCGAGGGTCTCCTCTTCGACGTGCCGCGCGAGCCGTTCCCGCAGGCTCTCTGGGAACCTCTGGGCGGCTATCTGCGGCGGCTCGGCGCCGAGGTGCGTACCGGCGCGCCGGTCCACCGCATCCGCCCGGCCGCCGGCGGAGACCTGACCGTGGAGACCGACGGGGCGGCCGACCGCCACCAGGCCGTGGTCCTCGCCCTGGACACGCGCGGCCTGCGCCATGTCGTAGGCGCCTCCGAGCAGATGGGGGACGCGTCCTGGCGCGCGGACATCGCAGCCCTGCGGACGGCGCCCCCGTTCCTCGTATCCCGGCTGTGGCTCGACCGCCCCGTGCGCGAGGACCGTGCGGGTTTCCTCGGCACCAGTGGCTTCGACGGGCTCGACAACGTCAGCGTCCTCGACCGCTGGGAGGGCGAATCGGCCCGCTGGTCCGCGCGGACGGGCGGCTCCGTGGTCGAACTGCACGCCTACGCCGTCGACCAGGGCACCGAGCCGAAGGAGGTCCAGCGCCGGATGCTCGACCGTCTGCACGAGGTCTATCCCGAGACGGCGGACGCCGGAGTCGTCGATGCCCGTCACGAGTGGCGGGCCGACTGCCCCCTCCACTCCGTGGGCGGCTACCACCGCCGGCCGACCGTGCGGACGCCTCATCCTCGCGTCATGCTGGCGGGCGACCTGGTCCGCACCGGCCTCCCCGTCGCCCTGATGGAACGTGCCGCGACTTCGGGTTTCCTGGCCGCCAACGCGCTCCTCGCCGACTGGGGCATCCGGGGACAGGTGCTCTGGACAGTCCCGCGCGCCGGGCGCTCCCGGGCACTGCGCACCCTCGCAGTTCTGGCCGCGCGGCACTGACGCCCAGCTTGTTGTTCATGGTCCCCGCCCGGCTTCGGCATTGCCCCCAGGTCGAACGACAAGCTCAGCCTGGGAAGCGTCCGGTGCTCCGCAGCGTCCAGCGGCGCTCGGCATACGCCAGGTCGTCACGCCAGAGTCGGCCCGCGGTCCGGCGCATAAGCGGTCGGAGGGCGGGCGCGGCGGCGCGTGCCAGGGCGAAGCCCCGCCGGTCCGAGGCCGCGACGACGGCCTCGACCACCGCCGTACGCGGGTCGGTGGCGCCGGGCGCGGTGAGTGGCGTGGCATGGGTCTCGACCACCGACCCGGCACCCTCGCCGTCCGTGATGTGCATGACCACCGTGCGCGGTTCGGGCGCCGTGAACACCGCCCGCACCGGCACCGCCAGTCGGCCGGCGACCTTGAACGCGACATCGACGGCGAACGCGTCGCTCCCGCCGCCCTCGGGAGTGTCCGCCACCTTCAGGCCGACGAAGGCGTACGGGTGGAACCAGGAACCGTGCCAGGGGTCGAGCCTGTTGGCGACCACGTCCTCGGGTTCGCACCGGCCCTCCACCGTGAACACCGCGTCCACCGCGTTCATCGGTACGGGCCTCACCGGTACGACCGGGCGCTCCAGTGGGGTCTCGCCCCCGGCCGCATCCAGTCGCACCCAGGCCAGTACCCCGTCGTCGTACACCGGGTACGGCTCCCACCCGGCGAACGGCCCGCCGTCCAGGGCCAGGCCGTGCCAGTGGCACACGAGCGTGCCGCACACCACCCGGCTGTCGCGCAACGGGGCTCCCAGATGGGGGCACTCCCCCGGGCCGGCGCGCAGCGCGCCGTTCTCCGACCGCCACAGGACGACTTCCACCCCGGCGATCGTCCGGCCGTACGGGCGGTCGCGCGCCCCGATCTCCCGCGAGGCCCCGACGACGTACCAGTTGCCCGACGGGCGGGCGGTGGCGCGCTTCAGGGCTCCGGCGATCACGGTGGGCTTCGCCTCGCGCCACGTCGGTGTCTGCCGCTCCCAACGGGGGGCGCGCCGCACCCGCAGCGGTGACGTCCACGTCGTCCGGCGGCGCTGGCTGTTCATCGCAGGGAGCCCTCCGCTCCCGCGACCGCGCCCGGCGCCGCGACGGGCGGCCGGGACCTCATCCGCGCACGCAGGACCCGTGCGAGCCCGCCCGCGGTGGTGGCGGCCCGTCGCCGGAGCGGCACCACGGCACGACGGTGCAGCACCCGGTAGTCGTCGGCGGCGACCGCGTCCAGGATCCCCCGGTACAGGACGAACGCCGTGCGGATGCAGGGCCGTACCCGCGGTTCCAGCATGGCGATGCCGGGTTCCGCCTCCCGGTACACGGTGCGGATCATTGCGTCGGCTTCTACGAACGCGGCCCGGATGCGCCGGTCGTGGCGTCCGGTGCGACGGCTCCACTCCAGCAGGGGCCGCTCCACTCCGTGAGCGGCGAGCAGGTCCGCCGGCAGGTAGACGCGGCCGCGGTCCAGGTCCTCGCCCACATCCCGAAGGAAGTTGGTCAGCTGGAAGGCCACGCCGAGAGCGGCCGCGTGCGGGGCCGCCTCCTCACGGGCCACGACCGTTCCGAGCACCGGCAGCATCTGAAGCCCGATCACCGCTGCCGAACCGTGCATGTAGGCACGCAGATGGGCGTACGTCGGATAGTCGGTGACCGTCAGGTCGCTGCGCATGGATGCCAGGAAGTCCGCGAACAGGCCGTGGTCGATGGCGTAGCGCCCGGCGGTGTCCGCCACGGCCCTGACAACGGGCTCCTCGCCGGCACCTGTGCGCAGTCCGTGGACGAGGTCGCTCTCCAGGAGGCGCAGCAGGCGGTCGCGTTCCCCGGGGGGCTGCCTGCGGTCCAGGTCGTCCACGATGTCGTCGGCCCACCGGGCGAAGCCGTACAGCGCGTGCACGGCGCAGCGCCGTTCGACCGGCAGCAGCCGGGTGGCCAGGAAGTACGTCCGCCCGTGCTGCGCGTTGAGCGACCGGCACCGGGCGTAGGCGGCGCGCAGAGCAGGTCCGGTGATCCCTGCGGCATCCAGTTCACGACGGTTCATCGGCTCTGCCCTTCGAGGACGGGAGAGCGACGGCGCACGCCCGTCGCGTGGGGAAGGCCCGTGATGCGGGCTGCTGCGAGCTTGCCGCTCACGAGTACGGTCGGCACGCCCACCCCGGGTGTGGTGCCGCACCCGGCGAGTACGACGTTGTCGTAGCCGCGCACGAGGTTGCGCGGCCGGAAGGGACCGGTCTGCGCGAAGGTGTGCGACACGGAGAACGGGGTGCCCGCCGCATGGCCCTGGGCCGTCCAGTCCACCGGAGTGACCAGCAGCTCCCGGTCCATGGATGCCTCGAAGCCTTCGAGCCCCCGACGCTCCAGCTCGGCCAGCAGACTGTCCCGGTAGCGCGGCCCCAGGCCGCGCCAGGTGCCCGCCGACGGACCGGTCGTGGTGTTGGGACACGGAGCCAGCACGTAGTGCAGGTGTCTGCCCTCCGGCGCCAGTGAGGCGTCGTGCGTCGTCGGACGGGTGATGAGCAGCGACGGGTCGCTCATCACCCGCCCGCTCCGGGTGAGTTCGTCGAACGTGCGCTCCCAGGCGGCGCCGAAGGAGAGGGTGTGGTGCGCCAGTTCCGGCCAGGTGCGGTCCGTTCCGGCGTGCAGGATCACGGCCGACGGCGCGTGGCGCAGCGCCACCGGACGTCGCGGGGCGCGGCCCAGGAGCCGGTGGGCCACAGGGAGATCAGGAGTCAGGACGAGAGCGTCGCAGGGGATGCGCTCGCCCGACGCCAGCAGTACGGCCCGCACCCGCCCGGCCACGCGCTCCAGCCCGGTCACCTCGGCCGACCACCGGAACTCGCCTCCCGCGTCTGCGGCGGCGTCCGCCATGGCCCGGGGCAGTGCGTACATGCCTCCCTTCGGGAACCAGACGCCCGCGACCGTGTCCATGTAGGCGATGACGGCGTAGGCGGCGAGGGCCCGGGCCGGGGCGACTCCCGCGTACAGCGACTGGAAGGAGAACACCCGGCGCAGTCGTGGGTCCGACAGGAATCTTCCGATCTGCGGATCGAGTCGGCCGAAGCCCCCCAGGACCGCCAGCCGGGCAAGATCCGGGTGCAGAAGCCGGAAGGGCGAGTCGAAGTTGGTGTCGATGAAGCGGCGCATCTGTGCCCGGTACAGCTTCTCCAGCCACATGCGCAGCCGACGGTACCCCGCGGCCTCCGCGGCCCCGGCGAAGCGCCGTACCTCGGCCTCCATGGCGTCACCGTCCGTGTGGACGTCGAGCGCGCTGCCGTCCGCGAAGCGGGCACGGTAGGCCGGGTGCAGCGGAACCAGCTCCACCCGGCTGAAGAGACTGTCCCCGACGGCGGCGAAGGCCTCGTCGGCCAGGTGCGGCATGGTCAGCACCGTGGGCCCGGTGTCGACCCGGTAGCCGCCGAGTTCCAGCCGTCCCGCACGGCCTCCGGGTCCGGCGTCCCGTTCGACGACGGTCACCCGGCGGCCCGCGCCGAGCAGGTGAAGGGTGGCGGCCAGGCCGGACAGGCCGGCGCCGACCACGACCACGTGGTCCGTGGGAGCGGGGATCGTCTTCATGCGCTCTCCCCGTTCCGGAGGCGGGCGGTGCCCGCGGCTCTGGCCACCAACGCGGCGAACTCCCGCCGGGCACGGGCATCCGCTCCGACAGCCGCGAAGTGGCGCAGGCTCGACTCCGCGAGGCCGGCGATCTCCTCCTCCACCACCGCCCGCGCGCCCGTACGTTCCAGAGCGGCGCGCATCCCCTCGACCGTTCCGCCGCCGGGTGCCGTGTCCTCGGGGCCGAGTACGGCCAGGGCTTCCGTGTCGCCCGATTCGGCGGCGAGCCGGAGACCGACCGCGAGGAGATAGGTGAGCTTGCGTGCCCTCAGGTCCTCGGCCGCGGGCTTCCCCGTGACGGCCGGGTCCCCGAACGCGCCCAGCAGGTCGTCACGGAGCTGGAAGGCGAGTCCCGCGCACCGTCCGGCGGACCGCAGCCCGTCGAGGGCACGGGCATCGGCCCCGGTCAGGGACGCGCCGAGGGCGAGCGGCCGCTCCACCGTGTAGAGCGCGGTCTTGAGCGTCGCGATGTTCCTGGCCTGGGCGGGGTCGGCGGACCCGGTCGCCTGCGCCCGCATGTCCAGGTACTGCCCGGCGACCATCTCGCAGCGCATCGCCTGCCACTCCCTGTGCAGCTCCTCGCCGTACGGGGAGCCCAGTGCGGTCTCGGTGAGCAGATCGTCGGCCCAGGCCAGCGCCAGGTCTCCGGCGAGCACCGCGGCGGTGGCCGAGTAGGACGCGGCGGAACCGCGCATGCGGCCCTCCCGGTGCGTGCGCGCGAAGTCCGCGTGCACGGCGGGCGCGCCCCGGCGTACCGGCGATTCGTCCATGACGTCGTCGTGCACCAGCGCGCAGGCCTGCAGCAGTTCCAGGGCGGCGCCGATGCGCAGCGGTGCCCTGGGGTCGCCGGTGCCCCCGGCGGCCAGCCACCCGCACCGGACGAAAGCCGTTCGCAGCCGCTTGCCGCCGTGCAGGACGAACGCGGCGACCCGGGAGGCCACTTCCTCGGCGAACACGGCGTCCACCCGCCGGGCCTCCCCCAGCCTGGCCTGCACATACTCCGCAAGGACGGCGTCGACGGGCAAGGCCGCCTCCCCGGCGGTGTCCGGGGCCTGATCGCGGCTCGTCCGGAGGCCCGTGCCGCCCCCGGAGTCCGCCCGGGTGCCGATGCCTGCGCCGGATCCCGGGTGGGGGCCTGTCGCTCCACCGGTCTCTGCCCGCATCGCCCGTGGACCGAGCATGGAGAGCCCCTTTCGCTCGGTTGTCCGCTGGTACGTCCGCCGGCTTCTTCCGGCCGCGAAGATCGCGGATGCCCATATGCCTGCCCGGCGCAGGGCCCGGTCGGAGCGAAGTTCACCCGGACGGCACTGAACCGGATCACGGCAGCCCGGCACACACCTGCGCCGGCAGCCAGAAGGACCGTGAACCGGAAGCCTGGACACGCCACCGTCATCCTCGGCCCGACCCGACCCGGACAGGGGCTCACCAGCAGCGTCCTGCACGACGGTGACGGACCCGTCGGCGACGCCGAACAGATCCTCACCGTCCGCCCTCTGTGGACCGGTTCGATCGCCACGCCGGTTCAGGGCACCCGGCAGTCAACGGTTGGCCTCGAGTGCGGCCAGAAGTGCGGGGCGGACACAAGTGTCGGCCGCCTGCCGGGAAAGTCCGCGGATGAACCGCCGGGCTTGCCGCGCTTTCCGATCCCGCCTTGACCTGAAGCTTGATTGAGGTCCTACGGTCACGTCGTGTTGATCAGCGCCCGATGACAGGAGAAGACCTCATGATCCTCGTGACCGGAGCCACCGGAAATATTGGAAGCGCCCTCTTGCGAGAACTCCGGGCGGTCGGCGCCGGGCCGCTGAGGGGGATCACCCGTGACATTGCCCGGGCCGCGTTCCCGGACGGCGTGGAAGCCGTTGCGGGTGACTTCGCTGAGACAGCCTCACTGGAACCCGCATTGGACGGGGTCCGATCGCTGTTCCTTGTGTCACGCATGGGGTCTGACGCCGAGATCATCGAGGCGGCCCGGCGGGCAGGCGTGGAACACGTGGTGCTGGTCTCGTCCATTACCGTCCGGACTCACCCGCACCTGGGCCCCGCCGCAGAGAACCTGGCTGTCGAGCAGCTGCTGCAGGGCAGCGGCATGACGTGGACGATCCTGCGGCCGACACAGTTCGCCTCGAATGCCCTGTGGTGGGCGGGAACGATCCGCGGGCACGAAACGGTCCGCGTGCCCTATGCGGACATCGGTCTCCCCACGATCCACCCGGCGGACATCGCATCGGTGGCCCGGGTGGCACTGACCGAATCCGGCCACCAAGAGCAGACGTACGCACTGACCGGTCCGGAGAGGGTCACCGCCCGGCAGCAGGTCGGGGCCATCGCGACAGCACTGGGGCGGAAAGTGCCGTTCGCCGAGATCAGCCGACAGGAGGCCCATCGTCAGATGACTGCCTTCCTGGGCAGCGAAGCCGCGGACGCGGTGCTGGACCTGACAGGTGGCGACGTCAACGACGAGCTGCTCATGGTGCGTGAAACCGTTCCTCTGATCACCGGGGCCCCTGCCAGGACGTTTCACCAGTGGGCGTCGGACAACGCCACCGCCTTCCGATGAGCCAACGAGCTAGCGCGGGCAGGAACACGACCTTGCCGATCCACCGACGTCAACGGGCTGTCACCTCGGCCAGGCATCACGGGCAGCCAGGTCGAGGATGAGCCCGGCAATGTTCCATGCGTCGTCCTCGCCGCAGTGGTGACGCCCTTCCAGCGGTAGACCGGCAATCGCCAGGGCCTGCGCCATTCCCGGGCGTTTTCGCAATCCATGGGCCTCGGTGAAGACCGCCTTGGCATTGGCGTGCCGGCGTCCGAAGGGGTATGCGGTGCCGGTGACCTGGCACTGACGTGTGAACTGGTGACGGTCGTAGTCACCCCAGCTCGCCCACGGACGCACCCCGGCCTGGTAGTCGGCTGCCAGCAGTCGACAGGCTTCGCCGAAACTCATGCCTGCATCCACTTCGGCCTGCCCCAGCCCGGTCAGTTCGGTACAGAAGGAGCTGACGGCCGACCGCACGGGCCGCACCAGAATGCGATGCCGCCCGACACGCTCACTCCTGCCGAGGTCAACTACCGTCAGCCCGATCTCGATGATCTCGCTGACCGCACCGGGCGGCGGCTCACCCTCCCAGCACGTCGCCTCGACATCAATGACATTCAGTAGTCCCCCAGCGCTCTCCATGCGAACGAGAGTATGAAGGAAAGCGCCTACCGATCACCCTGATTTCTTGTGCAACCGAGCCCTCGCTCAGTTCCGTGCACTCCTCGATCAGGCCGTCGCCACCCTCAACGACATTCCGGATTGCGCCGGAGGACACCCTGCGCACGTGGCCGGCAGGGAAAGAAGTGCGTGAGCCGATGAGTTTCCAGAGCGAGGGCGGTCTGTACAGGTATGGAGACCTACACACTTGAGACACCGGGCGCAGACCTCGTCTACGACGTTCGGGGGCCGCTGCCGACCGATGACGCGCGCCCAGTGCTGCTCATGATCGGGCAGCCCATGGACGCCACCGGTTTCGCCGCGCTCGCGGCACGCTTCCCGGAGCGGACCGTCGCCACCTATGACCCGCGCGGGCTCGGTCGCAGTATCCGTAAGGACGGACGGGTCGACCACACGCCGGAAATCCAGGCCGATGACGTACACGCCGTCATCGAGGCGCTCGGGGCCGGGCCGGTTGAGATGTTCGCCAGCAGTGGCGGCGCGGTCACCGCACTCGCTGTCGTGGCGAAGTACCCCGATGATGTGACCACCCTGGTCGCTCACGAACCGCCGCTCATCACTCTCACCCCGGACGGCCCGGCGGCCGTACGGGCGAGGGCTCGTGTCCGGGAGGCGTACGAGAAGCGTGGGTGGGGGGCCGGGATGGCTGCGTTCGTGGCCATGACCTCCTGGGAGGGCGAGTTCACCGACGCGTACTTTGCGCAGCCCGATGCCGATCCCGCCGCGTTCGGGATGCCCACCGATGATGACGGCTCGCGCGAGGATCCGCTGCTCTCCGACCGGTCGTGGGCGATCAGCAGCTACCGTCCGGACGTCGACGCGATCGCGCGGGCCGCGACCCGCGTGGTGATCGCCGTGGGCGAGGAGTCCAAGGACGTGGAGACCGGACGTACCTCCGTCGCGACCGCCGAACTGCTCAACGTGCGCTTGACCGTGTTCCCGAGTCATCACGGCGGATTCCTCGACGGCGAGTTCGGCTATCCGGGGAAGCCGGACGAGTTCGGACATCGGCTGCGTGAGGTTCTTGACGGCGCCTCGTAGAACCGCGGCTGGACGAGTGGTTCCGGGTGCGGCTGTTCTCACCGCCCAAGGGACCGCCCTTAGCCACATCGGAACTACTCGTCCATGGCGTCGGCCTCACCGACGGACACTTGCCGGATCAGCCACCTCTCCGTCCGCCCGGGACGCGGCGCCTGATCCGGGCCCGAACCCCCTGACGATCAGCCACCCGGCCAGCCCCAGCTCCCAGGCGAACACCGGGAGCGCGGCGACCGACCCCGCAACGGAAAGCTGCGCGTAGGCCCCGAACATCACGGCGACGGCCGACGCGCAGATCAGCGGCCCACCGATCAGCCCGAGCACGGCGATGAAGCGCGGCACGAGCCGTGCGCGGTACGCCAGGTACGCAAGCAGGACGGTGTTGAGGCCGAGGGCGATGTTGGGCCCGAGCAGGAACGTCCAGTCGTGCACGGTGGCCAGCGCGACGTCGGCGCCGGCCGCCGTCCCCGCGTCCCGCCGCAGGGTGACGAGCGCCAGGACGGCGACGATCCCGAGGGCGATGACGGCCGCCTCCAGCAGCCGTCCGAAGGCGTACCCGAGCGCGAGCCCCTCGCCGTGGCGCCGGAGGACCGGGAACAGCGCCGCCCCCGTACCGGCGACCGCCACGACCAGCACCACCTCGCAGAGCACCCCGAGCAGCGCCTGCGTGTCGGCGCCGTGCGCGAGCCGGCCGCCCGCCGCGCCCAGCAGGGGGCGGTACAGGACCGCCCCGGCTATCGCGGCGACCTCGGTCAGCAGGAACAGCGACCCGGCGGCCACCGCGGTTCTTCGGTCCGGACTCATCTTCTCGGTGCCCCTAGCTCGATGGTGGTGTACGCCGTACACCTGACAGGAACCATAGGTGTACGGCGTACACTCGTCAAGGAGAAGGCGCCGTCGAGAAGGAAAGGGGCCGGACCGGAATGACCCGGCAGGAAGCCACACACACGCAGCGGGTTCCCCTGAACAGGGATCGCGTCCTGCGCGCCGCGGTCGCGCTCGCCGACGCCTCCGGCATCGACGCACTCAGCATGCGCAGGCTCGCGCAGGACTTGGACGTCGTACCGATGGCCCTGTACAAGCACGTGGCCAACAAGGAGGAGTTGCTCGACGGCATGGCCGACGCCGTCGTCGGCGAGATCGACCCGCCGGCCGCGGGCCCCGACTGGCAGCGTGTGGTCCGCGGCCGGATCCTCTCGGCCCGACGGGTCCTGCTGCGCCACCCCTGGGCGGTCCGGGTCATCGAGTCGCGGACCGGCCCCACCCCGGCCGTGCTTGCGTACCTGGACTCGATGGCCGGGGCTTTCCGGGACGGCGGCCTCTCCGCCGACCTCACGCACCACGTCATGCACGCGATGGGCAGCCGCCTGCTCGGCTTCAGCCAGGAACTGTTCGACACCTCGGGCTCCTCCGGCCCCCCGGACCCCGGGCTGGCGGCGCACTACCCGCACATCGCGGAACTTGCCGCGACGGCCGCACACGACGGGGGCTCCACGGTCGGTGGCGGCTGCGACGACCAGTTCGAGTTCGAATTCGCCCTGGACCTCCTCCTGGACGGCTTCGAAAGCCTCCGCCGCCAGGGCTGGACGTCCGCGCGGAAGGCGTAGCAGGTGCCGGGGGCCTCCGGATCTCATCGAACTCGTCGAGTCACTGGCCCTCAGTCGCAGTCACACCCTGGTCAGTGAACGTTGCCGCAACAACATCTACCTTCAAGTGACGGCTTGAGCACTTGTCACGAACTTCCCCCGACAAAACTGTGCGGGCGGTACTTTGGCGCCCGTTGATCCAAAACTCGTTCAGGGGGCAATGAGTCATGCGTAGGGCCGTCAAGTTCAGAGCCGTCGTAGTCGCGGCCGCCGCCATCGCCGCGCTGGGAGTCACCTATGCGGCAGCCACTGCGACCGCTTCCCAGTCGGCCGCCGCCACGGCCCCGGGTGATGTCTACAAGGCCACAGCGGTGCACTCGATCGGCACGGCCAACGCGCAGGTGGTCGCTCTGTCACTGCCGGCAGGGACCTATACCGTGACCGGCTCCGCCCACTTGATCTACGCGGACAAGGCGAGCTGCTACGTGACCGGCGGCCCCACCATGGCAACACCTCGTGGCAGTGGCTACAACGAGGCATCGCTGAGTGCCACCGGAGTGGTGACCCTGGCCGCGGCCGGCAAGGTTCAGTTGATGTGCAGCAGCGAGAAGGCACTTCCCGCGCCGCAGGACCCGGCCGCCAACGGCACCCTGGTCGCCACAAGAGCCGCCTCCTACCAGAACCAGGGAACAGGCGCCTTGTAACTCGCCGCCTTCGGCGGGCCGGCCTCGGCGCCTTGTGCGCGGGGTCGTCCCGCCTTCCCGCCTTCCCGCTTGTGCCGCGTGGGCAGGGAAGTCCACCAGCGGAACGCGCCTTCGACCCCACAAGCGCCGACTCAACTGCCACTTCAGGCGGGTGGCTCCTTCAAGTCAAGAACTTGTTGGTAAAGCTGACGAGCGCGTTCGTGGTTCCCGGCGTCGCGTTCCACGTCGGCCCAGTACAGGAGTGCATCGCCCCTCTGCTCAGCTGAGCCGTCGGCCTCGGTGCTCTGCTGAAGCAGCCTGCGGGCCTCCTCCAGATTCTCGGCCCATACCTCCAGAACGGCCAGGTTCCACGACGCTGCCATGACGATGCCCCACTGGCCGGTATCGATCGCCTGCCCGAGCAGGCTGCGGGCGTCCTCCACGTTCCCCGCATCTCTTTCCAGCAGACCCCAGCAGTTGAGCGCCCAACTCTTGTGCCAGAGAGGGCCGGTCGCCACCACTTCCTGGTACAGCCTGCGCCCCTCGTCCAGATTCCCGGCCTGCGTCTCGTACCAGCCCAAACCGTTGCGTGCGTCGGCCGTCTGCTCAGGCGTGCCGCCGGCCTCGATGGCTTGCTGGAACAACTTGCGCCCCACGTCCAGACTCCCTGCTTCCATCTCCAGATTCGCCAGGCGGAGCAGCGCGTTGACATGCCGGAGCGCCTCCCGTTTGCCCTCGCGATCATTCAGACGCCCCCGGTCGGCTGCGTCCTCCTCGTCCGCCTCCGGCTCGGTGTCGGTCTCGGTCTCGGTCTCGGTCTCGGTCTCCAGGGAAGCGGTGTCGTCCCCCGTCGGAGGGTTGACGTCTCGCTCGGCGATCATTGTGGCGAGGGTGGGCGGCAGCCACGAGATCCCCGTCTCGTCCGGGATGACCGCTTGGTCGAGGATCTGCTCCACGGTCGGACGTCGCGAGGCGTCCTTGGCCAGGCAGTCCGCGACCAGCGAGGCGAGGGCCGCAGGCAGCCCCGACAGGTCTGGACGCTCGTGCACCACCCGGTAGTTCACCGAGTGCGGGAGGCCCGCTCCGAAAGGGAGGCGGCCGGTCGCCGCGTAGGCGATCACCACGCCGAGAGAGAACACGTCCGAGGCCGGCCCGGCACGATTTCCCAGAAGGTGCTCCGGAGCCATGAACCCGGGCGTCCCGATGGCCATTCCTGTGCCGGTGAGGTGTGTGTCTTCCACGGCCCGAGCAATGCCGAAATCGATCAGCCGGGGGCCGTCGGCTGCCAGCAGGACGTTCGCCGGCTTCAGGTCACGGTGCACCGTCTCGCGGCTGTGTACGGCGGCCAGCCCTTCCGCAAGCCCGGCAGTCAACAGCCCCAACGCGCGCTCCGGCAGCGGGCCGTGTTGCCCGACGGCCTGTTGCAACGAAGGGCCGGGAATGTACGCGGTGGCCATCCACGGCGGATCCGCAGAAGGGTCGGCGTCCACGACGTGTGCGGTGTAGAAGCCGCCGACCCGCTGTGCGGCCGCTACTTCGCGCGCGAAACGCCGTCGGAAGCCGGCGTCCATCGCCAGCTCCGGCCGTACCACTTTCACCGCCACCAGCCGACTACCGCGGGAGCGGCCCAGAAACACCTGCCCCATCCCGCCGCCACCCAGCCTCTTCAGCAACCGGTACGGCCCGACCACCCGCGGATCCCCGGCCTGCAACTCCTCCACGCTGCCCCCTTCAAGCGACGAACTCCGCGCCCGACCCGCAGATCGCGAAACCCTCGTAGCCCGTGCCCCATTACTGTGCTGAAACCTCTACCCCTACCCAGGACGCGGCTACCGCCCCGGCAGTTCTGATGCCGGCAGCCGCAGAGACCGGTCAGTCCAGCTGCTCGCAGAGAAGGCGGCCTGGTCACGCATCACCAGCCTGCAGCCGCATGCCGACACGTCTGGACCGGCATTGTGTGGTGGCCCCGCCATGCCCGCCCGAGCACCGTGGGGTCCCCGTCAAGCATTCGCACTTTTGAGTGAATCTCGGCATTCCCGAGCCCGTTGTGTTCCGTGAGTACGGATCCACCTTCACGCTCGCTCCGAACGGACCCAGCCATCCGGGAGTGATCACCGTGCATATCCTGCTTCTCGCAAGCGCCTTCAACAGCCTCACCCAACGTGTCCAGGCCGAGCTGAGGGACCACGGACACTCGGTGGCCGTGCGGCTCGTGCACGAGGACGGGGGCGGCTCGGTCCGCGAAGCCGTCCACCAGGAGTGCCCGGACCTTGTCGTGGCGCCCTATCTCAGGACCGCGATTCCCGAGGACGTGTGGTCGCTCCACACCTGTCTCATCGTCCATCCCGGGCCGGTGGGCGACCGCGGGCCCTCCTCTCTCGACTGGGCCGTTCACGAGGGCACGGACCGTTGGGGCGTCACCGTGCTGCAGGCGAACGCGGAGATGGACGCCGGCGACGTCTGGGCTTCCGTGTCCTGCGCGTTGCCCCCGGTGGGCAAGAGCGACCTGTACCGCAACGAGGTCTCGGACGCGGCCATGGCGGCAGTGCTCCTGGCCGTCGGGCGCTTCGCTTCCGGGACGTACGAGCCGGCACCGCAGGACGCGGGATCCGACCATCGCTGCCGACCGTTGTTCCGCCAGTCACTGCGACGCATCGACTGGCAGGCGGACTCCTCCTCGACGGTTGTCCGCAAACTCAGAGCGGCTGACTCCCAGCCCGGTGTGCTGGACGAAATGCTGGGCGATGAGTGGTTCCTGCACGGCGGGTATCCCGAGCCCCGGCTGAGCGGGCGCCCGGGGGAGATCGTGGCCACCCGGGACGGTGCGATCTGCCGAGCGACCACTGACGGCGCGGTGTGGATCCCCGAGCTGAGGCCCCGGCGGAGGCCGGGCGGTCCGGCCACCTTCAAGCTCCCCGCCACCGTGGCGCTGGAAGGCCGGCTGTCCGCCGTACCCACGCGGGCGGCTCCGCTGCACCGCATCGGCCACGAGGACACATGGGCCGAGATCGGTTACCGGGAGGAGGCAGGCATCGGCCTTCTGTCGTTCTCGTTCCGCGGTGGAGCCATGAGCACGGAGCAGTGTCGTCGGTTGCTGCGCGCGTACCGGTTCGCCTGTTCCCGGCCTACTTCGGTGCTGGTTCTCGGGGGCGGCCGGGACTTCTTCTCCAACGGCATTCATCTCAACGTGATCGAGGCGGCGGACGATCCGGGCGCCGAGTCCTGGGACAACATCAACGCGATGGACGATCTGGTGGAAGCGGTGCTGACCACCACGGACCGCCTCGTTGTCTCCGCCGTGGCCGGAAACGCCGCGGCGGGCGGGGTGATGCTCGCCCTCGCCGCCGACGAGGTGTGGTGCAGGGCGGGCGCGGTGCTCAATCCGCACTATCGCCTGATGGGGCTGTACGGATCGGAGTACTGGACGTACTCGCTGCCGCGGCGGGTGGGAGCGGCGGCGGCCGAGCGGCTCATGCAGGACGCGCTTCCGGTCAGCTCCGCGGCTGCCCACGGGCTCGGACTCGTCGACAGTGTGATCGCGTGTGCACCTGACTCGTTCGACTCGGAGGTCGGCGCCCGGGCGGCCCGCCTGGCCGCGCTGCCCGCGACGCAGTCCCGTATCAACGCCAAGAAGGCGGAGCGGGACCGGGTCGACCTGACGCCGTACCGCACCGCCGAACTCGCCCGGATGCGGCGCATCTTCGCGGACCCGCACCATCCGTACCACGGGCTGCGCCGGGCCTTCGTGCGCAAGGAGGGCCCCGCATCCGGCTCCGCGGCCCGGCCCGCACACCCCAGGGGCTGACCGCGGCCCGGCGGCGCGGCTGCTACCGCTGGTCGGCCAGCCAGTCGTACCACAGGGGCAGGCCCTCGCCGGTGGTCGCGGAGACCGTCAGCACGCGTACGGCCGGGTTGACCGAGCGGGCGTGGCGCGCGCACTGATCGACGTCGAAGTCGACGTAGGGCAGCAGATCGGCCTTGTTGATGAGGATCAGGTCGGCGGCGGCGAACATGTACGGATACTTCAGCGGCTTGTCCGTGCCCTCCGTGACCGAGATGATCACGACCTTGCTGCGCTCACCCAGATCGAACAGGGCGGGGCACACCAGATTCCCGACGTTCTCGACCATGAGCAGCGAGCCCGCCACCGGGGACAGCGCCGTGAGGGCGTCCTGCATCATTTCTGCGTCGAGATGGCACCCCGCCCCGGTGTTCACCTGTACCACGGCACAGCCCGTACTTCTGATCCGGTCGGCGTCGAGTCGGGTCTCCTGATCGCCCTCGATGACGGCCACCGGCCGGCGTCCACCCACATCGGTGATGGTGCGTTCCAGGAGCGTCGTCTTGCCTGCCCCTGGTGAGCTCATCATGTTCACGGCCGCGACCCCGCGGTCGGACAGCCACGTGCGGTTGCGTTCCGCGACGAGGTTGTTCTTGGCCAGTACCTTCTGCTCGATGGTGACGGTCTCACCGGCGTCGTTCGACTGCGCATGCTCGTGCGGGTGCGGGTGCGGGTGCGGGTGCGGGTGCGGGTGGTCGGGTGCATCGTCCTCCCGCAGCATCACGATCCTGGTTCCGCCGGACTCCTCGGAGCAGCCGCACGTAGCGCACATGTTCAGCCCACTTTCATGGAAACGATCTGCAGTTCCTGTCCCGATGTGATCTCCACATCCGCACTGCCGCAGGGGCACAGCAGAATCAGGTCGGCCAAGGTGAATTCGACGGTGCAGGTGCGGCAGCGGCCTCTGCCGGGTGGCTGGTCGATGTCCAACCGTGCCCCTTCGGCGGCCGTTCCCTCGGTGACCAGCCCGAAGCAGAACTGCATCGCGTCGGGCACCACCGCGGTGAGCGCCCCCACACGTACGCACACCGAGTGCACCGGACGCCCTGCGGCGCGCTCGCACACCGAGTCGACGACGCTCTGTGTGATGGCCAGCTCGTGCACCGCTGCCACCTCCTTCTGCGGGTCGCTCCGAATGTAGGGGCACACGGTGGGCGCGAGGGCGGCGGACGGGCCCGGTCACGCGACCGGATCACCCGACCAGCCCTCGTCATGAGGTCGCTCGGCCCCCCGAACTGAGGCGGGCGGTGGATATGCCGTGTTGCCGGAATCATCGAACCGAGGCGTGATGGTAGCAATGTGCGTGTACCCATTCGTGGGGCCAACGGCCGCTGGGCCGTCATTCTGAAAGGCGGCAGTGCGATGCCGACAGAGGAAGCGGTAAAGGCTGAGGACACCCTGATCCATGTCTTGTGGATCAACGCAGGGCTGAGCTGCGACGGAGATTCTGTTTCTCTGACGGCCGCCACTCAGCCGAGCATCGAGGAGATCGCCCTGGGCGCCCTGCCGGGGCTTCCGAAGATCGCTGTGCACTGGCCGCTCATCGATTTCGAGTGCGGCCCCAATGGCGGCGCCGACGACTTCCTCGAATGGTTCTTCAAGGCCGACCGCGGCGAACTGGAACCGTTCGTCCTGGTGGTCGAGGGGTCGATTCCGAACGAGCGCCTGCACGATGACGGGTACTGGTGCGGTTTCGGCAACGACCCCGCCACCGGCCAGCCGATGACGACCAGCGAGTGGCTCGACCGGCTCACCCCGAAGGCGACCGCGGTCGTCGCTGTGGGCACCTGCGCGACGTACGGCGGCATCCACGCCATGGCGGGCAACCCCACGGGCGCGATGGGGGTCCCCGACTACCTGGGGTGGGACTGGAAGTCCAAGGCCGGGATCCCGATCGTGTGCGTCCCCGGGTGTCCGATCCAGCCGGACAACCTGTCGGAGACGCTGACCTATCTGCTCTACATGGCCACAGGCCAGGCGCCGATGATCCCGCTCGATGACGCGCTGCGACCGACGTGGCTGTTCGGGTCGACGGTCCACGAAGGCTGTGACCGGGCCGGCTACTACGAGCAGGCCGACTTCGCGACGGAGTACGGCTCACCGAAGTGCATCGTCAAGCTGGGCTGCTGGGGGCCCACGGTCAAGTGCAATGTGCCCAAGCGAGGCTGGATGAACGGCATCGGTGGCTGCCCCAACGTCGGTGGCATCTGCATCGGCTGCACCATGCCCGGGTTCCCGGACAAGTTCATGCCGTTCATGGACGAACCTCCCGGCGGAAAGCTCTCGACCAACGCGGTCGGACTGTACGGGTCGACGATGCGGCGCCTGCGCCACATCACCACGCACACTCTGGACCGCGAACCGAAATGGCGTAAGCCCGGCCGCGAACTCAAGACCGGTGCCACACGCACCTGGTAATTGACCGCGCAATCACCACAACGGACAGAAGGATGAGGCGGCGCAATGACCGCGACCCAGCACAAGGGTGCCGGAGGCGGCCGGGGCAAGGACGACCTGGTCGAAATGGCGTGGGATCCCATTACCAGAATCGTCGGCAGCCTGGGCATCTACACGAAGATCGACTTCAAGCAGAAGGTGGTCGCCGAGTGCCACAGCACCAGTTCCATCTTCCGCGGCTATTCCGTCTTCATGAAGGGGAAGGACCCGCGGGACGCGCACTTCATCACCAGTAGGATCTGCGGAATCTGTGGTGACAACCACGCCACGTGCTCCTGCTACGCGCAGAACATGGCGTATGGGGTGAAGCCCCCGCACCTCGGTGAATGGATCGTGAATCTCGGCGAGGCCGCAGAGTACATGTTCGACCACAACATCTTCCAGGAGAACCTGGTCGGGGTCGACTACTGCGAGAAGATGGTCGCGGAGACCAACCCCGGGGTGCTGGAGCAGGCCAACCGCACGCCCTCCCCGCACGCCGACGCCCACGGGTACAAGACCATCGGCGACATCATGCGGTCCCTGAACCCGTTCACCGGCGAGTTCTACCGCGAGGCGCTCCAGGTCAGCCGGATGACCCGGGAGATGTTCTGCCTGATGGAAGGGCGGCACGTCCATCCCTCCACGCTCTATCCGGGCGGCGTCGGCACCGTGGCGACGATCCAGCTGATGACGGACTACATCACCCGGCTCCAGCGGTACGTCGAGTTCATGAAGAAGGTCGTGCCGATGCACGACGACCTCTTCGACTTCTTCTACGAGGCCCTGCCGGGGTACGAACAGGTCGGCAACCGGCGCATCCTGCTGGGCTGCTGGGGCTCCTTCCAGGACCCGGAGCACTGCAACTTCGAGTACAAGGACATGACCGACTGGGGCCGGAAGATGTACGTCACCCCGGGTGTCGTCGTCGACGGGAAGCTGGTCACCACCGACCTGGTCAAGATCAACCTCGGCATCCGGATCCTGCTCGGTTCGTCGTACTACAACGACTGGGACGAGCAGGAGACCTTCGTCTCCCACGACCCGCTCGGCAATCCGGTCGACCGCCGTCACCCGTGGAACCAGCACACCAACCCGCAGCCGCAGAAGCGGGATCTGGACGACAAGTACAGCTGGGTCATGTCGCCGCGGTGGTTCGACGGCAAGGACTACCTGGCCCTGGACACGGGCGGCGGGCCGCTCGCGCGCCTGTGGACCACGGCGCTGGCCGGCCTGGTCGACATCGGCTACATCCAGGCCACCGGCCACAGCGTCAAGATCAACCTCCCCAAGACCGCCCTCAAGGGGCCGGTGGAGCTGGAGTGGCACGTACCGAAGTGGAGCAACACCATCGAGCGCAACCGGGCGCGGAGCTACTTCCAGGCCTACGCGGCAGCCTGCGCGCTCCACTTCGCGGAGAAGGCTCTCGTGGAGATCCGGTCCGGGAACACCAAGACCTGGGAGAAGTTCGAGGTTCCCGAGGAGGGTGTGGGCTGCGGATTCACGGAGGCGGTGCGCGGTGTCCTCTCGCACCACATGGTGATCCGGGACGGCAAGATCGCCAACTACCACCCGTACCCGCCGACTCCGTGGAACGCGAGCCCGCGTGACACCTACGGCACACCCGGTCCGTACGAGGACGCCGTGCAGGGGCAGCCGATCTTCGAGGAGAACGACCGGGAGCACTTCAAGGGCATCGACATCATGCGTACGGTGCGCAGCTTCGACCCCTGTCTGCCCTGCGGAGTGCACATGTATCTGGGCGAGGGCAAGAAGCTGGAACTCCTGCACTCCCCCACCCAGTCCGCGGGCAGCGAGTGATGGCGCCGGAGGAGACACCGGCCAAGCCCGACTGGCGGACGACCGGTGATCGCATCGACACCCTGATCGCCGCCAGTGGCTCGGGCGGCGCGATCGCCCGGGAGCGCAGCGAGGAACTGGTCAGGCTCGTCGCCGATTTCTACGGCGCCGGACTGGAACGGCTGCTGGACCTGGTGCACGAGCAGGGGCGGCTGGACGACGGTGTCCTGGCCGCGCTGGCCGGTGACGAGCTGGTGGCCAGTGTCCTGCTGGTGCACGGGCTCCACCCGTACGACGTGGAGACCCGGGTCGAGAAGGCGCTGGAGGGTGTGCGCCCGTATCTGGGGTCGCACGGCGGTGATGTGGAACTGCTCGCCGTCACCGAAGAGGGCACTGTCCGGTTGCGGCTGCTGGGCAGTTGCGACGGCTGCCCGTCCTCCTCGGTCACGCTGAAGCTGGCCGTGCAGGGTGCGGTGGAGGCGGCGGCTCCGGAGATCACCTCGATCGAGGTGGAGACGGCGGCCGACGAGGAAGCCGCCGGAGCGGCGGGACCGCTGATGCCGGTGGACTCGCTGTTCGCCCGGCTGCACGCGGAGACCGGGGCACCCGGCGACGACGGCGCGTCGTGGGAAGTCGTACCCGAGCTGTCGGCGCTGGAGCCGGGCACCGTGGCCCGGGTCGGAGTCGGCAGGATGCCGGTGGTGGTGTGCCGGGTGGGCTCCGACCTCTTCGCCTTCGAGGACCGGTGCGCGCGCTGCGAGCAGCCGTTCGAGGGCGCCACACTGGCGCGGCGGCTGGGCGGCGGGTCCGGCGACGCGGTCCTGCGCTGCGCCGGGTGCCATGCGCACTACGACGTGCGGCGGGCCGGGGTCTGCCTCGACGGCGACGGTGTGCATCTGGCACCGCTGCCCCTGCTCTCGCAGGGTGCCGTCGTCTCCGTAGCGGTGCCCGCGGCGGTGGCACCGTGATCGCTGCCGCCCGGGCCGCCTCTCCGGCCGCCACCCTGCTGCGGATCACACGCAACCGGCCCCGCCCGACTGTCGGGGAGCGCTGCGAGATGTGTGCGGAACCGATCGGCGAGAGCCACTCCCATGTGGTGAGTCTCGACAGCCGCGCTCTGATGTGCGGGTGCCGGGCCTGCTATCTGCTGTTCACCGACGAGACCGCGGAGTTGCGCTACCGGGCGGTTCCTGAGCGCTATCTGCACTTCTCCGGGCTGACCGTGGACGGTCGTGCCTGGGACGAGTTGCAGATCCCCGTGGGGCTCGCCTTCCTGTTCCGCAATTCCGTCCAGGACCGCATGGTCGCGTTCTACCCGGGTCCTGCGGGCGCCACCGAGTCGGAACTCCCGCTGGACGCCTGGGAGGCCGTCGTCGAGGCGAGCCCGGAGCTTGCCGTGCTGCGTCCCGATGTCGAGGCCCTGCTCATCCGGCGCACCCAGGACGGCGGCGGGTCGTGTCACCTCGTGCCGATCGACGCCTGTTACGAGTTGGTGGGCCAACTACGCACGCTGTGGCGCGGTTTCGACGGCGGCTCCGAGGCGCTGGCCGCGATGGACTCGTTCTTCGCGCAGGTGGCGGACCGCAGCCGGCCCGCCGGGATCGGGGCAGCGTGAGCGACTTCGGCTTCTCCGTTCTGGACATCGCCGCCGATCCGTACGCGGCCGCGCCGCAGCTGACCGCGCGGCTTCGGATCGAGGAGCGGACGGGTCTGCGGATCCATGCCGTCGCCCTGCACTGCCAGGTGCGCATCGAGCCGCAGCGGCGCCACTACGACGAGGCCGAACAGAGCGGCCTCCAGGCGCTGTTCGGTGGCCGGGAACGCTGGACGGACACCTTGAAGCCGTTCCAGTGGATGAGCTGCGACACGACGGTGCAGGGGTTCAGCGGCGCCACCGAGGTCGAGCTCGCCCTGCCGTGTACGTACGACTTCGATGTGGTCGGCTCCCGCTATCTGCATGCGCTGGGCGAGGGTGCGGTGCCGCTCGCCCTGATGTTCTCCGGCACGGTCTTCACCCGGGGCAGCGAGGGCTTCGGGGTCGAACGGGTGCCGTGGGACTGCGAGGCCCGGTATCAGATGCCGGTCGCGGTGTGGCGGCACTTGGTCGCGTCGCACTTCCCCAACACCGGTTGGATCAGGCTGGACCACGACGTTCTCGCGCGCTTCGCGGACTTCCGGGCCCGGCGCGGGCTGATCAGCTGGGACGAGACGGTCCAGGCCCTCCTGGCCGAGCACGACGAGGTGGCCCTGTGAGCCTTGACCAGGTGCGTACGATCGCCGACGCCGTGCTGTACGAGGGGTATCTCCTTTACCCGTACCGCGCCAGTTCGCACAAGAACCGCTCGCGCTGGCAGTTCGGCGTCCTCGGACCGCCGCATGCCACGGCGGCGAGTTTCGGCGAGGAAGCCGGGATGGAGATGCAGTGCCTGCTGGCACCGCAGGACGGGACGGCGGCCGTCACCGTACATCTGCGCTTCCTCCAGCTCCAGGTCCGCGAGGTGCGGAGCACGGGTGAGGACGGAGCCGAGGTGCCGGTGGACCAGCTCACCGTCGACGGGGTCTCCGTGGTGTCCTGGGACGAGGCGGTGGAGCGGGAAGTCATCCTGGCCGCACTGCCGTTGGACGAGCCGGCCGACTCCGTGCACGAGGTGGCGGGCGGCGAGGACACCGAGCCGGTCACCGACGCGCGGGGCACGGTGGTGGGGCGGATCGTACGGCGGCGGCTGCCGCTGGCGGTCCGCATCCGTACGCGTGCCGTCATGGACGACGGCTGTGTACGCCTGACCGTGAGCGTCACCAACGAGCACCCGGAGCCGGCGGACACCAAGGACGCCGCGATCCGGGCCTCGCTGATCGGCGCGCATCTGCTGATCAGCGCGCACGACGCCGCGTTCGTCTCGCTGCTCGAACCGCCCGCCGAAGCGGCGGCGGCCGCCGGGCGGTGCCGGCAGCACAGATGCTGGCCCGTGCTGGCCGGTCCGAAGGGATCGACGGACACCCTGCTCGGTGCTCCGATCATCCTGTACGACTACCCGGAGGTCGCCGAGCAGAGCCCGGGCGCCCTGTTCGACTCGACCGAGATCGACGAGATCCTGACCCTCCGCGTGATGACGATGACGGAGGAGGAGAAGGCCGAGGCCCGCGCCACCGACCCGCGGGCCAGGGAGATCATCGACCGGTGCGACGGGATGTCACCCGCGGATCTCCAGCAGTTGCAC
>NZ_JBHTRI010000022.1:0-146508 GCF_042796085.1 Streptomyces sp. NPDC056452
CCCGTTTCACCGGGGCCCTCCGGGCGCTTCCCTTCGTTCTTGCGTTTCCGACTCTATCAGACTCTTTCGTGTCCGATTCCCGGTCGAAGCGGGTTTCGCTTTCCAGTTCTTCGCTTTCGCGTTTCCCTTTCCGGCGATTCCAACTTTACCAGACTCTTTTTCGTTCCGTTTCCGGTCCGAATTTGATTCCGGTGGCCTGTGGACTGGGCCTTTGCCTTTCGGCGTGTTCACTACGCTAGCCGATTTCCGTGGTGACTCATAATCGAGCCGTGGGACAAATTCCGGCATGCCGAAATTGCGCCCGTCAGGGCGAATCGTAGGTAGTGGTTGGCCCTCTCCGGATGCTCCGACCCGGTCCGATGGACCGTGCCAACAACAACTGCATCCGTTCAAGCGGCTCGGACTACATTAGGCAACGGGCAGGGGCGAGTCAAGTTGTGCGACGGCGTGGCGCATGGGCCCTGTAGGGGCTCACCGTGGGGTCGCCGTCGATCCAGAAGCGCCACGGCTGATGGGAACCGTCACCACCCACCCCGGTGCGCGGGCCGCTTCGCACCTGGTCACGGTGTGGCGGGGTGCCACGCAGCAGGGACAGGGGGCGGCCCGGTCCTTCGACGACGTCGCTGCCGTTGAGCGTCCGGTCGACGCCGAGGGCAGTGGCCAGGCGGGCCGGCCCTTTGGCCAGTTCTCTGTCATGGCGGGCCGAGAACCGACGTTTGCGGGCCGTCTCGGCACCCACGCCGATCTCGCCGGCCCGGAGCAGGACACCGCTCGCCGTTCCCTCCGGGCCGCACACCAGGTTGAGGCAGTGCCACATCCCGTACGTGAAGTAGACGTACGAATGGCCCGGCGGGCCGAACATCACGCTGTTGCGTGGTGTGGGACCGCGGAAGGCGTGGGAGCCGGGATCGATCTCGCCGGCGTACGCCTCCACCTCGGTCAGCCGCAGCTCGATGGGGCCGTCCTCACCGGCGCGGACGAGCACGCGCCCCAGGAGGTCGGGGGCCACGTCCAGGACCGGCCGGTCGAAGAAGTCCCGCGTCAGCGGCGTACGGTCCATGCCCTCGTCCATGGCGTCCGAGGGTACTGGGATCGCCGCTCCGGGAACCGGCTACGGTCGTGACGCGTATGTAGGGGTCAGGACCAAGGAGGAGAAATCATGGGCTTCAAGCGGTTGCTCGCGAGCATGGGTGCCGGCGGTGCCTCGGTGGAAACCGAGCTGACCGAACTCAACGTCGTCCCCGGCGGCGTCGTTCAGGGCGAGGTGCGGATCCAGGGCGGTTCCGTCGACCAGCAGATCGAGGGACTTTCGGTCGGTCTGCAGGCCAGGGTCGAGATCGAGGGCGCGGACCAGGAGACCAAGCAGGACATCGAGTTCACCAAGCTGCGTCTCGGCGGTGCCTTCGAGGTCAAGGCGGGCGCCGTTCACGTCGTGCCGTTCGGGCTCGAGATTCCGTGGGAGACCCCGATCACGACGTTCGCCGGACAGCACCTGCGCGGCATGAACATCGGGGTGACCACGGAGCTGGAGATCGCCCGTGCCCTGGACTCGGGCGACCTGGACCCGATCAACGTGCACCCCCTGCCTGCTCAGCAGGCCATCCTGGACGCCTTCGCGCAGCTCGGCTTCGGTTTCCGCAGCGCGGACATGGAGCGCGGCCACATCCGTGGCACGCGCCAGCGTCTGCCGTTCTACCAGGAGATCGAGTTCGTCCCGCCGCAGCAGTACCGCGGGCTCAACCAGGTCGAGCTGACGTTCGTCGCCGACGACCGCGAGATGGACGTCGTGCTGGAGATGGACAAGAAGCCGGGTCTCTTCAGCGAGGGCAGCGACTCCTACCGCGCGTTCAAGGTCGGCCACAACGACTTCCAGGGCACGGACTGGGCCGCGTACCTCAACCAGTGGCTCGCCCAGGTCGGCGGACAGCGCAACTGGCTCTGACGGGCTCTAGGGTCGGTGGGGAGAGACTTCACAGCCGATCAGGAGAGGTGCTGACGTGACCGAGCCGAAGAGGGCGCCGTTGCCGCACGACTTCCATCCCGAGGTCCCGCCGTTCACCGTGGTGAGCAAGGACCTCGCGCCGGGAGCCGTGCTGGCGGACGCGCAGGTGTTCGCAGCGGGTAACACGTCGCCGCAGTTGCGGTGGGAGGGCTTCCCCGCGGAGACGAAGACCTTCGCCGTGACGTGTTTCGACCCGGACGCCCCGACGGGCAGCGGGTTCTGGCACTGGGTGGTCTTCGACATCCCGGCTTCGGTCACGGAACTCCCGGCCGGCGCGGGGAGCGGCACGTTCGACGGGCTGCCCGCGGGCGCCGTCCAGGCCCGTAACGACTACGGGTCGAAGGACTTCGGCGGTGCCGCGCCACCGGCGGGCGAGAACCACCGCTATGTCTTCACCGTGTACGCGGTGGACAGCGAGAAGCTCGGGCCGGACAGCGACGCCTCGCCTGCCGTGGTGGGATTCAATCTGCGGTTCCACACCCTGGGACGGGCCCAGCTGATCGGTGAGTACGCGTCTCCCGAAAGCTGAGCGTTCGCCTCCTGTTTGCCCTGCCCTGGTCTTGGAGAGATCAGGGCAGGGCATTTTTTATTGCGTTGTCCATCACGGCTCGCCCGGCCAGAGTTGATCCGGGCCAGCCAGGAGGCGGCCGGCACACGGGAGGTGGGCAGGATGCGGGACACACTGGTGCTCAACGCGAGCTTCGAGCCGCTGTCGACGGTGACACTCAACCGCGCGGTGGTGCTGATCCTGCAGGACAAGGCTGTGGTCGAGCAGTCGCACCCAGGACTCCGTATGCGTGGTGCGGCCGTCGACATCCCGGTGCCCGTGGTGATCAGGCTCTGCCGGTACGTACGGGTGCCGTTCCGAAGACACGCCCCGTGGTCCAGAAGGGGTGTGCTCATACGGGACCAGCACCGGTGCGCGTACTGCGGACGGCGGGCCAGCACCGTCGACCACGTGGTGCCGCGTGCCCAGGGGGGTCAGGACACCTGGCTGAACACCGTGGCCTCGTGCGCCGAGGACAACCACCGCAAGGCGGCCCGGACGCCGGAGCAGGCGGACATGCCGTTGCTCCGGAAGCCGTTCGTGCCCTCGCCCGCGGACGCGATGCTGCTCGCGCTCGGGGCCGGTGACCGGTCGGTCCTGCCGGAGTGGCTGGCGCGGTCCGCGGCGTAGCCCGCGAGGTTCACGGAAGCCCGTCTCCCCCGGGAGGCGGGCTTTGCCGTCAGCGGAGCAGTAGCTGGACGATCGCCGCGGTGCCGACGATGACGATGAGGGCGCGCAGGAAGCCCGGGCTGAGCTTGCGGCCGACCTTGGCGCCTATCTGGCCGCCGATCGCCGACCCGACGGCGATGAGGACGACGGCCGTCCAGTCGAAGTCCGCGACGAAGAGGAAGAAGAGTGCCGCGACGCTGTTGACGACGGCGGCGAGTACGTTCTTGACGGCGTTGAGGCGCTGCATCGTGTCGTCGAGCAGCATGCCCATCAGGGAGAGGTAGATGATGCCCTGGGCAGCCGTGAAGTAGCCGCCGTAGACGCTGGCGAGGGTCAGTCCCGTGAACAGGAGCGGCCCGCCGTCGGGGCGGGCGGGGGCACCGGTGTGTGCGCGGCGGCGCTGGACGGCCTTGCTGATGCGGGGCTGCAGGATGACCAGTACGAGGGCGAGTGCCACCAGGACGGGGACGATCGTCTCGAACGCCGTTGGGGGCAGGGCCAGCAGGAGTGTGGCGCCGGTGAGGCCGCCGATGAGTGCGCCGGTGCTCAGTTTGATGATGCGGCGGCGCTGGCCTGCGAGTTCGGCCCGGTAGCCGATGGCACCGCTGATCGAGCCCGGGATGAGACCGAGGGCGTTGGAGACGGTGGCGGTGACCGGCGGCAGGCCGGTGGCGAGCAGGACGGGGAAGGTGATCAACGTGCCTGAGCCGACGATCGTGTTGATCGTGCCCGCGCCGACTCCGGCCGCGAAGACCGCGAGAGTTTCCCAGATGGACAAGGCCATCCCCTTCGATGGTCAGTGACGCCTCCCCGCCATGAAGGTCGAGGGGCCTCACTGATCATGCACGAAGGTCTTTCGCGGTCAGTCGACCGGGGGCTGCTCGCGGCGCTCCGGTCCCGTGCTGAAGCCGGGGGCGCCACTGCCGAGGTTGCCGAAGGCGCCGCTGAGGCCCTTGAGCGCGTCGCCGATCTCGCTGGGCACGATCCAGAGCTTGTTGGCGTCGCCCTCGGCGATCTTCGGAAGCATCTGGAGGTACTGGTAGGAGAGCAGCTTCTGGTCGGGGTCTCCGGCGTGGATGGCCTCGAAGACCGTACGAATGGCCTGGGACTCGCCCTCGGCGCGCAGGGCGGACGCCTTGGCCTCACCTTCGGCGCGCAGGATCGCGGACTGCTTCTCGCCCTCCGCGGTGAGGATGGCGGACTGCCTGATGCCTTCCGCGGTGAGGATCGCGGCGCGCTTGTCACGGTCGGCGCGCATCTGCTTCTCCATCGAGTCCTGGATGGAGGTGGGCGGTTCGATGGCCTTGAGCTCGACGCGGTTGACGCGGATGCCCCACTTGCCGGTGGCTTCGTCGAGGACTCCGCGCAGGGCCGCGTTGATCTCCTCGCGGGAGGTCAGGGTCCGCTCGAGGTCCATGCCGCCGATGATGTTGCGGAGGGTGGTGACGGTGAGCTGCTCGATCGCCTGGATGTAGCTGGCGACCTCGTAGGTCGCGGCGCGGGCGTCGGTCACCTGGTAGTAGATGACGGTGTCGATGTTGACCACCAGGTTGTCCTGGGTGATCACCGGTTGGGGCGGGAAGGGAACGACCTGTTCACGGAGGTCGATCCGGTTGCGGATCGAGTCGATGAACGGGACGACGATGTTCAGACCGGCGTTGAGGGTGCGGGTGTAGCGCCCGAAGCGCTCCACGATGGCGGCACTGGCCTGTGGGATGACCTGGATCGTCTTGATCAGGGCGATGAAGACGAGCACCACCAGAATGATCAGGACGATGATGATCGGTTGCATCGTGTGCCCCGTGCCCTTCGGTTGCCGACGGATCGCGATGATCGAGGTCGAGTGCTCATGACGGTTGCATTCTCATGATGATCGACTTCGAGTTTGGCAGACTGCGGGCTGCCGCGTGACCGGTTCGCTCACATGACGACGGCCGTTGCACCGTCGATCTCGACGACATCGACCTGTTGTCCGGGTTCGAAGCTCTGATCGCTGTCGAGCGTGCGCGCTGACCAGACCTCGCCGGCCAGCTTGATGCGGCCGCCACTGCCGTCCACCCGTTCCAGCACGACGGCTTGACGGCCTTTCAGCGCGTCGATGCCGGAGGCGTGATGGGTCTGGCCGGCGCGGTGCCTGGCGGCGATCGGGCGTACGACCGCGACCAGCGCCACGGACACCAGAACGAAGACCAGTACTTGGGCGACGACGCCACCGCCGAGTGCGGCGACGACCGCCGCAGCCACGGCTCCGACGGCGAACATCCCGAACTCGGGCATCGCGGTCAGGACGAGGGGGATACCCAGTCCCACGGCGCCGATCAACCACCATACCCACGCGTCGATTTCCACGTGTTCATCGTAGGACCGCAGGTGCCCTCGCGGACAGGGCGCCGGGGGACGGCTGTTGTGCGGATCCTCAGGAGAGCGGGAGCCCCTTGGCGGTGTAGCGGTCGCCGGTGTGCTCGACGACGAGCGGCAGGCCGAAGCAGAGGGAGAGGTTGCGGGAGCTGAGCTCGGTCTCCATCGGGCCTGCGGCGAGCACCTTCCCCTGACGGATCATCAGGACGTGGGTGAAGCCGGGCGCGATCTCCTCGACATGGTGGGTGACCATGATCATGGAGGGGGCGTACTGGTCACGGGCGAGCCGGCCCAGGCGGCGGACCAGGTCCTCGCGGCCGCCGAGGTCGAGGCCCGCGGCGGGCTCGTCGAGCAGGAGGAGCTCGGGGTCGGTCATCATGGCGCGGGCGATCAGGGTCCGCTTGCGCTCACCCTCGGAGAGGGTGCCGAACTTGCGGTCGAGGTAGTCGGTCATGCCCAGCCGGTCGAGGAAGGCGCGGGCGCGCTCCTCGTCGACGGCCTCGTAGTTCTCGTGCCAGGTGGCGGTCATGCCGTACGCGGCGGTGAGTACCGTCTGCAGCACGGTCTGGCGCTTGGGAAGCTTCTCGGCCATCGCGACACCGGCGATCCCGATGCGGGGCCGGAGCTCGAAGACGTCGGTGCCGACTCCGCCGAGCTCCTCGCCGAGGATCCTGGCCTTGCCGGTGCTCGGGAAGAGGTAGCTGGACGCGATGTTGAGCAGCGTGGTCTTGCCGGCGCCGTTCGGCCCGAGGATGACCCAGCGCTCCCCCTCCTTGACCGACCAGGAGACATCGTCCACCAGAGCGCGTCCGTCGCGGACCACGGATACGTCCACCAGCTCCAGTACATCGCTCATGAGCGCGTTGTCTCCCCATGCAGTCTCGAGATCGTCGCGTGCCTGTGGGCACAGCTCCCAGGGAAAACCTACGCCACCCGAAGAGTGCTCCAGCCCTTAGGGCGGTTGCCTAGGCTGTCCCCATGCTTTCGGAACCACGCTCAGGGCGGCTGGCCGCATGGGGAAACGCACTTTTGGCCGGACTTGTGTCACCGGACGACGCTGCGCTCGCGATTGTCGGGGAGGACGCGGTGCACCGCGTCGAGGGGCTGCCGGGTGAGGCGGGGCCCGTCGGGCTCACGCTGGCGCTCGGCCGGCTGAGGGGGCTGGGCGCGACCGGTTTCCGGGTCGCGCTGCCGGTGCCCGGGCATCCACTGGGGCTCAGCGGGCCGCCGGACTTCAACGCGCGGGCACTGGACGCCGAGGAGGCCGTGGTCACGTCAGGAGCTCCGTACGGACTCGTGCCGGAGGTGACTGAGGCGGGGCCTGCCGGGGACGTGCACGTCGAGGTGGTGTGGCGGTGTCTGCCGGTGCGGGAGGCGCCGCCGGCCGATGTGCCGTCGCTGGGCGAGGCGGAGCGGGAACTGGCGGAGGCCCTGCGGGATGCGACGGCAGTGCTGTCCCGGCTGGATGTGGCGGGTTCCGGACCGGTGGCCGAGGCCGCGGTGGATGCGTACCGGGCCCGGGCGGAGCGGGGCCGTGAGGTGCTGGCTCCGGGGTATCCGGCACGGGCGGTACGGGTGCTGGAACTGGCCCAGCGGGTGGGGCTGCTGATCTCGGTGGCCCATGAGAACGGGCACGGCGGCGCGGTGAGCTCCTCGGAGATCGCGGCGCGGGGTGAGGCGCTGCGGCCGGTGGAACGGGTGGCCCGGCGGGCGCAGGTCGCGGCGTACAACGCGTATGTGGAGGAGCGGGGGCGCTAGGGCCCACACGCAACCGCCGGACGGGCCCGGAAGGCCCGTCCGGCGGTGGGGTACGGCAGCGCGGATCAGCCGTTCAGGCCGAGGTTGCCGAAGGCCGGGTTGAGCAGGCCGATCACGTTGACCGTGTTGCCGACCACGTTCACGGGGACGTGCACGGGGACCTGGACGAGGTTGCCCGAGGCGACGCCCGGGGAGCCCACGGCCGCGCCGTGAGCACCGGCGCCGTTGTGGCCCGTGGCGGAGGCAGCCCCGGCACCGGCGGCGATGAGTCCACCGGCGATCATGGTGACGGCAGCGGCCTTCTTCAGGTTCTTCACTTCAGGATCCTCCTCGCATCGCTGCGGCCGACCGCCGCAGCACGCCATGGAGAACGCCTCGGCGCCGCACAGGATGCGCCGTTCGGGTGACATACACCCGACAGTATGAATCTCGGACTGGAGTGGAACCGTCCGCTTCCCCTCCCCCGGACCTCGGGCCCGTCAGCCTGCCGCCCCGTGCCGGACGGCCCAGAGCGCGGCCTGCGTCCTGTCCGACAGATCGAGCTTCATCAGGATGTTCGACACGTGTGTCTTGACGGTCTTCTCCGACAGGACCAGCGCCCGGGCGATCTCCCGGTTGGAGCGGCCGTCGGCGATCAGCCCGAGCACTTCCCGTTCCCGTTCGGTCAGGGTGCTCCCCCGGCCCGTACCGCTGCCGGCGTCCTCCTGGGCCAGGAGCGCGCCCGCGACCTCCGGCTGGAGCAGGACGTGGCCCGCGTGGACCGAGCGGATGGCGCCGGCGAGCGCGTCCGGGTCGACGTCCTTGTACACGTACCCGGAGGCGCCCGCGCGCAGGGCGGGAACGACCGTGCGCTGTTCGGTGAAGCTGGTGACGATCAGTACCTTCGCGGGGTTCTCCAGCTCCCTGAGCCTGCGCAGGGCCTCGATCCCGTCCGTACCGGGCATCTTGATGTCCATCAGGACGACATCGGGCCGGAGCTCCTCGGCCCTGGCGACTCCCTCGGCCCCGTCGGAGGCCTCCCCGACGACCTCTATGTCGTCCTGGATCTCGAGGAACGTGCGCAGCCCTCGGCGGACGACCTGGTGGTCGTCGACCAGCAGCACCCTGATGATCCTGTCAGGCACAGGGGACCTCCATCTCGATCGTGGTGCCCTTGCCGGGCTCCGATGCAACGGTGAGCCTTCCCCCGACACTGCCCGCACGGTGGCGCATCGAGACCAGGCCCAGATGGCGGCCCGCGTGCCGGACGGCATGGGCGTCGAAACCGCAGCCGTCGTCGGCGATCCGCAGCACCGTGGCCAAGGGGTGCCGGCTGAGCGTGACGGCGACCTGTCCGGCGCCGGAGTGACGGAGGGCGTTGTGCAGGGCCTCCTGGGCGACCCGGAGCAGCGCCTCCTCCTGGGCGGAGGGCATCGCCCGCACCCCGGCGCTCTCGAAGGTGACCCGGGCGGTGTGCGCGCGGTCCAGCACCTGGATCTGGGTACGCAGCGTGGCGACGAGACCGTCCTCGTCCAGGGCGGCGGGGCGCAGCTCCACGACGGCTGCGCGCAGCTCGTCCACGGCTTCGGCGGCCAGGGCCGCGACCTGCTGGAGCTCGCCCTTGGCCCGGGCGGGGTCGCGGTCGACGAGCGCTGCGGCGGCCTGGGCGGTCAGCCGGAGCGAGAAGAGCTTCTGGCTGACCGCGTCGTGCAGCTCATGGGCGAGCCGCGAGCGCTCCTCGGCGATCGTGAGCTCGCGGCTGCGTTCGTACAGTCTGGCGTTGACGAGCGCGATCGCCGCGTGCTGGGCGAGGATCGCGAGGAGTTCCTCGTCCTCCTCCGTGAAGCCGCAGCTGCCCTCGGGCTTGGGGCAGCGCTTGTTGGCGAGGAAGAGCGCGCCGATGATCTCGTCGCCGTCCTGGATCGGCAGGCCCAGGAAGTCGGACATGTCCGGGTGGGCGTCGGGCCAGCCTTCGAAGCGCGGGTCCTTGCGGACGTCGGCGAGCCGCTCGGGCTTCGCCTCGTGGAGCATCGCGGCGAGGATGCCGTGCTGCCTGGGCAGCGGTCCGATGGCCTTCCACTGCTCGTCGCTCACCCCGTCCACGACGAACTGGGCGAAGCCCCCGTGGTCGTCGGGGACGCCCAGGGCCGCGTACTCGGCGTCGAGCAGTTCACGGGCGGAGGCGACGATCGTCTTGAGGACGTCCCGCATTTCGAGGTGCCGGCTCATGGCGAGCAGCGCGGCACTCACCGTGGCGAGGCCCGACGGTGGGCGATGACTCATGTCCTCACCGTACCGGCGGGCCCCCCGCGGCCGTATCGGGCTGTGGACGGCCGTCGGATGGGGCTCGGGGACTAGGTCGAAGTGCCTTGCGCGGGTGCGGCTCATGGACGAGGCGGCGGCGGGGGCCGGGTTCCTACGTTGGTGGGGTCGGAGCTTCACGAGGTACGAGGGGACGGTTGCCATGCCGATCGCGATGATCACGGGTGCGTCGAAGGGGCTGGGGCGTGCGCTGGGAGCGGCGCTGGCCCAGCGGGGCTGGGATCTGGTCCTGGACGCCCGGACCGCCGGGCCGCTGCGGGAGACCGCGCAGGAGCTGGGCCGCCTGTACGGGACACGGGTGGTGGCCGTTGCCGGGGATGTCACGGACGGGGCGCACCGCAAGGCCCTGGTGGCCGCCGCCGGGGAGCTGGGCGGGCTGGATGTGCTGGTGAGCAGTGCGAGCGCCCTGGGTGCCGAACCGCTCGTACGGCTGGAGGCGCTGCCCCTGGCCGGGCTGCGGGAGGCGCTGGAGACGAATGTGGTGGCGGCGCTCGGCCTGGTGCAGGAGGCGCTGCCGCTGCTGAGGGCATCGGCGGCGGGGGCGGTGGTGACGGTGAGCTCGGACGCGGCTGCCGAGCCGTATCCGACGTGGGGCGGTTACGGGGCGTCCAAGGCCGCGCTCGACCAGCTCGCCGCGGTGCTGGGCGAGGAGGAACCGGGTCTGCGGGTGTGGGCCGTGGATCCGGGCGACATGCGGACGGACCTCTATACGGCGGCGGTGCCCGGGGACACGGAGCCGCGGCCGGGTCCGGAGAGCGTGGCGCCCGCGTTCGTCCGGCTGCTGGAGCGGCGGCCGGCCGGCGGGCGGTATGCGGCCGCGGCCCTGTTGGAGGAGACGGACCGGGGGCAGCGATGACGGCGCTGGATGCCCTGCGGGTGCCCGCCGAGCTGTCCGCCCGGGTCCCGGCCGAGCAGCGGGGTGCCGGGCGTGACGACGTGCGGCTGCTGGTGTCGCGGGGGACGGCGGTCTCGCACCGGGCGTTCCGGGACCTGCCCGGGCAGCTGCGGGCCGGGGACGTACTCGTGGTGAACACGTCGACGACGCTGGCGGCCGCGGTGAACGGCCGCGTCGGTGGTGAGCGCGTCGTCGTGCACTTCTCGACCCGCGGGGAGGACGGCCGGTGGGCGGTGGAACTGCGCCGCCCCGACGGGAACGGGACCACGCGGCCACGCCCCGGGGGCCCGGCGGGAGCAGCTGTGCGGCTGCCGGGCGGGAACGCGCTGGTGCTGGACGAGCCGCTGGGGCCCGCTGCGGGCGCCAGGCTGTGGTGGGCGCGGGTGCCGCGGGACGTACCCGGGCTGCTGAGCCGGTACGGGCGGCCGATCCGGTACGCGTACACGGAGCGGGACCAGCCGCTGTCCGCCTACCAGACGGTGTTCGCCGTTCCCTCGCCCGACGGGGCGGGGTCGGCGGAGATGCCGAGTGCGGCGAGGCCGTTCACCGCGGGGCTGGTGGCGGCGCTGGTGAGCCGGGGGGTGCAGTTCGCCCCGCTGTCCCTTCATACGGGGGTGGCGTCGACCGAGGCGCACGAGCCGCCCTATCCGGAGCGGTTCGCGGTGCCGCGCACGACGGCGTGGCTGGTCAATGCGGCGCGGGCGGGTGGCGGCAGGGTCGTCGCCGTGGGGACGACGGCGGTGCGGGCCCTGGAATCGGCGGCAGGGGCGGACGGGGTGGTGCGCGCCGCCTCGGGCTGGACGGACCTGGTGGTGACGCCGCAGCGGGGCGTGCGGGTGGTGGACGGGCTGCTGACCGGACTGCACGAGCCGGAGGCCTCGCACCTGCTGATGCTGGAGGCGATAGCCGGGCGGGCCGTGCTGCAGGCCGGTTACACCCAGGCCCTGCGGCATCGGTACCTCTGGCACGAGTTCGGGGACGTCCACCTCCTCCTGCCGGACTCAGAAGCTAACACTCCGCATTACAGGAGCAACGTTTCGTGAGCTCGAAGGGGTCCCCATGTGAGCCCAGGCATAGGGCCCACGTCACTTACGAAGACGAATAGTTGGAGCAAAACGGGCAATACTCCGGGCCTCAAACCGGACAAGGAGGTACGAACGACCCCCCGTTCCACTATGCAGCTTCGTACGTCACACCTTTGCCAGGCCGTTTTGCGGTCGCTAAGAATTGCACTCGTCCCCGACGGAGATGCGCACCGCCGCTTCCGTCTGCGTCCTCGCCGAGGACCCCCTGCAATTCGAAGAGGTACGACTGTATGTCCGTGTCCCGCATCTCCAGCCGTAGCCGTCGCCTGAACAAGGCGCAGAAGCTCTCCGTCGCGGGGGTCTCCACCCTGGCCGCCGCCGCTCTCGCTTTCTCCCTCGTCCCGGACAACGCCTCGGCGTCGACCGAGCCGCAGGCCATCTCCGGTGCGCCGGTCGCCTTCGCCGGTGCCGCGCAGACCAAGAGCGTCCAGTCCAGCATCATCGAGCAGCACTCCACCGCCGCGCAGCTGGTGAAGGCCGCCGACTCCGCCAAGGCCCAGGCCGCGGCCGCCGAGAAGAAGGCAGCCGCGAAGAACGAGGCGAAGGCCAAGGCCGTCGCCGAGGCCAAGAAGGACGCCGCAGCCAAGAAGAAGGCTGCCGCCAAGGCCAAGGCCGACGCGAAGAAGCGTTCCGCCAAGAAGGCCAGCCGTGCCGCCGACCGCAAGCCGGTCTACGCCAACAACCTGGACGGCTGGATTCGCGAGGCTCTCGCGATCATGGACAAGAAGAACATCCCCGGCACGTACGAGGGCCTGCACCGCAACATCATCCGCGAGTCCAGCGGTAACCCGCGCGCCATCAACGACTGGGACATCAACGCCATCAACGGCGTCCCGTCGAAGGGCCTGCTGCAGGTCATCAAGCCGACGTTCGACTTCTACCACGTCCCCGGCACCAAGCACGACCAGTACGACCCGGTCGCGAACATCACCGCTGCGGCCAACTACGCCGCGGACAAGTACGGCTCGATCGACAACGTCGACAGCGCGTACTGAGCCACGCACCGAGCTAGGCCTGGCATTTGAGGGCCCGCCGGTCCGCAGCGTCGCGTGACCGGCCGGCACATGCCGAAGGGCGGCACCCCACGGGGTTGCCGCCCTCGGGCGTTTCCGGGCCCGGTCGGGCCGGACGCGTTACTTGCGCATCACCTCGGGCTCGTGGCGCCGCAGCATCCGCGAGACCGCCACGAAGAGGACGGCGCTCATCACGAGCATCACCGTGATGTTGACCCCCCACTGACCGGCCGAGTGCTCCCAGAGCGGGTCCAGGTCGGTCGGCTTCTTCGGGTCCCACGGCGGCATGAGATGGGCCATGTCCAGCGTGGTACCGGCCGCGGCCACGGCCCAGCGAGACGGCATCAGCCAGGCGAACTGCTCCAGGCCCGGGGAACCGTAGACCTGGAAGAGCACTCCGGTGAAGACGACCTGGACGATCGCGAACATGACGAGCAGCGGCATGGTCTTCTCGGCGGTCTTCACCAGCGCGGAGATCATCAGGCCGAACATCATCGACGTGAAGCCGAGCACGATGATCGACACGCAGATCTCCACGGCGGGCGGCATGAACAGGCCCTCGTCCGGAAGCTTCCGGGTGGAGAACCCGATCCCGCAGATGATCACGCCCTGGAAGGCGGTGATCACGCCGAGGACGATCACCTTGGAGAGCAGATAGGCGGAACGGGACAGACCGGTGGCCCGCTCCCGCTCGTAGATCACCCGTTCCTTGATCAGCTCTCGTACGGAGTTGGCCGCGGCGGCGAAGCACATACCGACCGCGAGGATCAGCATGATCGTCCCGGCCTTGCCGTTGAACCGGGAGGGCGGCTCGGGCTCCGCCAGGCCGAACTCCGCGGGGATGACCACGCTCACCACGCCGAGCACGGCCGGCAGGAGCACCATCAGGAGCAGGAAGCCCTTGTCGGACGCGATCACCGAGATGTAGCGGCGCATCAGCGTCCACAGCTGGGCCACCCAGCCGGAGGGCTTGGGGGGCCGGATCGCCTGCGGCGGCGGCATGTGTACGGGCTGCGCGGCGACGGCGTCGATGTCCGCCGCGTACATCTGGTAGTGCTGCGAACCGCGCCAGCGGCCCGCCCAGTCGTAGTCGCGGTAGTTCTCGAACGCGGAGAAGACGTCGGCCCAGGTGCTGTAGCCGAAGAAGTTCAGCGCCTCCTCGGGCGGACCGAAGTAGGCCACGGATCCGCCGGGAGCCATCACCAGGAGCTTGTCGCAGATGGCGAGCTCGGCCACGGAGTGCGTGACGACGAGGACCGTACGGCCGTCGTCGGCGAGCCCGCGCAGCAGCTGCATGACGTCGCGGTCCATGCCCGGGTCGAGTCCCGAGGTCGGCTCGTCCAGGAAGATCAGCGACGGCTTGGTCAGCAGCTCCAGTGCGACCGAGACGCGCTTGCGCTGGCCGCCGGAGAGCGAGGTGATCTTCTTGTCCTTGTGGATGTCGAGCTTGAGCTCGGCAAGGACCTCGTGGATCCGGGCGGTGCGCTCGGCCTCGGTGGTGTCCGCGGGGAAGCGCAGCTTGGCCGCGTACCGCAGAGCCCTGGTGACCGTGAGTTCCTTGTGCAGGATGTCGTCCTGCGGGACCAGTCCGATGCGCTGCCGCAGCTCGGCGAACTGCTTGTACAGGTTCCGGTTGTCGTAGAGGACGTCGCCCCGGTTGGCGGGCCGGTAGCCGGTGAGCGCCTTGAGCAGGGTGGACTTACCGGATCCCGACGGGCCGATGACGGCGATCAGGGACTTCTCCGGAACGCCGAACGAGACGTCCTTGAGGATGTCCTTCCCTCCGTCGACCGTCACCGTGAGGTGGCGGGCGGAGAAGGAGACCTCACCGGTGTCGACGAACTCTTCCAGCCGGTCGCCGACCAGCCGGAAGGTCGAGTGACCGACGCCGACGATGTCGTTCGGGCCGATGAGCGCGGAGCCGGACTTGCTGAGCGGCTGGCCGTTGACGTACGTGCCGTTGTGGGATCCGAGGTCGCGGATCTCGAAGCGGCCGTCGGGCGTCGCACGGAATTCGGCGTGGAGGCGCGAGACCTGGAGGTCGGAGACGACCAGCTCGTTCTCCAGCGCACGGCCGATGCGCATGACCCGGCCGAGGTCCAGCTGGTGGAACGTGGTCGGGCTCCGGTCCCCGTACACCGGCGGGGCCCCCGCGACACCGCCGGGACCGCCCGCTCCGGGCGCCCCGAGGCCCTGCTGGTGCGGGACCTGCGGCTGCTGCCAGGCAGCCTGCTGCTGTTGCTGTGCGGGGTCGTGCCAGCCGGCCGCCCCCTGCGGGGGCTGCTGGGGCTGCACGGGCGCGGGCGCCTGCTGCGCTGCCGCGGCCTGGCCGCTGTGGACACCGGCAGCCGCGGCAGCGCCGGTCAGGCTCAGCCGCGGCCCGTCCGTAGCGTTGCCCAGGTGCACCGACGAGCCGGGGCCGATCTCCATCTGCTGGATACGATGGCCCTGCACATAGGTGCCGTTGGTGCTGCCGTGGTCCTCGATGACCCAGCTGCGACCACCCCAGCTGATCGTGGCATGCCGCCAGGAGACCCTGGCGTCGTCGATCATCAGGTCACCCTGCGGATCGCGTCCGAGGGTGTACGACCTGGACGGATCGAGCGTCCAGGTCCTTCCATTCAATTCCAGTACGAGTTCCGGCACTCCGCGCCCCACTAGTTGTCCCCCGAGTTACCCCCGTTGCAGGGAGTCTAGGGATGCTGAACATCGTGGGGAACTATTCCAGGAGCAGTCCCCGAACGGAAAGCCGGGCGGGTGAAGACAGCGCGTAGGCCTGTGCGGTACCTCGGGCGACTCGGGAGATATCGCATCGGAGCATGGCAACCGGGGCGGCCGGCGCCGGCACAGCGGTGCGGCCACTCGGGTCGGGGGTGCTGTCCGCCACTCGGGACGGGCTTCGGCGGCCGTGCGCCGGACCTATACGGTGGAACCACCATGAGCGCACCTCAGTCTCCCCGGTCTCCTGAGCCCCTTGAGCCCCTTCAGGGCACAGACGAACCCACTCTTCTCGTCAAGATCTTCGGGAAGGACCGTCCAGGCATCACCGCCGGACTCTTCGACACCCTGGCCGCCTACTCCGTCGACGTCGTGGACATCGAGCAGGTGGTCACCCGAGGCCGCATCGTCCTGTGCGCGCTGGTCACCTCGCCGGCATCGGGCGGTACGACCGAGGGCGACCTCCGGGCGACCGTCCACAGCTGGGCGGAGTCGCTGAAGCTGCAGGCCGAGATCATCTCCGGTACGGGTGACAACCGGCCCCGTGGCGACGGCCGTTCCCATGTGACTGTGCTGGGGCACCCGCTGACCGCGGAGTCCACGGCGGCCATAGCTGCCCGGATCACGTCGACCGGCGGCAACATCGACCGTATCTTCCGGCTGGCGAAGTACCCGGTCACCGCAGTGGAGTTCGCGGTGTCGGGCACCGGGACGGAGGAGCTGCGGACCGCGCTGGCGACCGAGGCCGCCGGGATCGGCGTCGACATCGCCGTCGTGTCGGCCGGGCTCAGCCGCCGGGCCCAGCGGCTCGTCGTCATGGATGTGGACTCGACGCTCATCCAGGACGAGGTCATCGAGCTCTTCGCGGCCCATGCGGGCTGCGAGGACAAGGTCGCCGAGGTGACCGAGCAGGCGATGCGGGGCGAGCTCGACTTCGAGCAGTCGCTGCACGCGCGTGTGGCGCTGCTGGCGGGGCTCGACGAGTCGGTGGTGGACAAGGTGCGGACCGAGGTCCGGCTGACCCCGGGTGCCCGCACCCTGATCCGTACGCTGAAGCGGCTCGGTTACCAAGTCGGCGTGGTCTCGGGCGGATTCACCCAGGTCACGGACGACCTCAAGGAACGTCTCGGGCTCGACTTCGCCTCCGCCAACACGCTGGAGGTCGTCGACGGAAAGCTCACGGGCCGGGTCGTGGGCGACATCGTGGACCGTGCGGGCAAGGCCCGGCTGCTGCGCAGCTTCGCCGAGCAGGCGGGGGTGCCGCTGGCGCAGACGGTGGCGATCGGGGACGGCGCGAACGATCTGGACATGCTGAACACCGCGGGGCTCGGCGTCGCGTTCAACGCCAAGCCGGTCGTACGGGAGGCGGCGCACACCGCGGTGAACGTCCCGTTCCTGGACACGGTCCTGTATCTGCTCGGTATCACCCGCGAGGAGGTGGAGGCGGCCGACGGCCTCGTCGACTGAGCCCTCCGGACGCGTACCTACGAAGGGGCCCCGGCACATGGACAGTGCCGGGGCCCCTTCGTACGTCCTGCTCAGTCGTTCGGCGTCCAGTACTCGACGAGCTTGCCCACGCCCTGCTCCAGGCCCTTCCAGGATCCGGAGAACTCGACGACGGCATAGGCGGCCGTCGGGAAGCCGTCCCTGGTCATCCGGGCGAGGGTCTCCCCCTCCGCCTGGCCGGACAGCGCGTCCGCGGCACCGTGCATGCCGGGGTTGTGGCCGATGACCAGCAGATTCCGCACATCGTCCGGGGTCTCGTTGAACAGGGCAATCAGTTCTCCGAGGGAGGCCTCGTACAGCCTCTCCTCGTACACAGTCCTGGGACGCTGCGGGAATTCGTGGACCGCGAGCTTCCAGGTCTCGCGCGTCCTGGTGGCGGTCGAACACAGAGCCAGATCGAAGACGGTGCCGGAATCGGCGAGCCTGCGGCCGGCGACGGGGGCGTCTTTCCGTCCCCGTTCGGCCAGGGGCCGCTCATGGTCGGCCGCTTGCGACCATTCCGCTTTTGCGTGCCTGAGAAGGACGATCCTGCGAGGTGTATCGGCGCTCATACACCTCAGCTTCGCACGAAATGCGTGTCCGGGCGCAGGGTGTTGACGTGCTACCCCGTTGAGGGTGAATGACGCCGGGTGACCTGTGCGTGTCTGTCCGGGAGCCGTCAGGTGGTGAGCAGCTCCAGGATGCGCCCGAGCAGCCGTCCGATCGCGGGATCCCCGGTGGCGGCGTGCGCCTGACCCGGTCCCACGATCATGAGGAGGAGGGCGGCGAAGGCGACGGCAGGCAGCGCGACGGCCCACCACGGCAGCCGGATCTCGACGCTGTCCGGGGCCGGGCGGTGGGTCGGGGGTTGCATACGGGCCGACATGTCCGCCTCCGTGGGTCCTCGGCACTGAATACCTAGAACCTACGGATCGCGGGGCGGCGGTCCCATCCGGTGACCCACCCACTCGACCCTGAACCTGGCCCCCTAGGGGAGGGTGGGGCTAGCACCACCCTCGCTCGCGCGAGCCGCTAGGAGGGCGAGGCGATCGTGGCGATGACGCTGATGACGACCCCGATGAGAAGCATCGCCCCGAGGACGAGGAGAAACTTCTTCTGGCCGTTCTGAGGATTCGGATCGAGCACTGGCATGGGTCCAGTCTCGCATCTCAGCATTCGTCCTCGATCGTCCGGTCCCGTCCTGCCAGTACTCCCGCCACCATCTGCGGAACCATGAGCCCCGCCATCAGGGCGATGGGCAGGCCCCAGCCGCCGCTGTGCTGGTAGAGCACGCCGACGAGCAGCGGGCCGGGGATCGAGAGCAGGTAGCCGGTGGACTGGGCGAAGGCGGAGAGCCTGACCACGCCCGCACCGGTACGGGAGCGCATGCCGATCATGGTGAGCGCGAGCGGGAAGGCGCAGTTGGCGATGCCGAGGAGCAGGGCCCAGAGCCAGGCGCCGCCCGCGGGGGCGAGGTAGAGGCCCGCGTAGCCGATGAGGCCGCAGCCGCCCAGGACGAGGACGATCGGGCCCTGGTTCTTCAGTCGGGCGGCCGCCCGGGGGATCACGAAGGCGAGCGGCACGCCCATGGCCATGGTCACGGCGAGCAGGACACCGGCGGTGCCTGCCGGGATCCCCGCGTCGCGGAAGATCTGCGGCATCCAGCCCATGGTGATGTAGGCGGCCGTGGCCTGGAGGCCGAAGAAGCAGGCGAGTGCCCAGGAGGTGCGGCTGCGGGTGATCCTGAGGGAGGGGGCCTGCTGCCTGCGCCGTTCGGCCGGCTCCCCGTGGGCGCCGCCGCGGTCCCGTACGAGCGCCGCCCAGGGCAGGATCGCCGCGGCGGCGAGGGCGGCCCAGACGGCCAGCCCGGTCTTCCAACTGCCGCCCAGCGCGTCGGTCATGGGCACGGTGACGGCTGCCGCGAGCGCGGTGCCGAGGGCGAGGGCCATCGAGTAGAGGCCGGTCATGCTGCCGACGCGGTCCGGGAACCAGCGCTTGACGATGACGGGCATCAGGACGTTGCTGACGGCGATGCCCATCAGTGCGAGGGCGCTGGCGGCGAGGAACCCCGCGGTGCTGCCGACGAAGGGGCGGATCAGCAGGCCCGCCGTGATGGCGACCATTCCCGCGCAGACGACGGCGCCGGGCCCGAAGCGGCGGGCGAGCCGCGGTGCCATGAAGCCGAAGAGCGCGAAGCAGAGGGGAGGTACGGAGGTGAGGACCCCGGCGACGCTGCCGCTCATGTGCAGCCCGTCGCGCACTTCCTCCAGGAGCGGGCCGAGGCTGGTGATGGCGGGCCGCAGGTTGAGCGCGGCGAGGACGAGGCCGACGACGACGAGGCGCAGCAGCCACGGGGCGGGTCCCGGTGCCGGGCCGGAGCCCGGTACGGGGACGGCCGCCCGGGAGGCGGGGGCGCTCGGGATGGTTGCGCTCCGGGAGGCGGCGGGGATCGGGGTCCGGGTTTCGTCGTCGGGCATGAGGCCCATCATAGAATCATGGGATGATTGGTTGTCCACTCCGGGTCTCTCCCTCCTGAGAGAATTCCGGCACCCGCTCCACACAGCACGACCAGACCCGTTCCAAGGACCCCGAGCAAGGAGCACCATGGCGCTGACGTCTCCGCGGCGTTCGGCTCTCGCCGACCAGGTGATTGCCCAGCTGAGAAATCAGATCACTTCGGGCGAGTGGCCGGTGGGCTCACGGATTCCCACCGAGCCCGAGCTGGTCGAGCAGCTGGGGGTCGCCCGCAACACCGTGCGCGAGGCGGTGCGCGCGCTGGCGCACAACGGCCTCCTGGACATCCGGCAGGGGTCGGGGACGTACGTCGTCGCCACCAGCGAGCTCGCCGGTGTGATGCACCGCCGCTTCGCCGACGCGGACCCGCGCCACGTCGCCGAGCTGCGCTCCACGCTGGAGTCCTCGGCGGCCCGGCTGGCCGCCGCCCGGCGTACGGACCGGGATCTGCGTCAGCTGGACGCGCTGATGGCGCGGCGCGAGGCGACGTGGGCCGCCGGGGACGCGGAGGCCTTCGTCGCTGCCGACGCGACGCTGCACCTGGCCGTGGTCGCCGCCTCGCACAACGACGTACTGACCGAGCTCTACGCCGACCTCAACGGCTTGCTCCGCGACTATCTGCGCGACGATGTGGGCCCGGAGCTGCGCCCCGAGGAGCACATGGACCACGCACGGCTGGTCGAGGCGATCCGGGCAGGAGACGCGGAGACGGCCGCAGCCGAGGCCGCCAGCCATGCGCTGAACTGCCTGAGGGACCGCGTCTGAGGCTCCGGTGCGCTCCGGCTCGGGGCTCTGCGGGACCAAGGCTCCGGGACTCCGGGGCGCTCAGGGCCTGTGACTGACCCAGGCCGAGCCGACCTCTTTCCAGCACCGGTCCTCGAGGCGCACGGTCCGCCCCGGCTGGACCACGACAGCCTCTCCGTCCGCGTCGACGTCCCACCAGCGGCTGCACTCGGTGTGGAGCTGGACGTGGTCGGTGGTGGAGTCCGGGTTGTGGCAGTAGGCGACGACCCGGGAGCCGTCGACGGACGTACGGCATTCGGCGCCCGAGGGTTCCGGGGCCGGTGCGAGGGGTACGGCGGCCCCGGAACCCGCCCGGTTCGCCGCGTTCACGGCGACCGGGGCGAGGAGACCGGCGACGGCAGCCGCTGCGGCCATGAGGGCCCAGGTTCGGCGACGTGTGGAGCGCAGCACAGCGATCTCCTCCCCACAGCCTGACCAAAAGTCCGGTTCCTCCACATTCTGCGGTGGATCGACCATCTTTTCGACCTGAGACGCACGACGGCCGCGTACCGCCCCCCTCGCGAGGGAGTCGGTACGCGGCCGTGAGCGGCCTGCGGGACTCAGGCACCCATCATGTGCACGCCACCATCGACGTGGATGATCTCGCCCGTCGTCTTCGGGAAGAAGTCCGAGAGCAGCGCCACGACACCGCGGCCGGCCGGAGCCGGGTCGGCCATGTCCCACTCCAGCGGGGAGCGGTGGTTCCAGACGTCCGCGAGCTCGCCGAAGCCCGGGATGGACTTGGCGGCCATCGAAGCGAGCGGTCCGGCCGAGATCAGGTTGCAGCGGATGCTGTCCTTGCCCAGGTCACGGGCGAGGTAGCGGGAGGTGGCCTCCAGCGCGGCCTTGGCCGGGCCCATCCAGTCGTACTGGGGCCAGGCGAACTGCGCGTCGAAGGTGAGGCCGACGATCGAGCCGCCGTCGTTCATCAGGGGCTTGCAGGCCATGGCCAGGGACTTCAGCGAGAACGCCGAGACGTGCATCGCGGTGGCGACCGACTCGAACGGGGTGTTCAGGAAGTTGCCGCCGAGCGCGTCCTGCGGCGCGAAGCCGATGGAGTGCACGACACCGTCCAGCGAGCCGAGCTCCTCCTTGACCAGGCCTGCGAGCCGGTCCAGGTGCTCGTCGTTGGTCACGTCCAGCTCGATGACCTTGGCCGGCTTGGGCAGCTTCTTGGCGATGCGCTCGGTCAGTGTCGGCCGGGGGAACGCCGTCAGGATGACCTCGGCGCCCTGCTCCTGTGCCACCTTCGCGGTGTGGAACGCGATGGACGACTCCATCAGCACACCCGTGATGAGGATGCGCTTGCCGTCGAGAATTCCGCTCATGGTGATCAGTGACCCATGCCCAATCCGCCGTCAACGGGGATGACGGCTCCAGTGATGTACGACGCGTCGTCGGACGCGAGGAAGCGCACCGCGGCGGCGATCTCAGCGGGCTGCGCGTAGCGGCCGAGCGGCACCTGGGACACGATGCCCTTGCGCTGCTCATCGGTGAGCGCCTGGGTCATGTCGGTGTCGACAAACCCGGGTGCGACGACGTTGAACGTGATGTTGCGCGAGCCGAGCTCACGGGCCAGCGACCGCGCGAAGCCGACCAGGCCCGCCTTGGACGCCGCGTAGTTGGCCTGTCCCGCCGAGCCGAGGAGGCCGACGACGGAGGAGATGAGGACGACGCGGCCCTTCTTCGCGCGCAGCATCGCGCGGTTGGCCCGCTTGACGACCCGGAAGGTGCCGGTGAGGTTGGTGTCGAGTACCGACGTGAAGTCGTCCTCGGTCATCCGCATCAGCAACTGGTCCTTGGTGATACCGGCATTGGCGACCAGCACCTCCACGGGGCCGTGCTTCTCCTCGATCTCCTTGTAGGCCTGCTCCACCTGCTCGGTGTCGGTGATGTCGCACCGGACCGCCAGGCAGCCCGCGTCGGTGAGTGCCTGGGGCGGCTCGCCGGAGCGGTAAGTGATCGCGACCTTGTCGCCGTTGTCGGCGAAGGCGCGGGCGATGGCGAGGCCGATGCCCCGGTTTCCTCCGGTGACGAGAACCGAGCGGCTCAACGGATCACCCTTTCCTTGGCGGTCTGGTACATCGAAAACCTATCGGTACCGTGCCGGATAACGAGAATCGTCCTGTGACAGCGCCGCAGTGCCGCGACTGTTGGATCCCTACAGAACGAGCCTGCGGGGGGCCGGACACGTCAATTCCGGCGCACCCGGGCCCCGGGACCCCCCATGATTCACTGCGGAGACATTTTCCAGAGGTGGAGAAGGGGAGGCCCGCGTGGCCCACGAGGTAGATCAGTCGTTTCTGGCCCTGCCACTGCGTGCCCTCGCCGACGCGGCGCTCGCCCGCGCGCGTGCGCTCGGCGCGGTGCACGCCGACTTCCGGTTCGAGCGGGTACGGGGCGCCACCTGGCGGCTCCGGGACGCCCGGCCCTCCGGGACCTCGGACACCACCGACCTCGGTTACGCGGTGCGGGTGGTGCACGGCGGTGCGTGGGGGTTCGCGTCCGGGGTGGACCTGACGATGGACGCAGCGGCGAAGGTGGCCTCGCAGGCCGTCGCCATGGCGAAGCTGTCGGCGAAGGTGATCGCGTCGGCGGGGTCCGACGAGCGTGTCGAGCTGGCGGACGAGCCGGTGCACGGTGAGCGGAGCTGGGTCTCGGCGTACGAGATCGACCCCTTCTCCGTACCGGACGAGGAGAAGGCCGGGCTGCTCGCGGAGTGGAGCTCGCGGCTGCTGGCGGCGGACGGGGTCGCGCATGTGGACGCCTCGCTGATGACCGTCCACGAGAACAAGTTCTACGCGGACACGGCGGGGACCGTCACCACGCAGCAGCGCGTGCGCGTGCATCCTCAGCTGACGGCGGTGGCCGTGGACTCCACGACCGGTGAGTTCGACTCGATGCGGACCATCGCGCCACCGGTGGGCCGGGGTTGGGAGTACCTCACCGGCACCGGCTGGGACTGGGACGCCGAACTGGAGCGGATCCCGGGGCTGCTGGCCGAGAAGATGCGGGCGCCGAGCGTCGAGGCGGGGACGTACGACCTGGTCGTCGACCCGTCCAACCTGTGGCTGACCATCCACGAGTCGATCGGCCACGCCACCGAGCTGGACCGGGCGCTGGGCTACGAGGCGGCGTACGCCGGTACGTCGTTCGCCACGTTCGACCAGCTGGGGAAGCTGGCGTACGGCTCCCCCGTGATGAACGTGACGGGCGACCGCACCGCCGAGCACGGGCTCGCCACGATCGGGTACGACGACGAGGGCGTCGAGGCGCAGTCGTGGGACCTGGTCAAGGACGGGACGCTGGTGGGCTACCAGACGGACCGGCGGATCGCGAAGCTGACCGGGCTCGGCCGGTCCAACGGGTGCGCGTACGCGGATTCGCCGGGCCACGTCCCCGTGCAGCGCATGGCGAACGTGTCGCTGCAGCCTGATCCGGGCGGGCTCTCCACGGAGGACCTGATCGGCGGGGTGGAGCGCGGGATCTACGTGGTCGGCGACCGGTCCTGGTCGATCGACATGCAGCGCTACAACTTCCAGTTCACCGGGCAGCGGTTCTTCCGCATCGAGAACGGCAGGCTGGCAGGCCAGCTGCGGGACGTGGCGTACCAGGCGACGACCACGGACTTCTGGGGCTCGATGGAGAAGGTCGGCGGGCCACAGACCTACGTCCTGGGCGGCGCGTTCAACTGCGGCAAGGCCCAGCCGGGTCAGGTCGCGGCCGTCTCGCACGGCTGCCCCTCCGCCCTCTTCCGAGGCGTGAACATCCTCAACACGACGCAGGAGGCCGGGCGATGAGCCGCGTCAGCAAGCCGCACGAGATCGTCGAGCGCGCACTCGAGCTGTCCACCACCGATGGCTGTGTGGTCATCGCGGACGAGAACTCGTCCGCCAATCTGCGCTGGGCAGGCAACGCGCTCACCACGAACGGAGTGACGCGCGGCCGGACGCTGACCGTGATCGCGACCGTGGACGGCGCCCGGGGGACGGCCTCCGGCGTGGTGTCCCGTTCCGCCGTCACCACCGACGACCTGGAACCGCTCGTACGGGCCGCCGAGGCCGCCGCGCGCGGCGCCGGGCCCGCGGAGGACGCGCAGCCCCTCGTCTCCGGGGTGCCGGTGTCCGCCGCTTTCACGGACGCCCCCGCCGAGACGGGCTCCGATGTCTTCGCCGCCTTCGCCCCGGCGCTCGGCGACGCCTTCGCCCGCGCCCGCTCCGGCGGCCGTGAGCTGTACGGCTTCGCCAACCACGAGATGACCTCGACCTACCTCGGTACGTCGACGGGGCTGCGGCTGCGCCACGACCAGCCGAACGGGACGCTGGAGCTGAACGCCAAGTCGCCCGACCGGACCCGGTCCGCCTGGGCGGGACGGGCGACCCGGGACTTCTCGGACGTCGACCCGGCGGTCCTGGACGCGGAGCTCGCGCAGCGGCTCGGCTGGGCCGAGCGCCGGATCGAGCTGCCGGCCGGCCGGTACGAGACGCTGCTGCCGCCGACCGCGGTGGCCGACCTGCTGATCTACCAGTTCTGGTCGTCGAGCGCCCGGGACGCCGCGGAGGGCCGGACTGTCTTCTCCAGGCCGGGAGGCGGTACGCGACTCGGCGAGAAGCTCTCCGCCCTGCCGCTGACCCTGCGCAGCGACCCGCACGAGCCGGGCCTGGAGTCCGCGCCGTTCGTGATCGCCCACGCCTCCGGCGACGACGCCTCCGTCTTCGACAACGGGCTGCCGCTGGCGCCCACGGACTGGGTCAGGGAGGGCAAGCTGGAGCGGCTGACCACGACCCGGCACTCCGCGGGGCTCACGGACCTGCCGCTGGCCCCGGCTGTGGACAACCTGGTGCTGGACGGCGGCGGCAAGCGCTCGCTGGAGGAGATGGTGGCCGCCACGACCGGCCGGGCTCTGCTGCTGACCTGCATGTGGTACATCCGGGAGGTGGATCCGGCGACGCTGCTGCTGACCGGCCTGACCCGGGACGGGGTCTACCTGGTGGAGGACGGGGAGGTCCTCGGCGAGGTGAACAACTTCCGGTTCAACGAGTCGCCGGTCGATCTTCTGTCCCGGGCGTCGGAGGCAGGCCGCACGGAGAAGACGCTGCCGCGCGAGTGGGGCGACTACTTCACCCGGGCCGCCATGCCCGCGCTGCGGATCCCCGACTTCCACATGAGCTCGGTCAGCCGGGGCGTCTGACCGTCCTAGACTGAACCGCGTATTCCATCGACCCCATCTCGACCCATCTCGACCCCACAAGGAGCGAAAAGACCGTGACGGACATCGTCGACGAGCTGAAGTGGCGTGGGCTGTTCGCCCAGTCCACCGACGAGGACGCACTGCGCAAGGCTCTCGCGGACGGCCCGGTCACGTTCTATTGCGGGTTCGACCCGACCGCGGCGAGCCTGCACGTCGGGCATCTGGTGCAGGTGCTCACCATGCGCCGGCTCCAGCACGCCGGGCTGAAGCCGCTCGCCCTGGTCGGCGGGGCCACCGGCCAGATCGGTGACCCGCGGCCGACCGCCGAGCGCACGCTGAACGACCCGGAGACCATTGCCGCGTGGGTCCAGCGGCTGCGTGGGCAGATCGAGCCCTTCCTCACCTTCGAGGGTCCGAACGCCGCGACGATGGTGAACAACCTGGACTGGACCGCGGGCCTGTCCGCGATCGAGTTCCTGCGGGACATCGGCAAGCACTTCCGGGTCAACAAGATGCTCACCAAGGACTCGGTCGCCCGCCGGCTGGAGTCCCAGGAGGGCATCAGCTACACGGAGTTCAGCTACCAGCTGCTGCAGGGCATGGACTTCCTGGAGCTGTACCGGCGCTACGGCTGCACCCTCCAGCAGGGCGGCAGCGACCAGTGGGGCAACCTCACGGCGGGGATCGACCTGATCCACCGCGTGGAGCCGGCCGCCACCGTGCACGCGCTGGCGACCCCCCTGATGGTGAAGGCGGACGGCACCAAGTTCGGCAAGTCCGAGAGCGGGGCCGTCTGGCTCGACCCGGAGATGACGACGCCGTACGCCTTCTACCAGTTCTGGCTGAATGTGGACGACCGGGACATCTCCACGTACATGCGCATCCTCAGCTTCAAGAGCCGTGAGGAGCTCGAGGAGCTGGAGCAGCTCACCGCGGAGCGCCCGCAGGCCCGTTCGGCCCAGCGCGCGCTGGCCGAGGAGCTGACGACGCTGGTGCACGGCGGCGCGCAGTGCGCGGCGGTCATCGCGGCGTCGAAGGCGCTGTTCGGCCAGGGTGATCTCGGCGAGCTGGACGGGGCGACGCTGGGCGCCGCCCTGTCCGAGGTGCCGCATGCCGAGGTCACCGAGCTCGGCCCGGTGGTGGATCTCCTGGTCGAGGTCGGTCTGGCACCGAGCAAGTCGGCCGCCCGCCGCACGGTCAAGGAGGGCGGGGCCTACGTGAACAACGTGAAGGTCACCGATGGTGAGGCCGCCCCGGCCCGCGAGGAGCTGCTGCACGGGCGCTGGCTGGTGCTTCGCCGGGGCAAGAAGAACCTGGCGGCCGTCGAGGTCACGGCCGGCTGATCCGGCCGACGGCACCCGCGGCACAGCACGGCGGCCGGTCACGCGTGATGCGTGGCCGGCCGCCGTGCTGTGCCGCGGGGGTCAGGTCCGCTGTTTGCCGCGGCTGCTCCGGATCGACTGCCAGAGCATGTCTCCGACTCCGACCACGGCCACGGCTCCGATCAGCTGCAGCAGGTGGCGCATCCAGTCGATGCCCTTGGTCTCGTTGACACCGATCCAGGTCGCGACGGCGTTGCCCAGGATGCTGCCGAGGATGCCGAACACAGCCGTCAGCCAGAGGGGGATGTCCTGTTTGCCCGGCAGGATCGCCCGGGCGATCACGCCCAGCACCAGACCCACGATGATTGCCCACAACCAGCCCATATCGCCTCCTCGTGCGGCGCGGTGTGCGCACGTTCGGCCAGTCTCGGCCCATCGGGCGTACGTCGCATGCCGGACGGGTCCGTACGTGGTGCGGCGGTACGGATGCGGACGGACGGGACATGCCCCGGTCTCGAACCCGGCGGATGCCGGGCGTACCGTAGGAGCGGCCCGGTCCGGGAATGCCCGGCACAGCGATCTGGTGGTGGAACATGGCGCGGAAGCGGAGCGGCACGGAGGTCTTCCGGATCACCGGAGCCCGCCAGGGACTTGCCGACGACGTACGTGGCAGGCAGCGGCGCTACATCATCTCGATGTCCGTGCGGACCGTGTCGGTGGTGCTCGCGGCAACGCTGTGGAACGTCGAGAGGCATGTGGCCGTGGTGGCCCTCGCGCTGGGCGTCCTGCTCCCCTATGTCGCGGTGGTCATCGCCAACGCCGGTCGTGAGAACGCCCCTTCGCTTCCCTCGACGTTCGTGCCCGCACCCTTGCGGCCCGCTCTCGGCACCGCCCCCGCGGCGGGTCCCCCGGAGCCGGAACCGGAGGCCGGGCAGCCGGGCAGCACCGGAAACACGCGCGCGAACGAGTGAGCCGGCAGGCCGAGAAAGCTCAATAAAAGCTCAGATCAATCATGAAGTTCCGGTGCACCGCACCCCGGTCCCCGTGACATACTTCGTACGCGCTCCGCATCCCCCGTCGGAGCGACGGACCGACGCCGGGCAGCTCCCCCCGTGGCTGCTCGGCGTCGCCTTTTCTCCGGCGGGGATGCGTCGATGAAGCCCATGGCCTCGATCTTTCGCGGGAGCCCGTCAGCCGACTGACGGGCTCTTCTTCGTTCACTGCGGCGGGTGGCGATCCGGACCAGCGTCGACGGCAAGTGCGGGCCGAGCACTTCGCACGTCAGCCGTGGCCCCACGGACCGTCTCGACGATGAGGGCGCGAGGCTAGGGTTGAGGTCGTGAACCTCCCCGAGACTTCCGCCGAGAGCGCCACCGGTGCGCCTGTCTGTTCCGCCAAGGGCTGCCGCGACGATGCCGTGTGGGTGCTCGCCTGGAACAACCCGAAGCTGCACACCCCGGAGCGGCGCAAGACCTGGCTGGCCTGTGACGAGCACCGGGAGCACCTCTCCTCCTTCCTCGGGGTACGAGGATTCCTGAAGGATGTCGTGCCCCTCGCGGAGTGGGAGTCCTCAGCCGCCGATCGCTGACATCGGCCGGTCGGGCTGCAGGAAGGCAGGGTCGTCGAGTCCGGAGCCCGCCTTCTTGCCCCACATCGCGAGCTTCCAGATCCTCGCGATCTCCTCGTCCGGCGCGTCCGAGCGCAGGGCGCCGCGCAGGTCCGTCTCCTCGCGGGCGAACAGGCAGGTGCGGACCTGGCCGTCGGCGGTGAGCCTGGTGCGGTCGCAGGCCCGGCAGAACGGCCTGGTCACGGAGGCGATGACGCCGACGCGGTGCGGGCCGCCGTCCACGGTCCAACGCTCGGCGGGGGCGGATCCGCGCGCGTCATCGCCTTCGGCGGTGAGGGTGAAGCGGGTGCGCAGCGACTCCAGGATGTCACCGGCCGTGATCATTCCGTCGCGCTTCCAGCCGTGCTGGGCGTCGAGCGGCATCTGTTCGATGAAGCGGAGCTCGTAGTCGTGCTCGACGGCCCAGGCGAGGAGCTCGGGGGCCTCGTCGTCATTGAGTCCGGGCATCAGGACCGTGTTGACCTTGACCGGTGTGAGCCCGGCGTCGCGGGCGGCCTCAAGTCCGTCCAGCACGTCCTGGTGCCGGTCACGGCGGGTGAGGGTCTTGAAGACGTCGGGGCGCAGGGTGTCCAGGGAGACGTTGACCCGGTCCAGGCCTGCGGCCTTCAGGGCGGCAGCGGTGCGCTTGAGTCCGATGCCGTTGGTCGTGAGCGACATCCTGGGACGGGGTTCCAGGGCGGCGCACTGCTCGACGATGGAGACGAGCCCGGGGCGCAGAAGCGGCTCGCCACCGGTGAAGCGGACTTCCCGGATGCCGAGGTCGGTGACGGCGATGCGGATGAGCCTGACGATCTCGTCGTCGCTCAGCAGTTCCTGCTTGCCCAGCCACTGCAGGCCTTCTTCGGGCATGCAGTAGGTGCAGCGCAGGTTGCACTTGTCGGTCAGCGATACACGCAGGTCCGTGGCGACCCTGCCGTAGGTGTCGATGAGCACTGTGGGCCCCCTCCCCCTGTGATGTCCGCGGTTGCGGTCTGACTCCTCCGAGACTACGCGAGACCTGTGACATCGAGGGTGCCCGATTGACACGAGCTGCGGCGGGGCCCCGTCGTAGATCTCTACGACGGGGCCCCGGCGGAGTGCGGCATGGGTCAGTGGGCGCCGACGCCGGTGAGGGACTTGACCTCGAGTTCGGCGTACTTGCCCGCGTCCGGCTTCTCCTTGGAGAGGAGCGAGCCGACCCAGCCGAGCAGGAAGCCCAGCGGGATGGAGACGAGGCCCGGGTTCTCCAGGGGGAACCAGGCGAAGTCGACGTCCGGGAACATCGAGGTGGCCTTGCCGGAGACGACCGGGGAGAACAGCACCAGGAAGACGGACGAGAAGAGTCCGCCGTAGATGGACCACAGGGCGCCCTGGGTGGTGAACCGCTTCCAGAAGAGGCTGTAGAGGATGGTCGGCAGGTTGGCCGACGCGGCGACGGCGAAGGCCAGGGCGACGAGTCCCGCCACGTTGAGGTCGCGGGCCATCGCGCCGAGCGCGATGGAGATGACGCCGATGGCGACGGTGGCCCACTTCGCGGCGCGCATCTCCTCCTTCTCTGTGGCCTTCCCCTTGCGGATGACGTTGGCGTAGATGTCGTGCGCGAAGGAGGACGAGGACGCGAGGGTGAGGCCCGCGACGACGGCCAGGATCGTGGCGAAGGCGACGGCCGAGATCACCGCGAGCATGATCGCGCCGCCCGTGGTGCCGACCCCGCCGAGGTACTCGGCGAGCTGGGGTGCCGCCGCGTTGCCCGCCGGGTTCTTCGCCTTGATCTCCGCCGGTCCGATCAGCGCCGCGGCGCCGAAGCCGAGGGCGATCGTCATCAGGTAGAAGGAGCCGATGATGCCGATGGCCCAGTTGACGGACTTACGGGCGGCCTTGGAGGTCGGCACCGTGTAGAAGCGGATCAGGATGTGCGGCAGACCCGCGGTGCCCAGGACCAGCGCGATACCGAGGGAGATGAAGTCCAGCTTGGTGATCGCGTCCGCGCCGTACTTGAGGCCCGGCTCCAGGAACGCCTTCGCGTCGCCCTGCTGTCCGGCGAGGCTCTTCTCGGCCGCGGTGCCCAGCAGGTCGGAGATGTTGAAGTTGAACTTCCACAGCACCATGAACGTCATCAGCAGGGCGCCCGCGATGAGCAGCACGGCCTTGACCATCTGCACCCAGGTGGTGCCCTTCATGCCGCCGATGGTGACGTAGAGGATCATGAGCACGCCGACCAGTGCCACGATGACGATCTTGCCCGCGTCGCTGGTGATACCGAGCAGCAGCGAGACGAGGACGCCCGCGCCCGCCATCTGCGCCAGCAGGTAGAAGATCGACACGACGATGGTGGAGGCGCCCGCGGCGGTACGGACCGGCCGCTGCCGCATCCGGTACGCGAGGACGTCGCCCATGGTGTAGCGGCCGGAGTTGCGCAGCGGTTCCGCGACGAGCAGCAGGGCCACGAGCCAGGCGACGAGGAAGCCGATGGAGTAGAGGAAGCCGTCGTACCCGAAGAGCGCGATGGCTCCGGCGATGCCGAGGAAGGACGCCGCGGACATGTAGTCGCCTGAGACGGCGAGGCCGTTCTGGAAGGCGGTGAACTGGCGTCCGCCCGCGTAGAAGTCGGAGGCGCTCTTGGTCTGCCGGCCCGCCCAGACGGTGATGGCCAGGGTCGCGGCGACGAAGACCGCGAAGAGGCTGATGATCAGCGGCCGGTGCTCGGTCGTGGACGAGGCGGCGAGCTGGATGGCGGAGTGCGAGTGGTATACGGCGCTCATGCGTCGGCCTCCATACGGGACTTGATGGCCTCCGCCTTGGGGTCGAGCTTCGCCGAGGCGTGGCGCGAGTAGAGCCAGGCGATGAGGAACGTGGTGGCGAACTGGGCGAGGCCGAAGACGAAGGCCACGTTGAAGTTGGCGACGACGACGGTTCCCATGAAGTCGCCGGCGTAGCTGGACAGCAGCACGTACAGCAGGTACCAGGCGATGAAGCCGATGGTCAGCGGAAAGGCGAAGGAGCGCTGTGAGCGGCGCAGTTCGGCGAACTCCGCGCTCTTCTGCACCTCGAGGAATGCCTCGGTCGTGGGCTGGGCGGGACTGGTGTCCTTCGTGCCCGGGGGCGGCGGTGCATCGGTAGCCACGGATTCTCCTCGCGACGCGGGTGCGGTGGTCTCGGCAGTGGTTTTCACGGGGAGTCCTCTGTGTGGTGGGGGGTTGGCGTGCGACTCCCTGACAACGGCACGGAGAGCACGGCGAAGCGGTTCACCGCAGATTCGCCGTTCTCGGGCCCGCCCCCGCGGATACGCCTCTCCGAGATCACACCTCGAACTCACTTGCCCTTATTCATTGATGCGGCGGCATGATCGGAGATAACTTCACTCGTTATGTACCCGGTCGGACACGCCGTGTGTCCGGCCGCAGGCACGGATGATGTGGAGAACCCATGGCTCATCTGGCATCCAGGCGGACACGCGCACTCACGCTGCCCGTCGGACTGGCCCTCACGGCCTCGCTCGGTTTCCTCCCGGGAACCGCGACGGCCGCTCCGGCCCAGGAGCCGACCGCGGCGGTGTCGACCGACGGCCCGAAGCTGTCGTACGTCGTGAACACGCGGGCCGGTCACGGCACCGTCAAGCAGGTGAAGAAGGCGATAGCCAAGGCCGGCGGCACCGTCGTGACGTCGTACGACAGGATCGGCGTCATCGTCGTCCACTCGCAGAACCCGGACTTCGGCCCGACGATCCGCAAGGCCAAGGGCGTTCAGTCGGCGGGGTCCACGCGCACCAACCCGATCGTCCCGCAGGCCACCAAGGACATCGGGGTCGAGCAGCCGCTCACGGCCGGGCAGGCCGAGGCCGCCGCGGCGGACGCGAAGGCCGGCCAGGACCCGCTGGAGCCCCTGCAGTGGGACCTGCCCGCCATCAAGGCGGACAAGGCGCACGAGAAGTCGCTCGGCAGCAGCAAGGTCACGGTCGCCGTCATCGACACGGGTGTGGACGACACGCACCCGGACCTGGCGCCCAACTTCGACCGCGCGGCATCGGTGAACTGTGTGTCCGGCGCGCCGGACACCACGGACGGCGCCTGGCGGCCCGCCGCCGGCGAGAGCGACCACGGCACGCACGTCGCGGGCACCATAGCCGCGGCGAAGAACGGTGTCGGTGTCACCGGCATAGCCCCCGGCGTGAAGGTCTCCGGCATCAAGGTGTCCACGCCGGCCGGCTTCTTCTACACCGAGGCCGTCGTCTGCGGCTTCGTCTGGGCCGCCGAGCACGGTGTCGATGTGACCAACAACAGCTACTACACCGACCCTTGGCTGTTCAACTGCAAGAACGACCCCGACCAGGGTGCCCTGGTCGAGGCCGTCACCCGCGCCACCCGGTACGCGGAGGGCAAGGGCGTCGTCAATGTCGCGGCGGCCGGCAACTCCGACCACGACCTGGCCCTCGACGCGATCGAGGACACGACGAGCCCGAACGACACGACGACGGTCACGCGCACGGTCGACCCGAGTGCGTGCCCCGACATCCCGACCATGCTGCCGGGTGTCGTGACGGTCTCCGCCACGGGTGCCAAGGGACTGAAGTCCTCGTACTCGAACTACGGTCTCGGCGTCATCGACGTGGCTGCCCCCGGCGGCGACTCGACGGTCTACCAGACGCCCGCACCGCCGGCCACCAGCGGACTGATCCTGTCCACGCTGCCCGGCGGCAAGTTCGGCTACAAGGCCGGTACGTCCATGGCGTCCCCGCATGTCGCGGGCGTCGCGGCCCTGATCAAGTCGACCCACCCGTACGCCTCGGCGGGCGCGGTGAAGGCACTGCTGACGCACCAGGCGGACGCCACGGCCTGTGGCGCCCCGTACGACATCAACGGTGACGGAACGGTCGACGCGGTCTGCGAGGGCGGCACGAACTACAACGGCTTCTACGGAGCCGGTGTCGTGGACGCGCTCGACGCGGTCCGCAGGTAACACCTGCGGAACGGCGTGAGGAGGGGCCGGGGACACATGTCCCCGGCCCCTCCTGCCGCTTCGGGCAGCGGCTACGGCTTGATGAGCACCTTGAGTGCCGTGCGCTCGTCCATCGCCTTGTAGCCGCCGGGCACCCCGTCAAGTCCGATGCTCAGGTCGAAGACGGGAGAGGGGTCGATCGTGCCGTCCAGCACGTCGGGGAGCAGTTCCGGAATGTACGTGCGCACGGGGGCGACGCCGCCGCGCAGCGCGATGTTCCGGTCGAACATGACGCCGAGGTCGAGTCCGGTCCCGCTGCCGTGCGGGACACCGACGTAGCCGATGGAGCCGCCGTCGCGGACGATGCCGATGGCCGTGCGCATCGACTGCTCGGTGCCGACCGCCTCGATGACCCCGTGGGTGCCCTCGCCCCGGGTCAGTTCACGCACGGCGGCGACGGCCGCCTCGCCGCGCTCGGCGACGACGTCCGTGGCGCCGAAGGCGCGGGCGATGTCGGTACGGGCCTCGTGGCGGCCCAGCGCGATGATCCGCTCGGCCCCGAGCCGCTTGGCGGCCATGACACCGCACAGGCCGACCGCGCCGTCACCGACGACCGCGACGGTGCTGCCGGGCTTCACCTCCGCGCCGATCGCGGCGTGGTGCCCGGTGCCGAGGACGTCGGAGAGCGCCAGGAGCGCGGTGAGCAGCCGGTCGTCGGAGGCGGCTGCCGCCGGGAGCTTGACGAGGGTCCCGTCGGCGAACGGGACCCGCACGGCCTCGCCCTGGCCGCCGTCGGATCCGACCGATCCCCAGAAGCCGCCCTGGGCGCAGGACGTGGTGAGGCCCTCCGCGCAGTAGGCGCACGTGCCGTCGGACCAGACGAAGGGGGCGACGACGAGGTCGCCGACGGCGAAGCCGTTGACCGCGGAGCCCGCCTCCTCGACGATGCCGAGGAATTCGTGGCCGATGCGCTGGCCGGGCTGCCGGGCCGATTCGCCGCGGTAGGCCCACAGGTCGCTGCCGCAGATGCAGGCGCGCAGGACCCGCAGGACCACGTCGGTCGGCTGCTGGACCGTCGGGTCGGGCACCTCCTCGACGCGGATGTCGTGGGGGGCATGGATCACGGTGGCGCGCATGCGTGGGGGTCCTCGCTGGTCTCAGATGCTGATACTCCCCTCACGGTACGCCCCGCGGGCCGGGCCGGTGGAATCACCTCGGCCCGCGAGCGCTCCCGTGGTGAGCAGGTACTGCGCGGCCAGATAGGTCAGCATGATCCAGAAGTCGTGGACGGGCAGCTGCGGCCAGTCGGCGATGCCGGTCGCGATGAGCGCGTCGGAGAGCAGGAAGAGCGCGCCGCCGAGTGCCGCGTGCCGGCCGAGGATGCCGGCCCGCCAGGCCATGGTGGTGAGGAGCAGGCTGTAGCCGGTCAGCGGGATCCGCAGGTCCGCGGGCAGGCCGGGCCAGAGCAGGACGAGGAAGACCACGAGGACTGCGGCGTACGCGAGGCCGGCCGGCAGCGAGGCCCGGGCACGTCCGAAGAGCCACAGATAGCAGATGTGGCCCGCGGCGAAGGAGCCCATTCCGGCGAGGAAGGCCGCCTCCGCGTCGGGCATCAGCAGCACGTCCCCGCCCCAGCCGAGGAGCAGCGCGGCGATGAGCAGCCGGGGGCCTCCCCGGGCGGCGGCGTAGGCGGCGAGCAGGGGCATCAGCAGTGGCTTGGTGACCAGGTGGGCGGTCTCGACACCGGCGAGGAGCCCGGCCAGGTGGAGGGCCGCGACGGCGAGGAAGGCCGCGAGCAGCGGGCGGACGAGCCGGGGCGCGCCGGATCGGGGGCTCATCCGGTGCGCTCCGCGGAGGTGCGCGGCTGCACGGGGGCGGCTGCGGGGGCCCGGCCCGCGGGTTGCCAGCCCGGACCGCGGAAGACCCGGCCCGCCCGCTCGCTCCAGGTGTCCGCCGCCCGTACGTCACGGGCTATGGCCGCGTACTCGTGGGTCGCGACGCGGAGCGGGTTGTTGGTGGCGATGTTCTTGGTGAGGCCGAAGACGGGCCGTTCGGTCTCCGCGGTGAAGGAGCCGAAGAGCCGGTCCCAGAGGATCAGGATCCCGCCGAAGTTCCGGTCGAGGTAGCCGCCCTGGGAGGCGTGGTGCACCCGGTGGTGCGAGGGGGTGTTGAGTACGTACTCGAAGGGGCGGGGCAGCTTGTCGATCCGTTCGGTGTGGACCCAGAACTGGTAGACGAGGTTCGCCGAGGAGCAGAAGGCGAGCGCCGCCGGGTGGACGCCGCAGGCGATGAGCGGGACGTAGAACGGCCAGACGGTCAGCGAGGTCCAGGGCTGGCGCAGGGCGGTGGTGAGGTTGAACTTCCGGCTGGAGTGGTGGACCACGTGGCAGGCCCAGAGGATCCGTATGACGTGGTGGCCGCGGTGGGACCAGTAGTAGAAGAAGTCCTGGGCGAGCAGCATCAGCAGGACCGTCCACCACAGGACGGGAACGCGCAGCGGTGTCAGTTCGTACACCGCTGCGTAGATCGCGACGATGGGGATCTTCCACAGCAGGTCGAAGGCCAGGCTGCCGAGGCCCATGGTGACGCTGGTGGCGGCGTCCTTGGCGTCGTACCCGGCGGCGTCCTCGTCCGGGTGAAGCCGGTGGACCACCATTTCGAGGACGGTGAGCAGGACGAAGGCCGGGATCGACCACAGCACGACATCGGGCAGGTTCGGCTCCATGCGAGCACCGTAGAGCTGCCGGACGGCCGGGGGCTAGACGTTGTTACCCACAAGTATGCGAGACGAGATGTCAGCAGCTGTTGGCGGGTTCCGCCAAGTGCCGTCCCGTCTCAGATCCCCGCAGCCCCCAGCAACGCCCCCGCACCGTAGGTCACCGCCATCGCCACCGCTCCCCCGCCCATGTTCCGCAGCACCGCACGGCCCACCGCCGCGTCACCGAGCCGCGCGCTCCACCAGCCGGTGAGCGCCAGGGCTGCGAGCACCGACACCACCGTGACCGCCAGCCGCACCGAGGAAGGCGGCAGCACGATCGCCAGCAGGGGCAGCAGCGCGCCCACCGTGAACGCCAGGAAGCTCGCACCCGCCGCATGCCACGGGTTCGTCAGCTCGTCCGGGTCGATGCCCAGCTCGACCTCCGCGTGGGCGCGCAGCGCATCGCGCTCCGTGAGCTGGACGGCCGCCTCGCGGGCCACCTTCGCGCTCAGCCCCTTCTCCTCCAACAGGCCGGTCAACTCAACGAGTTCGGCCTCCGGCGTCTCCTCCAGCTCGCGCTTCTCCGTCGCCAGCGCCGCCTTCTCGGAGTCGCGCTGGGTGGACACCGACACGTACTCGCCCGCCGCCATCGACATGGACCCCGCGAGCAGCCCGGCCAGACCCGCCGTCAGCAGGGCGGCCCTGTCGTCCGTCGCGCCGGCGACGCCGACGACGAGGCCCGCGGTGGAGACCACGCCGTCGTTGGCGCCGAGGACAGCGGCCCGCAGCCAGTTGAGCCGGGCACCCAGTCCGTTTTGATGGGGTTCGTCGTGAGTCTGTGCCTGTGTGTCCGTCACCCCGGGAGGGTCTCACCGCGGGGTCGCCCGCCGCACCCCGACCCGCCCGTCCGCCGGCTCGGCCAACTGCTCGGCACCCGCTCCGGGTTCGCGGTCCGGGGACGCCCGAATAGGGCACTGTCGGTCGCGGCCCGTATTCTCTGTGACCATGCTCGACGACCGCCAGACCGCAGTGCCGTGGCCGACCGCCTACCCCCAGGGGTACGCGGTCGTCGACGTGGAGACCACGGGGCTCGCCCGCGACGACCGGATAGTGTCCGCGGCCGTCTACCGCCTGGACGCCCTGGGCGACGTCGAGGACCACTGGTACACGCTGGTGAACCCCCAGAGGGATCCGGGGCCCGTCTGGATCCACGGCCTGACCAGCGACGTCCTGGAGGGCGCACCGCTCTTCCCCGAAGTGGCCGCGCAGCTGTCCGAGCGGCTCGCCGGCCGGGTGCTCGTCGCGCACAACGCGGCGTTCGACTGGTCGATGCTCGCCCGGGAGTACGCGCGCGCATCGGTCGTCGCCCCCGTCGAGCAGCGGCTGTGCACCATCGCGCTCTCCAAGGAGCTCCGGCTCCCCCTCCCCAACCACAAGCTGGAGTCGCTCGCCGCGCACTTCGGCGTGGTGCAGCAGCGGGCGCACCACGCCCTGGACGACGCCCGGGTGCTGGCCGAGGCGTTCCGGCCGAGTCTGCACGCGGCGGCCCGGGACGGGATGCGGCTGCCCCTGCTGGAGTGCCGGCCGCTGACCGAGTGGTCCGACTCCCCCGTCACCCCGCGCATCGGCTACCAGGCGTCGCACAGCCAGGGCAGCTGGCGGCCCTCGCGCAAGCGCCCCGCGTGCCCGTATCCGAATCCGGGGCGGTACGAGTCGGACAAACCCCTCATGCAGGGGATGCGGGTGGCGTTCTCCGGAGACACCTCGATCGACCGCGAGCTGCTGGAGGACCGCGCCGTGGAAGCGGGCCTGCACGTCGCGACGAGCGTCTCCCGGCTCACAAGCCTGCTCGTCAGCAACGATCCGGACGCGGCGACGTCGAAGACGGTGAAGGCGAAGTCCTTCGGCACACCGATCCTGGAGGAGAGCGCCTTCACCCATCTGCTGCGGGACGTGGCACCGGCGCGCTCCCGGGTCGTGCCGCCGCCGTCATCGGAGTGAACCGGGCGCGACTCGCCCGCCACCCGCTCGCCCGCCGCCGCCCTCTCGTCCGACCCTGTGGCGCATGGCACGTTGCGAGGTTTGCGGAAACGACTACGGGATGTCCTTCGAGGTGCACGCGCAGGGCGCGGTGCATGTCTTCGACTGCTTCTCCTGCGCCATCCACCGCATGGCGCCCATCTGTGAGCACTGCCGGGTCCAGGTGATCGGCCAGGGCGTCGAGGTCGACGGCCACTGGTACTGCGGCGGACACTGCGCCCGGGCCGAGGGAAGGGCGGGCATCGTGGACAAAGTATGACGGGCCGCCCCGCCGGCCCGGGGACCCCTGCGTGCTGCACCCCATGACCCCGGTTGTACGGTCATGGGGTGTACCGCTTCCTGTTGACCCGGCAGTGGGTGATTCTCACCCTCCTCGTCCTCGTCCTGATTCCCACGATGGTCGAGCTCGGTTTCTGGCAGCTGCACCGGCATCAGCACCGGGTCGCACAGAATGCGCTGATCACGCGGAACCTCGAGGCGGAGCCGGTCCCGGTCTCCCGCCTCACCTCCCCCGGACACACCGTTCCGCGTTCCGACTACTGGCGAGCGGTGACGGCCACCGGCACGTTCGACACCGCGCACGAGGTGGTCGTACGGCGCCGCACCAACAAGGACGAGCGCATCGGTTTCCACGTCCTGACCCCGCTGGACCTCAAGGGCGGCGGCACCGTCCTGGTCAACCGCGGGTGGGTTCCCGCCGCCGACAGCCAGCAGGCCTTCCCCGAGGTCCCGGCCCCGCCCGCGGGCGAGGTCACCGTGACCGGCCGGCTGAAGGCCGACGAGACGACGGGCGCCAGTGGCATCAAGGACCTGGCGGGTCTGCCGGACCGCCAAGTGATGCTCGTTAACAGCGCCCAGCAGTCGCAGCTGCTCGGCAGGCCCGTCCTGGGCGGATATCTCGAACTGACGGCTCCCGGACCGGCCGACGGCGCCCCCGAGATGATCCCCGCCCCCGACGACAGCTCCATCGGCTCGCACATGGCCTATGCCGTCCAGTGGTGGCTCTTCGCCGCCGGCGTGCCTGTCGGCTGGGTGATTCTCGTACGGCGGGAGAAGCACGACCGCGAACAGGCCGCGCGGGAGAGCGAGACGGCCGGGGAGCCCGCGCCCGTCTCCGTGTAGCGCGTCACGGCGGTGTGTTGGGCCCGGCAGGGCTGCTTAACGGGGCCCAGGTTCGGGAAGACGCCAGAGCGTGACCCCACGTATCGAGGACTACGCACTCATCGGCGATCTCCAGACCGCCGCCCTGGTCGGCAGGAACGGTTCTGTCGACTGGCTGTGCCTGCCCCGCTTCGACTCGGGCGCCTGCTTCGCCGCCCTTCTCGGCGACGAGGACAACGGCCACTGGCGCATCGCCCCCCAGGGCACGAGCAGCGACGACACCTGCACCCGGCGCGCGTACGTGGCCGACTCCCTGGTCCTGGAGACGTTCTGGGAGACCAGGACGGGCACGGTCAAGGTCATCGACTTCATGCCGCAGCGCGACAAGGCGCCCGACGTCATGCGCATCGTCGAGGGGGTCAGCGGCAGTGTCGACATGAGCTCCGTCCTGCGGCTGCGCTTCGACTTCGGTTCCGTGGTGCCGTGGATGCGCCGCTCGCACGGCCACCGGGTGGCCGTCGCGGGGCCCGACTCCGTCTGGCTGCGCAGCGAGCCGCCGGTCAAGACCTGGGGCCAGCAGTACAGCACCTGCTCCTCGTTCACCGTCTCCGAGGGGGAGAAGGTGGCGTTCGTCCTCACCTGGCATCCCTCGCACGCCCCGCGTCCGAAGCTGATCGATCCGCACAAGGCGCTGAAGCACACCCTCACCGACTGGGCGAAGTGGTCGGCGCGCTGTACCTACCAGGGCAGGCACCGGGAAGCCGTGCTCCGCTCCCTGATCACCCTCAAGGCCCTCACCTACGCGCCCACCGGCGGGATCGTCGCGGCCCTCACCACCTCGCTGCCGGAGGAGATCGGCGGTGTACGGAACTGGGACTACCGCTACTGCTGGCTGCGGGACTCCACCCTCACCCTGGCCGCGATGGTCGCGGCCGGCTACCTGGAGGAGGCCGCGGCCTGGCGGGACTGGCTGCTGCGGGCCGTCGCCGGTGACCCGGCGGACCTGCAGATCATGTACGGCCTCTCGGGCGAGCGCAGACTCCCCGAGACCGAGCTGCCGTGGCTGAGCGGTTACGAACACTCCCGGCCGGTGCGTACGGGCAACGCGGCGGTCCGGCAGCGGCAGCTCGACGTGTACGGCGAGGTCATCGACTCGCTCAGGGTGGCCCACGAGGCCGGACTCGACAGCAAGCCGCACGCCTGGAACCTGCAGCTCAGCCTGCTCGGCTTCCTGGAATCCACCTGGCGCGAACCGGACGAGGGCCTGTGGGAGATCCGCGGGCAGCGCCGCCACTTCGTGCACTCCAAGGTGATGGCCTGGGTGGCCGCCGACCGCGCGGTGCTCAGCCTGGAGGAGAACCCCGAGCTGCCGGGCGACGCGGACCGCTGGCGGGCGATGCGGGACGCCGTGCACGCGGAGGTCTGCGAGAAGGGCTACGACCCCGTACGCAATACGTTCACCCAGTACTACGGCTCCCAGGAGCTCGACGCCGCCACGCTGCTCATCGTGCGGACCGGCTTCCTGCCTCCCGACGACCCCCGGGTCATCGGCACGGTCGATGCCGTACGGCACGGGCTCGCCCGGGACGGTCTGATCCGCCGCTACAGCACCGAGGGACCTTCGGTGGACGGTCTGCCCGGCGACGAAGGCGCGTTCATCGCCTGCTCGTTCTGGCTGGTGGACGCGCTGCTGCGGATCGGCAGGACGGACGACGCCGAGGAACTGTTCGAACGGCTGCTGGAGCTGCGCAACGACGTGGGGCTGCTGGCCGAGGAGTACGACACGGTGGCCGGGCGCCAGCTCGGCAACTACCCGCAGGCGTTCAGCCATATCGGGCTGGTGAACAGCGCGGTCGACCTCGCCCGGCAGGACGCGGCAGGATAGGGCCATGGATCTTGGACTGAAGGACCGCGTCTACATCGTCACCGGTGCGACCCGTGGGCTGGGCCGTGCGACCGCGCACGCACTGGTCGCCGACGGCGCGAAGGTGATCATCTCCGGCCGGGACGAGAAGGGGGTCACTGCGGCCGCCGAGGACCTGGGGCCCGGCGCCCTCGGCCTCGTCGCCGACAACGCCGACCCGACAGCCGCGCAACACCTCGTGGACGCCGCGAAGGAACGCTTCGGCAGGCTCGACGGCATCCTGATCAGCGTCGGCGGGCCCGCACCCGGCTTCGCCGCCGACAACACGGACGATCAGTGGCAGACCGCGTTCGAGTCGGTCTTCCTCGGTGCCGTACGACTGGCCCGTACGGCGGCTGCCGCGCTGGGTGAGGGCGGCGTCATCGGTTTCGTCCTGTCCGCGTCGGTGCACGAGCCGATTGCCGGGCTCACCATCTCCAACGGCCTGCGCCCGGGCCTCGCAGGCTTCGCCAAGTCCCTCGCCGACGAGCTGGGCCCGCAGGGGATCAGGGTCGTCGGGGTGCTGCCGTCCCGGATCGATACGGACCGGGTGCGCGAGCTGGACGCCCTGTCCGGCGACGCGGAGGCGTCCCGCAGGGCCAACGAGGCGCGCATCCCGCTGCGCCGCTACGGCACCCCGGAGGAGTTCGGGAGGACCTCGGCCTTCCTGCTCTCCCCTGCCGCCTCGTATCTGACGGGCATCATGGTGCCCGTCGACGGCGGCGCCCGGCACGGCTTCTGACGGTCCGGAGCCGACGACGCCGTCAGCTCACCCGCTCCGCAGCGTGCTTGACCGCCTTGAGCCGTACCTCGGCGGGGAGCTCGTCCAGTCCCGCCGAGGTGCGCGCGTGGGCCAGTGCCTCGTCGGCAAGACCTCGCAGTGCCTGGTCCGGGGCTGCGTGCGGCTCCAGCAGAAGCCGGATCCGGGCCTGCGGGGCGGTGCGCCGGCCGGTCAGCACGACCTTGGCGTCGGACACCCCGTCCAGGGTGCGTGCCTCGTTGGCGAGCACACCCTCCAGGGCCCTGCCCCGCAGGAGCGCGCCCTGGCCGTCGCCGCTGTCGACGAGCACCTCGGTGAGGCGGCCGCGGCGCAGTTGGGCGAGCAGCCACCACAGGGCGAGGACCACCAGGACGGCCAGACCCGCGATGACGGCCGGCCACCACCAGCCCTCGTCCCGCCAGCGGTCCCGGTCGCCCCGGCTGAGCAGCACGTCGTCCTTGCCGTCGAAGGGCCACCAGGACGGCACGGACATACCGAGCCCCGTCGCCAGGACGGCCCCGCCCACGACGAGGAGGACCAGCCCGGCCAGGGCGAGCAGCACCCGGTTGACGGTTCCGATCACGCGGTTCACCCCTTCTTCGCCGCCCTGCGGACGTGAACGGACAGGCGCGGCGGCCTGGCCAGGCCCAGCTCCTTGATTCCCGCGCCCAGCGCGGTGTCCAGGTCGTTGCGGACGTCGTCGAGTTCACGGAAGTGCGACACGGCGCGCACGGCCACCTTGTGGCGTCCCGTCCGGACCCGTACGGACTGCACACCGGACACCTCCACGGCCCGGTCGCGCAGGACCAGGCCGGCGGCCTTCCGGTCGAGTGCGGCACGGATTCCGGTGTGGTCCCGGCGCATCGGCAGCAGCGCGCGCAGTCCGGGTGTGAGGGCCAGCCAGATCAGCCACAGGCCGATGGCCGCTGCCGCCGCGGAGCCCGCCAGCACCCAGACGTCGTCGAGGTGACGGGTCGCCAGTTCGTCGGCGAGCGAGCGCCGCCACTGCATGGCCGGGTGGCCGGTCCGTACCGCCGCGATGTCGTAGAGCAGGAGCCCGGTGCCGCCGAGGACCACCAGGCCGACGAGCGTGGCGGGGATCCGGCGCTCGGACCGGAACCGGCCGGCGTGGCCGCCGGGCCGGTCGGGCACGGGAACGGGATCGTAGGAGGAGCCCGACGCGGACTGGTCCATGTCGAGTACGCCCGTGGGTGCCGCGGACTCCGCGGCGGGCAGCCGCTGCGTGCTGTTCTCCGGGTCCTGGGGCTCGCTCATCGGATGCTCCCCTCCGGCCTGGCGCCCGCTCCCACGGGATGCAGCCGCTCGATCTGCACGGCAACTTCGGGCACCTCCATGCCCGCCAGTGCTTCTACCCGCTCGACGACACGGCGACGCACCGCCCCGCACTGAGCGCCGATGTCGCTGGGGTATCCGAGCTCGAGGCTGACCCGCACCCGGGCGGTGTCCCGGAGCACGGTGACCGTGGCGCTCGGAGGCGCGCCGTCCTCGGGAGGCGCGTCGACGGCCTCCTTCGCGGCCTGCGCGGCGATCTTCGCGACGACCCGGTCGGCGATCCGGGTCTGCCCGCGCTCCGCGGCCGCGACCCGGTCGGTCACCGCCGTCACCGTCGCCGGTCGCCGCGCTCGCGACTGCGGAAGAAGTCGCCGGGTTCAAGGTCGCCGTCGAGGAACCGGCCGGCGATGAAGCCGACCGCACCCAGGGCGGCCACCAGGAGAAAGGCCCCGAACCCGCCGAAGTATCCGGCGAAACCGAGCGCCATGCCGGCCAACAGGCCGGCGACAGCCATGCTCATCGTGCGCTCCTCAACTGCCTCATGGGGAAGGGAGGTCTACTGCAGACGTGGCTCGGGCTCGGGCTCGTCCTCCTCGTCGGGCAGTTTGACATCGCTGACCGCGATGTTGACCTCGACGACTTCGAGGCCGGTCATGCGCTCGACGGCGGCGACGACGTTCTCACGCACATCGCGGGCCACGTCGGCGATCGATACGCCGTAGTCGACGACGATCTCCAGGTCGAGAGCGGTCTGGGACTCGCCGACCTCCGCCTTGACGCCGCGGGTCACGGACTTGCCTCCGCCCGGCACCCGGTCGCGTACCGCCCCGAAGGTCCGGGAGAAGCCGCTGCCCATCGCGTGGACGCCCACGACATCGCGCGCGGCCATTCCGGCGATCTTCTCGACCACACCGTCGGCGATCGTCGTGCGGCCGCGGGTGGCGGGGGCTCCCCCGCCGCGCTTGGTGAGCGGACTCTTCCTGCCGTCGTCCCCGCCGGGGTCATCGGGCCGGTTGCGCTGTGGGGTCTCGGTCATCGCCGCTCTTCCCTTCGGGGCAGGATCTGACTTCCGTTGCCCACATTAAGTGCGCTTTCCCCGTCCCGCGCCGTGGATGCGGCAGGCTGGGGCAATGACAACGGCTGACAGCCCGCACCGGGCCGACGGATGGACCGCTGCGGTACGGCAACGGCTGGACCTCGGCCGGTTGCTCCCTCTGGGCGGCCCGGCCGACGGGACCTGGATCGCGGAACGGGCGGCGGCGTCCGTGCTGCGGGAGGCCGCGACCGGATCGGGGGCCGTGCTGGGGCGGCTCCGGATCGCCGGGTCCGACACGGACGGCGCGCCCGAGCCGGTGATGCCCCCTCCGCCCAGCGCGCTGCCGCCGGGGCCGCTGCGGATCGAGGCGGGCTTCTCCACGACGGCGCAGCGTCCGCTGCATGTCACCGCCGACGCGCTCCGTTCCGCATTGCTCGTCGCGGCGTCCGCACGACTGGGCCTGGACGTCACCGAGGTGGACCTTCGGGTGACGGAACTGCTGGACGAGGAGCCCGAGCCCGCCGTGGTACCGCCGGCCGAGGTGCGTGCGACCGAGCCGGACGGGGTGGCGGGGACCGCGGCCGCCGGGGTGCCCGGGGTGGTCTCGCTGACGCGAGTGCTGGGCAGCGCGGTGCACACGGGTCCGGATCATGTCCGGGTGGAGCTGGCAACGGCCGGGGACCACCGTGCGCTCGATGTGGCGCAGGCCGTGCGCGAGGCGGTGGCCTTTGCCGTGGAGGGCAGGCCGTCCGTCGCCGTACTGGTGACGGCCGTGGTGGAGCAGGGCTGACCCCGCCCCGGGCAGGGACGGGGTCAGTGGTCGTCGTCGGGGCGGTTCAGTCGGTGACGCCGGCGAGGTCACGCAGCCGGCGGCCCTGTGCGGCACGCTCGGCGGTGCGCTGCTCCTCGTACGTGCGGGAGACGGCGCCGCTGAGCAGGGCCTTGGTCTCGACGAGCGCGTCGCGCGGGGCGGCGAGCAGTGCGGCGGCCAGGTCGCGGGCTGCCGCGTCCAGCTGGTCGGCGGGGACCACGAGGTTGGCGAGGCCGGTGCGCTCGGCCTCCTCGGCGTGCACGAAGCGGCCGGTGGCGCAGATCTCGAGCGCGCGGGCGTACCCCACGAGGTTCACCAGGGGGTGGGTGCCCGTGAGGTCGGGAACGAGACCGAGACCGGTCTCGCGCATGGCGAACTGCACGTCCTCGGCGGCGATCCGGAGGTCGCAGGCGAGGGCGAGCTGGAAGCCGGCGCCGATCGCGTGACCCTGGACGGCCGCGATCGACACGATGTCGTTGCGGCGCCACCAGGTGAACCCCTCCTGGTACTCGGCGATGGTCGCGTCGAGGTCGGCCTCGGATCCGCGCGCCATGTCGAGGAAGGACGGCTCACCGTCGAACCCCTCGGGGGTGAACGCCTGCCGGTCGAGGCCCGCGGAGAAGGACTTGCCCTCGCCACGCAGCACGACGACCCGCACGTTGCCGGGCAGTACCCGTCCGGCCTCTGCCAACGCCCGCCACAGAGCGGGAGACTGAGCGTTGCGCTTGGCCGGGTTGGTGAGCGTCACCGTGGCAACCGCGTCATCGACGGTGAGCCGTACGCCGTCCTTGTCGAGCACAGAGTCGAGCGAGGTCATGGGGCGCCTCCGGATCGGGTGCAGTCAGCACTTACTGGCAAGTACTGAACAGTAACCACCCGGACGACCTGACGATCGGCCGGGTGGCCACCCGGTGTTCCGGTGAGCCCCGGGGGTCGGCATACGCCTGCCCCCGGACCGCTGCCCGCCGTCAGGCCGTAGCGGCCTTCTTGCCTCGAGTAGCTCCGCCGCGTCCCCGCAGCGTCACTCCGGACTCACTGAGCATCCGGTGGACGAACCCGTAGGAGCGGCCGGTTTCCTCGGCCAGCGCCCGGATGCTCGCACCGGAGTCGTACTTCTTCTTCAGGTCTGCCGCGAGCTTGTCGCGCGCGGCGCCGGTTACCCGGCTGCCCTTCTTCAGAGTCTCGGCCACCCGTGCCTCCTCAAGGAAGTGCGCTCTGGACTCTCATGATCACCCCTCCTGGGCTTCCTGGCCACCCATTCGGCAAGGTCCGTCCGACAGGTTTCCGGGTCCTGGAGCGGGGAGACACAAGTGGAATCCAGCATTCCGAGGGGTTGTGGAGGCCCACGGGGCGGCTGTCCGGAAGAACGGCCAGGTCAGGGCCGTACGGGGTGAGTCGCCCCAAATGGGTGCCCCTGGCAGGCATCTGCCGGACGCCGCGCCGGGGTACGAGACCCGCTCACCCAGATGATGGATCACACGTAGGCCGAATGATCCAGACGCAGTGGATCGCCGGAATCGCGGCGGGACCGGGCCTGGACGACCGGTCCCCCGGGATCAGGCCAGGGCGACCAGGTCGCGGTAGTCCGCACCCCAGAGGTCCTCGACCCCGTCGGGCAGCAGGATGATCCGCTCCGGCTGGAGCGCCTCGACGGCGCCCTCGTCGTGGGTGACGAGCACGACGGCGCCCTTGTACGTGCGCAGCGCGCCGAGGATCTCCTCGCGGCTGGCCGGGTCGAGGTTGTTCGTCGGCTCGTCGAGGAGCAGCACGTTGGCGGAGGAGACGACGAGGGTCGCCAGGGCGAGCCGGGTCTTCTCACCGCCGGAGAGCACTCCCGCGGGCTTGTCGACGTCGTCGCCCGAGAAGAGGAAGGAGCCGAGCGTCTTGCGGACCGCGACGAGGTCGAGGTCGGGCGCCGCGGAGCGCATGTTCTCCAGGACGGTGCGGTCCGGGTCGAGGGTCTCGTGCTCCTGGGCGTAGTAGCCGAGCTTGAGCCCGTGCCCCTCGATGATGTCGCCGGTGTCGGGCTTCTCGGCACCGCCGAGGAGGCGCAGCAGCGTGGTCTTGCCCGCACCGTTGAGGCCGAGGATGACGACGCGGGAGCCCTTGTCGATGGCGAGGTCGACGTCGGTGAAGATCTCGAGCGACCCGTACGACTTGGAGAGGCCTTCCGCCATCAGCGGGGTCTTGCCGCAGGGCGAGGGGTCGGGGAAGCGCAGCTTGGCGACCTTGTCGGAGACCCGGACGGCCTCCAGACCCGAGAGCAGCCGGTCGGCGCGCTTGGCCATGTTCTGCGCGGCGACGGTCTTGGTGGCCTTGGCGCGCATCTTGTCGGCCTGCGCGTTGAGTGTCGCGGCCTTCTTCTCAGCGTTCTGGCGCTCGCGCTTGCGGCGCTTCTCGTCCGCCTCGCGCTGCTGCTGGTAGAGCTTCCAGCCCATGTTGTAGACGTCGATCTGCGCGCGGTTGGCGTCGAGGTAGAAGACCTTGTTGACCACCGTCTCGACGAGCTCGACATCGTGGGAGATCACGATGAAGCCGCCGCGGTAGGTCTTGAGGTAGTCGCGCAGCCAGACGATCGAGTCCGCGTCCAGGTGGTTGGTGGGCTCGTCGAGGAGCAGGGTGTCGGCGTCCGAGAACAGGATGCGGGCGAGCTCGACACGGCGGCGCTGACCACCGGAGAGCGTGTGCAGGGGCTGGCCGAGCACCCGGTCGGGCAGGCTGAGCGCGGCGGCGATGGTGGCGGCCTCGGCCTCGGCGGCGTATCCGCCCTTGGTGAGGAACTCCGTCTCCAGGCGCTCGTACTTCTTCATCGCCTTCTCGCGGGTGGCACCCTGGCCGTTCGCCATCCGCTCCTCGTTCTCCCGCATCTTGCGCAGGATCTCGTCGAGTCCGCGGGCGGAGAGGATGCGGTCGCGGGCCAGGACCTCGAGGTCGCCGGTGCGCGGGTCCTGCGGGAGGTAGCCGACCTCGCCCGAGCGCGTGATGGTGCCGCCGGCCGGGGTTCCCTCACCGGCGAGGCACTTGGTGAGGGTCGTCTTGCCCGCTCCGTTACGGCCGACCAGACCGATGCGGTCGCCCTTGGCGATGCGGAAGGAGGCGGACTCGATGAGGATGCGGGCGCCGGCGCGCAGCTCGATGCCGGAAGCGGTGATCACGGAAAAACTCCAGGGCGGTATGGACGGCGGAGGGACGGTAACGGACTCACGACTCGACGCCGTCTAATGCACAAGGAGAATTGCCATGGAGCTCATTCTACTGGCGGTGTCCACCTGGTTTTCCGCGTGCTTCCGGCCTGACACCCTCTGACCACGGCGCGTCACATAAAAGGGCATCCCCTGCCGAACTGTCCGATACTCGGCGCAGGACGGCAAGGGTGCCGTGCCGGAGCAGAGGGTGGTGCGCCCCATGCAGTTCGACGACGACGCCGACCTGGACACATCCGAGGTCCAGGATGTGCGCGGCAGCCGGATCCCGGGCGGCAGGGCCACCATGGGCGGCGGCATCGTCGGCATCATCGCGCTGGTCCTGGGGCTCTTCTTCGGCGTCGGCCCGGACCAGCTCGGACTCTCCTCGGGCGACCCCGACACGACCGCGACCGCGTCGTCCGCCGCCCAGGTCCAGCAGAGCTGCCTGACGGGCGAGGACGCGAACACCAGGGACGACTGCCGGACCGTGGCGGTGGTCAACAGCGTGCAGGACTACTGGCGCCAGGAGTTCACCCGGAGCGGCGAGACGTACACGCCGGCGCGGACCGTCCTGTTCAGCGACCGGATCGGCACCGCGTGCGGGTCGGCCACCTCGGCGGTCGGGCCGTTCTACTGCCCGGGTGACCGGCAGGTCTATCTGGACCTGGGGTTCTTCGACGAACTGCGCACGACGTTCGGATCGAGCGGCGGGCCGTTCGCCGAGGCGTACGTCGTCGCCCACGAGTACGGCCACCACGTACAGAACCAGCTGGGCACGCTGGCCAGGGCGCAGGACGGGCGGCAGGGCGCCGACAGCAATTCCGTGAAGGTGGAGCTGCAGGCGGACTGCTACGCCGGGGTGTGGGCGAACCACGCGACCACCACGCCCGCCGAGTCGGGGCGCCCCCTGATCACCGAGCTGACGGAGGCGGACATCCGGGACGGCCTGGACGCCGCGGCGGCGGTCGGCGACGACCGGATCCAGGAGAGGTTCCAGGGGAGCGTGAACCCGGAGTCGTGGACACACGGCTCGTCGGAGCAGCGCCGGCAGTGGTTCACCACCGGATTCCGCACCGGGGACCCGAGCCGCTGCAACACCTTCCGCTGAACCGCCGCCCTGCGGGGGCGCACTGTCGGTGCCCGGTGGAAGACTGAGACGCAGATCACAGCGAACCGGTGGGAACGGCTGGAAGAGGGTGAGCGCGATGGCAGGCGCCGGCGGTGTACCGACGATCTATCCGACGGTTCTGTACGACGACGCGAAGGCCGCGATCAGGACGCTGACCGGGGCCCTGGGTTTCACGGAGGAGGCGGTGTACGAGGGAAAGGACGGCAGCGTCCTGCATGCCGAGCTGTCCTGCGGCAACGGCAGGGTGATGCTCGGCTCCAAGGGGGGCGAGGGCGTGTTTGCCAAGGCGATGGCGGGGGCGGGACCCGCGGGGGTGTACGTCGTCGTGGACGAGGTGGACGAGCACCACGCGCGGGCCGTGGAGCACGGCGTGGAGATCCTGATGCCGCCCACCGACCAGGACTACGGCTCGCGTGACTACATGGCGCGGGACGCGGAGGGCAACGTCTGGAGCTTCGGGACGTACGCCCCGGGGTCGGCGGGCTGACCGCCACCCCCGGGGTTTCGCGCTCCGTGCTCAGGCGCCGCCGGTGTGCACCTGGAACGCCGCCCGGCGCACGGCCTTGGCGAGGGCCGGGTCGGGGTGGGCGGCGGCCAGGGCGACCAGCACCTGCACGGTGCGCGGGTGTCCGACCGCCCGGACCTCGTCGAGCAGGGCCGGGACCGTGCCCTGGACGGCGGAGTCGAGATGGCGGACCAGCAGGCCGGTCTCGCCGTGATCCGCGACCGCCGCCGCGGTGTCGATCCAGAGCCAGGTGGCTTCCTCGCGGCTGAGGACGTCCTGGGCGTCGTCGGGGTCGGCGCCCTCGTACTCGGCGAGCCAGAGCAGGGCGTACGGACGCAGCGGTGGTTCGCTGACGACGGTGCGCACCACGGGCTCCGCGGGAGCACCGACGACACGCAGCGCCTCGAAGGCGAGACCGCGCAGCAGGGCGTCCTCGCCGCGGGCGACGGCGAGCAGTTCGGTCACCGCGCTGCCGACGGTCCGGGCGGCGAGCCAGGCCCGGTACTCGACGCGGGCAGGCCCGGGGGTGAGCCGGGCGCAGCCGAGCAGCATGTCGGCAGCGGACTGCTCGATGTTTCCGGCCGGGCTCTGGGCGGCGACACAGATCTGTTCGAGCTTGACCCAGACCGCCCAGTTGCCGAGAGGGGTGAGCGTGGCCTGTCCGGCTCCGAGCGTCAGCGCGCCGACGGCGGCGAGGCCTTCGAGGGCCCAGTCGAGCAGGAGCGCGTTCAGGTCCTCGGGCTGCCCGGTCGCGGGGCTGCCGGGTGCGGGCTGCTGCGGCGGCCCGTAGGGCACCTCGCACCGCTCCTCGTGGAGTTCCGCGACGCGCTGGCCGAGGAGGTCGAGGAGGGCGGGCACGGTGACGGGGCCGGCGGAGAGCTGCAGGAGCGAGAGCACCTGGGGCACCGCCTCGACGGCTTCGGCGACCGCGGTGGCCTCGATGCCTTCGGGTGCGGCGTGGACGAGCGACCAGGCGTCGAAGAGCGCCACCCAGCCGCGGAGCACGGCGGAGTCGTCCCGGTCCCAGGCGCGCAGCCTCCAGCCGGGGCGCGCGGTGTCGCCGTGGAGTTCGATCAGCCCGGCCAGCCTGGCCCGGTCCCAGCCGGTCTGTATCTGGGCGGGCGACAGTTCCAGCGCCGCCGCGGCCCGTTCCAGGGCCTGGGTGGCGAGCGGGGCCGCCCCCGGGCTCGCGCCGTCGGCGGCCCAGTGGGCGATCCGAACGGCGTGGGCGAGCACGGCCCTGGCCTGGCGCGCCAGTTCCGCAGGAGGCGGTGTGCCCTCGGGTGGGCGGGGGGCCGGCCTGGTGCGCCGGGTGGTCACGGCCTTGCGGGCGGTGGCAAGGGGTCGCGGGCGGACAAGTCGCAGCCTGGAGTCGCGCGGGGTACGGGACGTCACGGGAGCAGTCTTGCCTCTGACGGCCCGAAAGCCCAAACGGAAGCCGGATCCCATGGCTACGGGAAGGTTTCGGACCCGGTCACCAACCGGGCCGATCCACCCCATCAGCTCACATCAGGGGCGTGAGGAAGCGCCTGAGGGCCTCTTCGTAGCGTGCCGGATCGGCATTCCACATCGCCGCATGCGGAGCCTGCGTCACGGGGTGCAGGGTGACCAGGTCGGGACGCAGTGCGGCCAGTTCCCGGGACGGCTGCCAGGGCGCCAGCGTGTCGTCGGGGCCGTGGAAGATCAGCGTGGGGGCGTGCAGCGCGATCGGTACGGAGGTCTCCAGGAGCGGGGCGCCGCGCAGTCCGGTCTGGCCCTGGGCGGCCCGGACGGCAAGGGGCAGGAGTGCGGCGGGGATGCCGTGGGCAGCGGCCAGGGCGCGGAGGGTGACCTTCCAGTCCAGGACCGGGGAGTCCAGGACGAGACCGCTGATGCGGTCGCGGAGCGCGGAGTTGACGGCGGCGTGCAGGGCCATCGTGGCGCCGGTGGACCAGCCGTGGACGACGACGCGCTCGGCCCCGTAGCGCACGGCGTGCCGGATGGCAGCGTCGAGGTCGCGCCACTCGGACTCGCCGAGGTGGCCGAGCCCGTCCGGCGAGCGGGGTGCGCCGGCGTCACCGCGGTAGGCGAGGTCGAGCACCGGGAACTGCTGCTCCTGCAGGAATCCCGTCACGTTCAGGGGGTGTTCGCGGGTGGTGCCGAGGCCGTGCACGGTGATGACCCAGGTGTCGCGTGCGCCGGGGAGGAACCAGGCGGGCAGGGCGCCCAGCTCGCCGGGGACCTCGACCTCCTTGTACGCGAGGCCGAGTGCGCCGAGCGGGTCGCCGCTGTGGAGCACGGGGGTGAGGCGGACCTTGGCGCCCGGTTCCAGGCTGCCCCGGGTGACGCGTTCCAGCCTGCGCACGACGGTGTCGGCGGAGTCGTGCGGTGCCTGCTCGACGACCGGGCCGACGATCGCGTGGACGTCGCGGCCCACCAGTCCGTACGTGCCGGGGCGCAGCGCGGCGAAGGAGCGGGTCAGGGTGACCTGCCCGGGCGCGGTGGCGTGCACCGTGAGTCTGCGGTCTCCGGGGAAGGGGCGTGGCGACGGGGCCCCGAGGGCGGCGTCGCTGGCGTACCGGCCGGCCGCGACCGCTGCCGCTCCGACGCCGAGGATCGTGGAGACGGCTGCTGCCGTCGCTGTTGCCGGGCGCACGGCTCCAGTGTCCTGGGCTACGGCGCGGGCTGCCAGTGGGACGGGGCCGTACGGTGCCGGCCCCGGGCTCAGCCGGGCTGGCCGTACCCCTTCAGGGCGTCCTGTACGTCGCTCAGCTGGGCGCGCGAGAGCAGGGACGGGTGGCGGCCGGGCACGGAGCTCGCGGTGAGCCAGAGCCTGCACATCCATTCGAGCTGGGCGGTGCGGTCGTAGGCCTCGTCGAGGGTGTCGCCGTAGGTGACCGTTCCGTGGTTCTGCAGCAGGCAGCCGGTGCGGTCGCGCAGGGCGGTGAGCATGTTCCCGGCAAGCTCCCGCGTCCCGTACCGGGCGTAGGCGGCGGTACGGACGGGGCCGCCGAGCATGGCGGCGGCGTAGTGCACCAGCGGGACCTCGTCGACGAGGGTGGAGACGGCCGTGGCGTGCACCGCGTGCGTGTGGACGACGGCGGCGGCGTCGCTGTTGCCGTAGACGGCCAGGTGGAGGGGGAGCTCGCTGGTCGGGGTCATGGTCCCGAGGACCTGGCGCCCTTCGAGGTCGACGCCGACCGCGTCCCCGGGGCCCAGCCGGTCGTAGGGCACTCCGCTGGGGGTGACCAGGACGATTTCGCCGACCCGTGCCGACACGTTGCCCGAGGTGCCGACGACGAGTCCGTCCGCGGCCGTCCTGCGGGCCGTCGCGACGACGCCGTCCCATGCCCGCTCGATCGCGTCCCGGTCCTGATCATTCATGCGGCGATCCTAGGGGCCTGCGTCCGGATCACGCCGGGTCCGCGGGGTCCCGCCAGGACCTGTCGGGCGAAGCCGTCGCGAAGCACGTGACCGATGTCTCTCCAATGGGGCAAATGCGGCAGACCAGATGCGGTGCGGAACCCGGCGAAGGCCGGTTCCCGCACCGCCGCGGGCCGGTGCAACCGCCCTCGGCGCACACAAGCGGAATGCCTGTTCGCGCTTGGAGTCACCGCACCGCCCTGCCCAGTTCATCTTCCGTTCACCCAGGTTGCTTACGTTCCTACAGCCACTGACGTCGAACGATTGCCTGGGTAAATGGAACACATCACGCTGCTGCTCGCGATCGTGATCGTGACAGCTCTCGTGTTCGATTTCACGAACGGTTTCCACGACACCGCCAACGCGATGGCCACCACCATCTCGACCGGCGCCCTCAAGCCCAAGACAGCGGTGGCCATGTCCGCCGTTCTCAACCTCGTCGGCGCGTTCCTGTCGGTGGAGGTCGCCAAGACGATCTCCGGCGGGATCATCAACGAGAACGGCCTCAGAACCGAGGTCATCTTCGCGGCGCTCGTCGGCGCCATCCTGTGGAATCTCCTGACCTGGCTGGTGGGTCTGCCCTCCAGTTCCTCCCACGCACTCTTCGGCGGCCTCATCGGCGCCGCGGTGATGTCGGCCGGCTGGTCCTCGATCAACGGCGGCACCGTCGTCACGAAGGTCCTCCTGCCCGCGATCGCGGCCCCCCTCGTCGCCGGCCTGGCCGCGCTGCTGGCCACGAAGCTGACGTACCGCCTCAACCGGAAGGTCACCGACGAGGCGCAGCTGAAGTCGACCGCCAAGGGCTACCGGGCCGGACAGATCGCCTCGGCGGGTCTCGTCTCGCTCGCCCACGGCACCAACGACGCCCAGAAGACGATGGGCATCATCACCCTGGCCCTGGTCACCGGTGGCGTGCTCGCCCCCGGCTCCAACCCGCCGGTCTGGGTCATCGCCTCCGCCGGTATCGCGATCGCGATGGGCACCTACCTCGGCGGCTGGCGCATCATCCGCACCATGGGCAGCGGCCTCACCGAGCTCAAGCCGCCGCAGGGCTTCGCCGCCCAGACCAGTGCGGCCACGGTCATCCTGGCCTCCTCGCACCTCGGCTTCTCCCTCTCCACCACCCAGTCCTGCTCCGGCGCCGTGATGGGCGCCGGTCTCGGACGCAAGGGGGGCGTGGTCCGCTGGTCCACCGCCACCCGCATGTTCATCGCCTGGGGCCTGACCCTGCCGGCCGCCGGTCTGGTCGGCGCGGGCGCGGAGTTCCTCACCAAGCAGGGCCCCTGGGGTGTCGGCGTGGTCGCCGTGCTCCTCGTCGCGGGCTCCGCTGCCATCTGGCTGCTGTCGCGCCGCAAGCCGGTCGACCACACCAACGTCAACGCGACGGACGCCGAGCCCGCGGGCGTCGTCACCACCGCCATCGCGGCCGTCAGCCCGCCGCCCGTCGGCTCCGGCGTCCCGGACCTCAAGACCACCATCCCGGCCCCGGCCCCGACGGCCGGATCCCCGGCCGACCCGGCCCGACCGGCCACGGTGTAAGGACAGATCCGTATGAACATCGACTGGGCAGCTCTCGCCTCCGTCTTCGGCGTCAGCCTCGTGGTCACCGTCGCACTGGTCGGCCTCTTCACCCTCGGCATCATCGGCCTCTCCAAGCAGGCATCGGCGGTGCAGTCCGGAGGGTCTCTCACGCTGGCGCGCACCGGCGCGTACGCCTGCTTCGGGCTGTGCGCGGCGGCGGTCGCCTACGGGATCTATCTGATCGTCGTCTGACCACCCCGGCGCCGAGCCGCCGTCTCCTCCCGTCGGGCCGGACACACCACGTGTGTGTCCGGCCCGATGTGCGTCTGCGCACACTGCACTCCCGCAGGTCAACGGCAGGTTGACGGGCGTTCACGGGGCGTGGTGGACTGCCGGTGCCATTTACGGCGACAGGAGAGGAAGCCGGTGCGAATCCGGCGCGGTCCCGCCACTGTCACCGGGGAGCAGGCCCCCACACGGAAGTCACGGTCCGGCACGGACTGGAAGGCCGGGGGAACTGCGGATCCGGAAGCCAGGAGACTCTCGTCGCCGGTCACGTCGAACCAGGGCGCGGACCCTGAGTTAAGGACATCTGCCATGCCTGGCTGCCGTGCGTCGGTCCCTGTGTCACCCGCTCCGAAGGTCGTTCGAGGCACGACGGCCGGCTGAACCGTGCGAGCCGACCGCATCTTCGCGTACGGCGCCACCGCCGGATTGATCGGCGACCTGCTGCTCGGTGACCCCCGGCGGGGCCACCCCGTCGCCGCCTTCGGGCAGGCCGCGGCAGGCGTCGAGAGCCGGCTGTGGCGCGATCACCGCGGCTGGGGCGCCCTGCACGCGCTGGTCTGCGCCGGGGGCGCCGCCGGTGCCGCCGCGCTGGCCGCTCGTGCCGTACGGAACCGTCCCGCCGCGGCCGTGGCGCTGACCGCCGCCGCCACCTGGTCCGTCGTCGGCGGTACGTCGCTGGGGCGGGAGGCCCGCGCCATCGGCGGCGCGCTCGCCGCCGGTGACATCGAGGTGGCCCGCGAGCGGCTGCCGCACCTCTGCGGACGTGACCCCCAGGCCCTCGACGGACCCCAGATCGCCCGCGCGGTGGTGGAGTCGGTCGCCGAGAACACCTCCGACGCCGTCGTCGGCGCCCTGGTGTGGGGCGCCATCGGCGGTGTCCCGGGCCTCGTCGGGTTCCGGGCCGTCAACACCCTCGACGCCATGGTCGGCCACAGGTCGCCGCGCCACCGGCGCTACGGCTGGGCCTCGGCCCGTCTCGACGACCTCGCCGGCTGGCCCGGTGCCCGCCTCACCGCCGTGCTCGCCGTGGCCGCCGGCGGCCGTCCGCGCGAGGCCGTGCGGGCCTGGCGGGCCGACGCGGGAAAGCACCCGAGCCCCAACGCGGGCCCGGTGGAGGCCTCGTTCGCGGGTGCGCTCGGCGTGCGCCTCGGCGGGACCCTCGCGTACGGCGGGCGGGTCGAGCACCGGCCCGTGCTCAACGGGGCGACCGGCCGGGACGTGCACGTAGCGGATATCGAACGCGCGGTGCGGCTTTCGCGCCGTGTGAGTGTGCTGGCCCTCGGCGTGTGTGCGGCCGCGCGGCTGGCCTCGGGAAGGAGAGGCCGGGCATGAACGGCGGACAGGGCGGCGGGCTGCTGGTCGCGGGGACGACCTCGGACGCGGGCAAGAGCGTCGTCACGGCGGGTATCTGCCGGTGGCTGGTGCGCCGGGGGGTGAAGGTCGCGCCGTTCAAGGCGCAGAACATGTCGCTGAACTCGTTCGTGACCCGCGAGGGTGCGGAGATCGGCCGGGCCCAGGCGATGCAGGCGCAGGCCGCCCGGGTGGAGCCGAGCGTGCTCATGAATCCGGTGCTGCTCAAGCCCGGCGGTGACCGCTCCAGTCAGGTCGTCCTGATGGGGAAGCCGGTCGGCGAGATGAGCGCGCGCGGCTACCACGGCGGGCGCCAGGAATCGCTGCTGGGGACGGTCGTGGACTGTCTGGAGCAGCTCCGGGGCACGTATGACGCCGTGATCTGCGAGGGGGCGGGCAGTCCGGCCGAGATCAATCTGCGGCGCACGGACATCGTGAACATGGGCATCGCGCGTGCCGCCCGCTTCCCGGTGCTGGTCGTCGGGGACATCGACCGGGGCGGGGTGTTCGCCTCGTTCTTCGGTACGACGGCGCTGCTGAGCGCCGAGGACCAGTCGCTGGTCGCCGGGTACCTCGTCAACAAGTTCCGCGGCGATGTGTCGCTGCTGGAGCCCGGCCTGGACATGCTGTACGAGCTCACCGGGCGCCGTACGTACGGGGTGCTGCCGTTCGCCCACGGCCTCGGCATCGACGAGGAGGACGGGCTGCGGGTGTCGATGCGCGGCGCCGTGCGGGAGTCGGTCGTCGCGCCGCCCCACGGGCAGGACGTCCTGAGGGTCGCGGTGTGCGCCGTGCCGCTGATGTCGAACTTCACCGATGTGGACGCGCTGGCGGCCGAGCCGGGCGTGGTGGTGCGGTTCGTGGACCGGGCCGAGGAGCTCGCCGACGCGGACCTGGTGATCGTGCCCGGTACGCGCGGCACGGTGAAGGCGCTGGCGTGGCTGCGCGAGCGGGGGCTGGCCGACGCGCTGCTGCGGCGGGCCGCCGAGGGGCTTCCGGTGCTGGGGATCTGCGGCGGGTTCCAGGTGCTCGGTGAGTCCATCGAGGACGAGGTGGAGTCGCGGGCGGGGCTGGTCGACGGGCTGGGGCTGCTGCCGGTGCGGATCCGGTTCGGCCGGGAGAAGGTGCTGGGCCGGCCTGTCGGGTCGGCGCTCGGAGAGCCCGTGGAGGGGTACGAGATCCATCACGGGGTCGCCGAGGTGCGCGGCGGCGAGCCGTTCCTGGACGGGTGCCGGGTGGGCGCCGTGTGGGGGACGCACTGGCACGGGTCGCTGGAGAGCGATGCGTTCAGGCGGCGGTTCCTGGCGGAGGTGGCGCGGGCGGCCGGACGGCGGTTCGTGGCGGCTCCGGACACGAGTTTCGCGGAGCTGCGGGAGGAGCAGCTGGACCGGCTGGGGGATCTGATCGAGGAGCACGCGGACACGGATGCGCTGTGGCGGCTGATCGAGGAGGGGTCGCCGGCGGGGCTGCCGTTCGTGCCGCCCGGGGCGCCGCGGGGGGCTGGGGCTTCTGTCCCTTCCCCAGGCCGGGGCTCCGCCCCGGACGCGCAGCGAACGCCTGATGTGGCTGGACCCATTGTGCATGTGACAGAGGAGGCACCGTGAGTACCCCGTATCCCTTCACCGCCATCGTCGGACAGGACGATCTGCGGCTCGGGCTGTTGCTGAACGCCGTCAGTCCGGCCGTCGGCGGCGTTCTCGTGCGGGGCGAGAAGGGCACCGCCAAGTCCACCGCCGTGCGGGCGCTCGCCGCGCTCATGCCGGAGGTGTCCGTGGTCTCCGGGTGCCGGTTCTCGTGCGATCCGGTCGCGCCCGACCCGGCGTGTCCCGACGGTCCCCACGAGGCCGGGACCGGCGTGTCGCGCGCCGCGCGGACCGTGGAGCTGCCCGTCGGCGCGTCCGAGGACCGGCTCGTGGGTGCGCTGGACATCGAGCGGGCGCTCTCGGAGGGGGTGAAGGCCTTCGAACCGGGGCTCCTCGCCGACGCGCACCGCGGGATCCTGTACGTGGACGAGGTCAATCTGCTCCACGACCACCTGGTGGACCTGCTGCTCGACGCGGCGGCCATGGGTGCCTCGTACGTCGAGCGCGAAGGTGTCTCCGTACGGCATGCGGCGCGGTTCCTGCTGGTGGGGACGATGAACCCCGAAGAGGGCGAGCTGCGACCGCAGTTGCTGGACCGCTTCGGGCTGACCGTCGAGGTGGCTGCCTCCCGCGACACCGACCAGCGGGTCGAGGTCGTACGGCGGCGGCTCGCGTACGACGACGATCCGGACGGGTTCGCCGCCCGGTGGGCGCAGGAGGAGGGCGCGTTGCGGGCGCGGATCGCCGCCGCGCGTGTCCTGTTGCCCGAAGTGGTGCTCGGGGACGGTGTGTTGCGGCAGATCGCCGCGACGTGCGCGGCTTTCGAGGTGGACGGCATGCGTGCCGACATCGTCATGGCCCGCACCGCTACGGCGCTGGCCGCGTGGGCGGGGCGCGATGAGGTCACCGCCGAGGACGTGCGGCAGGCCGCGCTCCTTGCGCTCCCCCACCGGCGGCGGCGGAACCCCTTCGACGCGCCCGGGCTGGACGAGGACAAGCTGGACGACACCCTCAGGGACGCGGCCGACGACGCGGACGGGGGCGACGACGATCCGGATCCCGACGGGCCGGGTGGCGGCGGGCTGCCTCCTCAGGGCGGCGGTCCCGACGCGGAGGGCGGTCCGGGCACGGAGAACGGACCGGGCACGGAGAGCGGTCCCGAGGAGGAGAGCGGTCCCGGATCCGGCCGTCCCGACGCGCCCGCGCCGGCCGGCGGCGGGGAGCAGCAGCCGGTACGCGCCTCGGAGCCGTTCCGCACGAAGATGCTCAGCGTGCCCGGTCTCGGCGAGGGCGCGGCCGGGCGGCGGTCCCGGGCGCGTACCGAGCACGGGCGCACGACGGGGGCGCGGCGGCCCCAGGGGTCGCTGACGAAGCTGCACCTCGCGGCGACCGTGCAGGCGGCGGCGCCGCACCAGCGGGCGCGCGGGCGGTCCGGCCGGGGCCTCGTCGTACGGCGTGACGACCTGCGGCAGGCGACGCGGGAGGGGCGCGAGGGAAACCTGGTGCTCTTCGTGGTGGACGCCTCGGGGTCGATGGCGGCCCGGCAGCGGATGAGCGCCGTGAAGGGCGCCGTGATGTCGCTGCTGCTGGACGCCTATCAGCGGCGGGACAAGGTGGGCCTGGTGACGTTCCGCGGCAAGGATGCCGAGGTCGTACTGCCGCCCACCTCGTCGGTGGACGCGGCGGCGGCGCGGCTGGAGTCGCTGCCGACCGGTGGGCGCACCCCGCTGGCCGCGGGCCTGCTGAGGGCGCACGACGTCCTGCGGGTGGAGCGGATGCGCGATCCGTCCCGGCGGCCGCTGCTCGTCGTGGTGACGGACGGCCGGGCGACCGGTGGTCCGGACCCGGTGGCGCTGGCCGCGCGGGCCGGCCGGCTGCATGCCGCCGAGGGCACGGCGTCCGTCGTCGTGGACTGCGAGTCGGGGTACGTGCGCCTCGGGCTCGCCGCACAGCTCGCCCGGGACATGGGGGGCGGCGCGGTCACGCTCGACGAACTGCGCGCCGACTCGATCGCCGGGCTGGTCAAGGATGTTCAAGCAGCCGGGAGGGCCGCGTAATGCCACAGGGACAGCCTGTATCGGTGCCGGACGACGGACTGACGACACGTCAGCGACGTAACCGTCCGCTCCTCTTCGTCCACACGGGCATCGGCAAGGGCAAGTCGACGGCGGCCTTCGGGCTCGCGCTGCGGGCCTGGAACCAGGGCTGGCCGATCGGGGTGTTCCAGTTCGTGAAGTCGGCGAAGTGGAAGGTCGGCGAGGAGAACGCGCTGAAGGTGCTCGGGGCGAGCGGCGAGGGCGGCACCGTCGACTGGCACAAGATGGGCGAGGGCTGGTCGTGGGTCCAGCGTGGCCTCCACGGCGACAACTCCGACAACGAGGAGAAGGCCCGTGAGGGCTGGGAGCAGGTCAAGCGCGACCTGGCGGCTCAGACGTACAAGCTGTACGTGCTGGACGAGTTCGCCTATCCGATGCACTGGGGCTGGATCGACACCGACGAGGTCGTCGAGGTGATGCGCGACCGTCCGGGGACGCAGCATGTCGTGATCACCGGGCGCAACGCTCCCGCGAAGCTGATCGAGGCCGCCGATCTGGTGACCGACATGTCGAAGGTCAAGCACCCGATGGACGCCGGTCAGAAGGGCCAGAGGGGCATCGAGTGGTGAGTGTTCCTCGTCTGGTCATTGCCGCGCCGGCCTCCAACAGCGGCAAGACAACGGTCGCAACGGGCCTGATGGCGGCCTTCGCGGGCCGCGGCCTCGCCGTGTCCCCGCACAAGGTGGGCCCGGACTACATCGACCCGGGGTACCACGCGCTGGCCACCGGCCGTCCGGGGCGCAACCTGGACGCGTACATGTGCGGTACGGAGCTGATCGCCCCGCTGTTCGCACACGGTGCCGCCGGTGCCGGCCTGGCGGTCGTCGAGGGCGTGATGGGGCTGTACGACGGCGCTTCGGGGCAGGGTGAACTCGCCTCCACGGCCCAGGTGTCGAAGCTCCTCCGGGCTCCCGTGGTGCTCGTCGTCGACGCCTCGTCGCAGTCCCGTTCGGTCGCTGCCCTCGTGCACGGTTTCGCGTCCTGGGATCCCGAGGTGCGGATCGGCGGGGTGATCCTCAACAAGGTGGCGTCCGACCGGCATGAGGCCCTCCTGCGGGAGGCGCTCGAGGAGACGGGCCTGCCGGTGCTGGGGGCCCTGCGGCGGGCGCCGCAGGTGGTCACGCCTTCGCGTCATCTGGGTCTGGTTCCGGTGGCGGAGCGGCAGACCGAGGCAGTCGACGCCGTACGGGCGATGGCGGAGCGCGTACGGGCGGGCTGCGACCTGGACGCCCTGCTGGCGCTGGCCCGTTCGGCGCCCGCGCTGCCCGACGAGGTGTGGGAGCCGGAGCGGCATTCCGTCGACGGGGTGCGGCCGGTGGTGGCCGTGGCGGGCGGGGCCGCGTTCACGTTCGCGTACGCGGAGCATGCCGAGCTGCTGACGGCCGCCGGAGCGGATGTGGTGGTCTTCGACCCGTTGCACGACGAGAAGCTGCCCGCGGGGACGGCGGGACTGGTCATCGGTGGCGGCTTCCCCGAGATGTACGCGCCGGAGCTGTCGTCGAACGAACCGCTGCGCAGGTCGGTGACCGAACTCGCCCTGTCCGGCGCCCCGGTGGCGGCCGAGTGCGCGGGGCTGCTGTATCTGGCGCGTGAGCTGGACGGGCGTCCGATGTGCGGGGTGCTGGACGCCTCGGCCCGGATGTCCGAACGGCTGACGCTCGGCTACCGGCAGGCCGTCGCGGTGTCCGACAGCGTGCTGGCGGCGGCGGGAACCCGGCTGCGCGGGCACGAGTTCCACCGGACGGTGCTGGAGCCCGGTGCCGGTGCCACCCCTGCCTGGGGGATGCACCAGCCGGAACGCCGGGTGGAGGGCTTCGTCCAGCAGGGTGTGCACGCGAGCTACCTGCACACGCACTGGGCGGCGTCACCCGGGGTGGCCCGGCGGTTCGTGGAGCACTGCCGGGCATGAGCACGGCAAGAGGCTCGAGAGGCCCCGGGTCACTCCGCGATGCCGACGACCAGCCAGATGAAGCCCACTCCGGCGACGGTGCACAGCAGCGTGGAGCGGGCCGGGTGGTCGTGGTGGGCCTCGGGCAGGATCTCGGCGGCGGCGAGGTAGAGGAGTGCCCCGCCGAAGAAGCCGAGATAACAGCCGAGCAGTTCCTCCGGAAGGGTGAACAGCAGGGTGGTCGCCGCGCCCACGATCGGGGCCAGGGCATCCGCGTACAGCATCAGGAGGGCCTTGCGGCGGGCGTTCCCGTAGAGGCTGGTGATCGTGTAGGTGTTGAATCCGTCGGCGAAGTCGTGGGTGATCACGGCGAGAGCGACGGCGGCGCCCATGCCGCCGCCGACCTGGAAGGCGGCGCCGAGCGCGATGCCGTCCATCAGGCTGTGTCCCACCATCGCGGCCGCGGCCGTCATCCCGACCTGCGGCACTCTCTCCTCGCCCGCACCATGTGCCGCCTGGCGTACGGCCAGTGAACGCTCCACGACATGGGCCACCAGGAAGCCGCCCACGAAGAGCAGCAGCGCGGCGGGGACACCGAAGACCGCTCCGCCCGCGGCCTCCACCGCTTCGGGCAGCAGATCGAGACCGACGACGCCGAGCATCAGTCCGCCGGCGAGGCCCAGCACCAGGTGACGGCGGTCGGTGACGCGTTGAGCGACCCAGCCGCCGGCCAGGGTCATCAGGAACGCGCCGAGCGCGACGAACACCGCCATGGGCCCTTGCTAGCCGATCGACCCCCGGGCCCGCATCTCAGGCAGCCCTAACCCGCCACCCCGAAAAGGACTCCGCTCATGACCCGCACCGTGCTCGTCGTCGGCGTCGGTGCCCGCCGGGGCGTCACGGCCGACGAGGTTCTCGAGCTGGTCCTCGAGGCACTGCGCGCGGCCGGGTCGGCGGCCTCCGACGTGGTGGAACTGGCAACGCTCGACACGAGGGCGGACGAACCGGGGATCACGGGTGCGGCAGCACGGCTCGGGGTGCCGGTCCGCGCGTTTCCCGCCGCGGTGCTGGCCGCCGTCCGCGTACCGAACCCCTCGGGGGCGCCGCGGGACGCCGTCGGCACACCGTCGGTCGCGGAGGCTGCCGCGCTCGTCGGCGCGGATGAACTCCTCGTACCGAAACGGAAGTCGGCCTCGGCGACCTGCGCGGTGGCACGCCGGCTGCTTTCTGTCGGCACCCCGGCGTCGACGAATGGCGCTGAGCCGTTCACCATGGCTGCCATGCTGCCCCCCACGAAGCACATCGACAGCGCCGGGCCCGATCTGCGGCACCACGGCGACGCGGAAGTACGCGGCCTGGATCTGACCGACCTCGCCGTGAACGTACGGACCGGTACGCCCCCGGACTGGCTGCGGGAGCGGATAGCCGCGTCACTGGGCTCGCTGGCCGCCTATCCGGACGGCCGTCCGGCACGGGCGGCGGTGGCCGCACGGCACGGACTGCCCGAGGAGCGTGTCCTGCTGACGGCGGGTGCGGCCGAGGCCTTCGTACTGATCGCACGGGCGCTGCCGGCCCGGCGGCCGGTCGTCGTGCATCCTCAGTTCACCGAGCCGGAGGCGGCGCTGCGCGCGGCCGGGCACGAGGTCGGGCGGGTGGTGCTGCGTCCGGAGGACGGTTTCCGGCTGGATCCGTCGGCGGTGCCCGAGGACGCCGATCTGGTGGTGGTCGGCAATCCGACCAACCCGACGTCCGTGCTCCACCCCGCGGGCGTGCTGGAGCAACTGGCTCGGCCCGGGCGGACGCTGGTGGTCGACGAGGCGTTCATGGACGCCGTTCCGGGCGAGCGGGAGGCGCTGTGCGATCGCGAGGACGTCCCCGGGCTCGTCGTGCTGCGGAGCCTGACCAAGACCTGGGGCCTTGCGGGACTGCGGATCGGCTATGTGCTCGCGGATCCGGCGACGCTCGCTCTGCTGCAGGAGGCGCAGCCCCTGTGGCCGGTGTCCTCCCCCGCCCTGGCGGCGGCGGAGGCCTGCATGGAGCCGCGTGCGCTGGTGGAGGCGGCCGATGCGGCGGACCGTGTCGTGGTGGACCGGGCGCATCTGCTGGCCGGGCTCGCGGAGTTCAGTGAAGTGCAGGTGGTGGAGCCGGCGGCGGGACCGTTCGTTCTCCTGCGGGTGGACCGGGCGGACGAGGTGAGGGAGCGGCTGCGCTCACGGGGGTTCGCCGCACGGCGCGGTGACACGTTCCCCGGGCTGGGCAGCGAGTGGCTGCGGCTGGCCGTACGCGACCGCGTGACGACCAACAGATTCCTCCAGGCCCTCGACCTGGCGCTGCAGGGGCTGCCCCGGAGAGCGGCCGGCTGAGGGACCCGGGGGGCGGGGAGCGGTGTTCCGTCACACGAACGCCGCTTCCCGCCCCGCCCCCCACGTCCCCCTCGGGTGGTTCAGCTCCGGGCGCGCCTGCGGGCGACGACCGTGGCACCGGCGCCGGCCGCCAGCAGAAGGGCCGAACCGGCTGCGATGTACGGGGTCGAGGAGCTGGATCCGGTCTCCGCGAGGTCGCCGCTGCCGGATGCCTGGACCGGGTCGGAGCCGGTCTGGGGCTTCACGTCGACGGCATCGCCCTTGTCGCCGGTGCTGCCTGTGCTGCCCGTGCTGCCGGTGTCACCGGATCCGCCGGTCGAACCGCCGCCGGAGGACCCGGCGGTGGAGCCGCCGCCCTGAGAACCCCCGCTGCTCGAACCGCCGCTGCTCGAACCGCCGTTGTCCGAACCGCCGTTGTCCGAGCCGCCGTTGTCCGAGCCGCCCTCACCCCTCGGCGTCCTGCACGTGGCCTCGGCCAGCGTGACCTCTCCCTGCACATCGGCCACGTTGAGCTTGCCCGGGTTCACGGACACCCGCAGCTGAAGCGCCGTCGCGGCGGCTGTACGTGAGGTGGTGCTGGTCTTCGACAGGTCCAGGGTCACTTCGCCGACGCCCGGTACCTCGACCTGCGTCCGACCGCCCGAGGTCAGCCTGATCCGCTTGCCGAGCACCGAGACGTGTCCCAGCACGTTCGACTCCGCGACCGGCTTCTTCCCCACCTCGCAGACCGCCTTGGAGGTGACCTTCTGGACCTCGATGAGCGAGAGCAGCGGCAGTCCGGGCACGTGCACCCGGGCCTTCACGAGGTTGGCGTAGCCCTCGGCCCTGCGCTTGTCGACGGTTGCGTTCGCGGTGGCCACGTCGGCCTTCAGCACATGGACGGGGCGCCCCCGCTCCGCTCCGTCGAGCTCCACGCTGAGCGCGGTCTCCTCGGCGCTCGCGGGTGCCTGCACCTCGTTCAGCGTGGCCTTGAGCGGCACCTCGACCGACTTGTTCAGGAGCGAGACGTCGAGTGCGGCACGGAGTACGACCGCGCTCGCCTTTCCGCGGCCGTCGGCCGGGGTGGCCGGCGCCGTTCCGGTGGCGGCCTGCGCGGGGACGGCGACCAGCAGCGCGACGGGAGCGGCGGCGACCGCCAGGGCAGCCAGGCGGAAGGTGTTGCTGTTCAAAATGGTGGAACCCCCACAAGAGACATGGAGCCCTCCGGCGCCGTCAATGGGGGACATCGCGTGCGCCGGGGGCCTCGACTCCGTGAATCTTTACGCACAGAGGGTGAACTGACAGACACCTGGCGTCAGTTCACTCCAAAGGGGGGTTTTCGCGTACACCTTCGAATATTCCGGCACAGGAGTTCCCCGGAGTCACTCGTTTCGCCCAGCGCGGGCGGCGCGGTCACCGGACGACCGGGAGAACCCAACGAAGTGCTTCAACGAGTGGGCGGCGGCCGGGTCACCTGCCGGTCAACTCGGCGCCTCCCCCGGCAGGTCAGCCGACCACCCGCCCGTTGAGCACCACCCGCCGCGGATCCGCCAGTACGCGCACGTCCGCCCGCGGGTCCTCGTCGTACACGACCAGGTCCGCCGGAGCGCCCTCCTCCAGCACCGGCCGGCCGAGCCACTTCCGGGCGCCCCAGGCCGTCGCGGAGAGGGCTTCGAGGGGCGGGATGCCCGCCTTCACCAGTTCGGCGACCTCCCCCGCCACCAGGCCGTGGGCCAGTGAACCGCCCGCGTCCGTGCCGACGAAGACCGGGATGCCCGCGTCGTACGCGGCGCGCACGGTGTCGTACCGGCGCTCGTACAGCTGCCGCATATGAGCGGACCACTGGGGGAACTTGGCCTCGCCGCCCGCCGCGAGGTCGGGGAACGTGGCGATGTTGACCAGCGTCGGGACGATCGCGACGCCACGCTCCGCGAAGAGCGGAATGGTGTCCTCGGTCAGCCCCGTCGCGTGCTCGATGCAGTCGATCCCGGCCTCCACCAGGTCGCGCAGGGCGGCCTCGGCGAAGCAGTGGGCGGTGACCCTGGCCCCGAGGCGGTGCGCCTCGGCGATGGCGGCCTCGACCTCGGCGCGCGGCCAGCAGGCGGTCAGGTCGCCGGCGTCGCGGTCGATCCAGTCGCCGACCAGCTTCACCCAGCCGTCCCCGCGCCTCGCTTCCCGCGCGACGTACGCGACCAGGTCACCGGGCTCGATCTCGTGGGCGTAGTTCCTGATGTACCGGCGGGTCCTGGCGATGTGACGGCCCGCCCTGATGATCTTCGGCAGGTCCTCCCGGTCGTCGATCCACCGGGTGTCGGAGGGCGATCCGGCGTCCCGGATGAGCAGCGTGCCGGCCTCCCGGTCGCTGAGGGCCTGCTTCTCGCTGGTCGCCGCGTCGACGGGTCCGTGGCGGTCGAGGCCGACATGGCAGTGCGCGTCGACGAGACCGGGCAGGGCCCAGCCGCTGACGGTCACCGCGTCGTCCGCGCCGGGCGGCCGCTCGTAGGTGATCCGCCCGTCGACGGCCCAGAGTCCGTCCCTGACGTCGTCGGGGCCGACGAGCACCCGCCCCTTGATCCGCAGCACCGGCGCCACCTCGTGATCACTCATGGCTGCACTGTACGAGGCGGTGGACAAGGGCCTCCAAGAGGCGCTGGGTACCCTCGAAGCACCGCTGACCGCAGCTGGACCGATCCGAAGAGAGCACCACCGTGACGCACCCCTTCCTCGACCTTCCCCCGCTCACCGCCGCGCATTTCGCGGCGATCGAGCGTCGGGTGGCCGGCCTCCTCGCCACCGAGCAGGACGTCGTCATCATGCAGGGCGAGGCGCTGCTGCCCCTCGAAGGCTGCATCCGGGGCGGGGCCGGGCCCGGTTCGACCGCGCTGAACATCGTCACGGGTCCGTACGGCCAGACCTTCGGGAACTGGCTGCGGGACTGCGGCGCCGATGTCGTCGATCTCGCGGTGCCGTTCCACACGGCGGTCACCGCCGAGCAGGTCGCCCAGGCGCTGGCCGCGCGCCCGGAGATCGACTTCGTGTCGCTGGTGCACGCCGAGGCCGCGACGGGCAACACCAATCCGGTCGCGGAGATCGGTGAGGTGGTCCGGGCCCACGGTGCGCTGTTCATGCTGGACGCCGTCGCGTCGGTGGGGGCCGAGCCGCTGCTGCCGGACGCCTGGGGTGTGGATCTGTGTGTCATCGGCGCCCAGAAGGCGATGGGCGGCCCGGCCGGGGTCTCGGCGGTGTCGGTGAGCGGGCGTGCCTGGGAGCGGATCGCGGCCAACCCGAAGGCCCCGCGGCACTCGTACCTCTCCCTCCTGGACTGGAAGACGCGCTGGATCGACGGTGGGCGCAAGGCACTGCTGCACGCGCCCGCGCAGCTGGAGATGCTGGCGCTGGAGGCTTGTCTGGAGCGGATCGAGGCCGAGGGCCTGGACTCCCTGACGGCCCGGCACGCCTCGGCGGCGGCGGCGACCCGGGCGGGCGCCCTGGCGCTCGGCGGCGGGCTGGAGCCGTACGTCCACGATGCCCGCGACGCGGCGCCGGTCGCCACGACGCTGCGCGCCCCCGAGGGCCTCGACGCCTCCGCCCTGGTCGAGCGGGCGCTCGCCGCCGACCCTTCGCTGCCTCTGATCGCGGGCGGCGGCGCGCTGTCCAAGGAGATGATCCGGGTCAACCACTACGGCGTGGACGCGACGCGGGACGCGGTGCGGTCCTCGCTCGCCGCCCTGGGTGCCGCGCTGGACGGCGCCGGACGCACGACCGATCCGGAGGCTGCCCGCACGGCCGTATCGGAAACCTGGCCGGGCAACTGAATTCCCCCGGACCCATAATTGGGCGCCTAAATCGATGAATAAGGGGAGCTGCTTTATCAGGAGCAGCTCCCCGCATTCTTCTGCCCGCTTTCCTCGCACCTAAACACCCCAGTTCCCACCTGGCCCGGCCGCGTAATCCGGATGCGTGTCACGAGAGTTACGACCCTGTGACCGACTCCACAGAGAGGCCGTTATGCCGGATAAATTCCGGTCAAAGGGTGAGAAAACGTCCCCCGATCCGGCCCGGATCGCGCCCGCGTGATAACACATCGGCACCTCCCACCCAACCCCCTACGTCGATGCAATTTTGATTTTTGCTGGGTAAATTCAATTCGCATGACCGCAGCACCAGCAGACTTTGCACGTGCCCGAAGCGAATTCCTCAGAATCGACACCCCGCGAGTGGAGGACGGAGCCGCGATCTGGCGAATTGCCCGCGACTCCGAGGTCCTGGACCTCAACTCCTCGTACAGCTACCTGCTGTGGTGCCGTGACTTCGCGGCGACCTCCGTGGTCGCCCGCGACGAGAACGGCGACCCCGTCGCCTTCGTGACGGGATACATCCGCCCCGACCGCCCCGAGACGCTCGTCGTCTGGCAGGTGGCCGTCGACCGGGCCCACCGCGGGAAGGGACTGGCTGCCACGCTGCTGGACGCCCTGATCGCCCGCGTCGCCGCCGCCCAGGGCCTGGCCACGGTCGAGACGACCGTCACTCCGGACAACACCGCGTCCGACCGCCTGTTCACCTCCTTCGCGCAGCGCCACGACGTTCCCCTGGAGCACGAGGTGCTCTTCGACGGCGGGCTGTTCCCGGAGGGAACGCACCTGCCGGAGGTCCTGTACCGCATCGGCCCGCTCCACGCGTAGGGCCTGACCCGCCCCCGCCCGGGGCGTGCCTCACCCGCCGCCCGTCACACCCCCCTCGAGCAGGAGATTCGCTGTGACCATCACCCCGCCCGCCCTGAGTGTCTTCGAGACCCTGGAGTCGGAAGTACGGAGCTACTGCCGCGGTTGGCCCGCAGTCTTCGACCGCGCGCAGGGCGCCCGGCTGACGGACGAGGACGGACACTCGTACCTCGACTTCTTCGCCGGTGCCGGATCCCTCAACTACGGCCACAACAACCCGGTGCTGAAACGCGCGCTGATCGACTACATCGAGCGCGACGGCATCACCCACGGTCTGGACATGGCCACGACGGCCAAACGCGCCTTCCTGGAGACCTTCCAGAACGTGATCCTGCGCCCCCGTGACCTGCCGTACAAGGTGATGTTCCCCGGCCCGACCGGCACCAACGCCGTCGAGTCGGCGCTGAAGCTCGCCCGCAAGGTCAAGGGCCGCGAGTCCGTCGTCTCGTTCACGAACGCCTTCCACGGCATGTCGCTCGGCTCGCTCGCCGTGACCGGCAACGCCTTCAAGCGGGCGGGCGCCGGCATCCCGCTGGTGCACGGCACCCCGATGCCGTTCGACAACTACTTCGACGGCCAGGTCCCCGACTTCCTGTGGTTCGAGCGGCTCCTGGAGGACCAGGGCTCCGGGCTCAACAAGCCCGCCGCCGTGATCGTGGAGACCGTGCAGGGCGAGGGCGGCATCAACGTCGCCCGCGCCGAGTGGCTCCGCGCGCTCCAGGACCTGTGCCACCGCCAGGACATGCTCCTGATCGTCGACGACATCCAGATGGGCTGCGGGCGTACCGGCGGCTTCTTCTCCTTCGAGGAGGCCGGCATCGTCCCGGACATCGTCACGCTGTCGAAGTCCATCAGCGGCTACGGCATGCCGATGGCGCTCTGCCTGTTCAAGCCCGAGCTGGACATCTGGGAGCCGGGCGAGCACAACGGCACCTTCCGCGGCAACAACCCGGCCTTCGTCACGGCCGCCGCCGCGCTCGACGCCTACTGGGCGGACGGCCAGATGGAGAAGCAGACCCTGGCACGCGGCGAGCAGGTGGAGCGGGCGCTGCTCGCGATCTGCGACGAGAACCCGGAGCTCGGCGGTCACTTCCGCGGTCGCGGCCTGGTCTGGGGCCTTGAGTTCCCCGACGTCTCGCGCGCCTCCGCCGTCTGCGCCCGCGCCTTCGAGCTGGGTCTGCTGCTGGAGACCTCGGGCCCGCAGAGCGAGGTCGTGAAGCTGCTTCCGTCGCTGACCATCACCCCCGAAGAGCTGGACGAGGGCCTGCGCACGCTGGCCCGGTCCGTCCGTGAGACCGCCTGACCGGGGTACGCCCCCGGGGCAGGCACATCTGAGCAGTACAGAAGAGAAAGGCACCATCCCACCGTGATCGTCCGATCGTTCAGTGACATCGAGAACACCGACCGGCATGTGAAGGCCGCCTCAGGAACCTGGGAGAGCAAGCGCATCGTGCTCGCCAAGGAGAAGGTGGGCTTCTCGCTCCACGAAACCGTGCTGTACGCGGGCACGGAGACGTCCATGTGGTACGCGAACCACATCGAGGCCGTGCTGTGCACCGAGGGCGAGGCCGAGCTCACCAATGACGAGACCGGCGAGAAGCACTGGATCTCCCCGGGAACGATGTACCTGCTGAACGGGCACGAGCACCACACGCTGCGGCCCAAGACCGACTTCCGCTGCGTGTGCGTCTTCAACCCCCCCGTCACCGGACGGGAGGACCATGACGAGAACGGTGTCTATCCGCTGCTGACAGAGGAGGGCTGAACCATGACCACCGAAGTACGCGCCGACCTGTACCCCTCGCGCGGCGCCGCCGAGATGACCACTCCCCGCCAGGACCCGGTCATCTGGTCCGCGCCGGGCGCACCCGGTCCCGTCGCCGCGAAGGACCTCCAGGGCTTCGAGGAGAACGGCTTCCTCACCGTCGACCAGATCATCACGGACGACGAGGTGGCCGGCTACCACGCCGAGCTGGAACGGCTCATCGCCGATCCCGCGGTCCGTGCCGACGAGCGCTCGATCATCGAGCCGAAGTCGCAGAGCGTGCGGTCCGTCTTCGAGGTCCACAAGCTCAGCGAGGTCTTCGCCCGGCTCGTGAGCGACGAGCGCGTGGTGGGCAGGGCCCGTCAGATCCTCGGTTCGGACGTGTACGTCCACCAGTCCCGGATCAATGTGAAGCCCGGCTTCGGTGCTTCGGGCTTCTACTGGCACTCGGACTTCGAGACCTGGCACGCCGAGGACGGTCTGCCGAACATGCGGACCGTGTCCGTCTCGATCGCGCTGACCGAGAACTACGACACCAACGGCGGGCTGATGATCATGCCCGGTTCGCACAAGTCGTTCCTCGGCTGCGCGGGCGAGACGCCGAAGGACAACTACAAGAGGTCCCTGCAGATGCAGGACGCCGGCACCCCGTCCGACGAGGCGCTGACGAAGATGGCCGACCGGCACGGCATCAAGCTCTTCACGGGCAGGGCCGGTTCGGCGACCTGGTTCGACTGCAACTGCATGCACGGCTCGGGGGACAACATCACCCCGTACGCGCGCAGCAATGTCTTCATCGTGTTCAACAGCGTGGAGAACACGGCCGAGGAGCCCTTCGCGGCTCCGATCCGCCGCCCCGAGTTCATCGGGGCGCGCGATTTCACGCCGGTGAAGTAGGGGCGTACGACGGTCAGGTGGGGCGGGACGCATCACGCGCCCCGCCCCTCCGGCGTTCCCCGCTCCCGAGCCCGCCGCGGATGCCGGGAGCCTCGGCTGACATCGGCGTACGCGGAGCGCCACCGGCGTCCACCACCGCGAGGGCCCACCCGGCCGTTCAACTCGCTGGACCTCGGACCGGGTCAGCGGAGAAGGTGGCGCCCATGACATCCCTCGTACAGCACGTCACCATCGACTGCGCCGACGCCTTCAAGCTGGCCACCTTCTGGGCCGAGGTCCTCGGTTCCTCCGTGTCCGACGACGACGAGCCCGGTGACCCCGAGGCGCTCGTCGAGACACCACGTGCGGCGCTGCTCTTCGTCACGGTGCCCGAGCCCAGGACCACCAAGAACCGCGTCCACCTCGACCTGCGCCCCGACGACCGCAGCCGTGACGCGGAGGTCGAGCGGCTGCTCGCTCTCGGCGCCACGCTCGTCGCCGACCACCGCAAGCCCAACGGGCGGGGCTGGGCGACGATGGCCGACCCCGAGGGCAACGAGTTCTGCGTGGAGTGCAGCGCCGCCGAGCGCGCGGCGCTGAGCGGGACCCGGATGCCGGTCACCGCGGACGACGTGGCCCGGGCCGTGCACCTCGCGGTCGACGTCCTCAAGGAGTCCCCGGCGGACAACTGGCAGGTACCGGCCGGATCGTTGGAGTGGAGCTGCTGGGAGACCGTCGAGCACCTGAGCGACGACCTCTTCGCGTACGCGGTCCAGCTCGGCCCCCGGAAGCCGCCGACCGACACCGAGGTGCCCTACCGGTGGGCGGCGGAGCGCGAGGGCGGCCCGGCGAACTCGATCTTCGCGGACCCGGCGGCCGGGTCCGCCGGGCTGCTGCAGACCCTGGAGGCGAGCGGCGCCCTGCTCACGGCGATGGTGCGGACGACTCCGGCGGAGGTCCGTTCGCACCATGTGTTCGGGCTCTCCGACGCCGAGGGCTTCGCCGCGATGGGCATCGTGGAGACCCTCGTGCACACCCACGACATCGCCGAGGGCCTGTCCCTGTCCTGGGCTCCGCCCGCAGACCTGTGCGACCGGGTGCTGGCCCGGCTCTTCCCCGGTGCGCCGGACGACGAGGACCGGTGGGCCGTCCTGCTCTGGTCCACCGGCCGCGCCGAGCTGCCGGGCCGCGACCGTGTCACCTCGTGGAAGTGGCACGGCGCGCCCCTGTAACCCCTACCGGTGGGAGAACCAGCTCGCCGCCGGGAGCAGCTTCCCGTCGTAGTCGAACACCGCCTGGTTCTCCCACGCGTTGCCCGACGAGGGGTCGGCCGGGTCCCAGCCGCTGCCGGTGACCGCGGTCCAGGCCGGCTCCCAGTAGACGGCGCCGAGCCCGCGGCCGTTCGGGACGGCCTCGACGACGTTCATGACGTCGCGGAGGTTGGCGGCCTGGCCGGCCGGGGTCGCCGGGTAGCCGGTGACCAGCTGGGACGCGGTGGCCACGTTGTTCTCCAGGCCGTCGTCGTCCGCGAGTGTGTGAGCGTACGCGGTCTCGGCGACCAGCACCGGCTTTCCGTACCGGGAGGCGGTGTCGTCGAGGTTGGTCTGCAGCTCGGACAGCGAGCCGTGCCAGTAGCCGTAGTACGAGAGGGCGATGACGTCGAAGGGGACGCCCTGCGACACGGCGTTGTCGAACCACCAGCGGGTGCCGGCGTTGTCGCCGCCCTTGGCGAGGTGCAGCGCCACCTTCGTACCGGAGGAGACGGCCTTGGCGGCGTTCGCCCCGGAGGTCAGGAGGCCGGCCAGCTGGGACCAGTTGTCCGTGGACCCCTCGGGCCACAGCATTCCGGCGTTGGTCTCGTTGCCGATCTGCACCATGTCGGCGGTGGTGCCCTGGGCCTTCAGCGCGTTCAGCACGTCGTACGTGTGGTTGTAGACGTCGGTGCGGAGCCGGCTGTAGCTGTGGCCGGCCCAGGCGGCGGGCTTGACCTGCTTGCCGGGGTCGGCCCAGGCGTCGGAGTAGTGGAAGTCGATGAGCGTCTTCATGCCGAGTGCCTTGGCGCGCTTGGCCATGGCGAGCACCCGGGCCTTGTTGTTGTAGCCGTCGGCCGGGTTCACCCAGACCTTGAGGCGCACGTAGTTCATCCCGGAGTTCTTGAGGATGGTCATCGCGTCGCCGGCCGTACCGCTCGCGTCGCGGTACACCGCGCCGTGCGCCTCGTTCTTCGGGAGGGTGGAGAGGTCGCCGCCCCTGACGCTCAGCCCGGTGGTGCCCTGGGTGAACGTGATGTCGTCGAAGTTGGCCCACTCCCCCGCGTGCGCGTCGGAGTTGAGGCTGACCGTGCAGGCCCCTCCGGTCACCTTGACCGAGGTGACGAGCCGGATCCAGGCGCCGTTGGCGGTGGGCGGCAGGTCGGTGCGCTGCTCGGCGCCGCCGCAGTTGCGCAGGGCTATGTAGGCGGAGTTCTGGCCGCCGCCGGAACGGACCCAGGCGCTGAGGGTGTACGTGCCGTCGGTGAGGCCGGAGAGGTACTGGTAGGTCTCGACCTTGTACGCCGAGGCGGACCAGTGGCTGAGCCTGGTGCTGCCCGTGCGGCCGCCCGCCTCGGTGAAGGAGGCGGCGGTCTGCCCGCCCGCCGAGTAGGTCGACCAGCCGGTGCTGCCCGATTCGAAACCGGGGTTGGCGGGGGTGGTGGCCGCGTGGGCGGCCTGGGCGGGGAGGGCGGCGAACAGCAGGCCGGAGAGTGCGGCCACCGTTCCTGCGGCTCTGCGGGTGTGCGTCGTTCCGTACATCGTCGATGTCCCTTCGACAGTTGTGCGGGGTAACGGGGGATGGGTGTGCGGGTCCTGCGGGGGTTCTCGGTGCGCCTCAGCCGTCGAGCCGTACGACGCGCACCGCGCCCGCCGGGACGGCGAGGGAGTGCGCGGCGGGCTCGCCGGTGAGGAGTTCGGTGCCGGGGGCGTCCAGCGCCACCTCGGTGTCGGTGTCCGTGTGGTTGATCGCGAAGAGGTACGTGCCGTTGTCCCCGGCGCGCCGTACGACCTCGACGTCGTGGGAGAGGCCGGTGCGCGGTGCGATGGCGGCGTCGGCGCAGGCACGGTCGAGGACGGCGTCCAGCTGGGGGCCGGAGAGCCGGGTGGAGACGTACCAGGCGGTGCCCTTGCCGAGCCGGTTGCGGGTGACGGCGGGCCGGCCTGCCGGGATGCCGTCGGCGTACGACCAGACCGTCTCGGCGCCGCGCGGGATCACCACGTCCGTCCAGAGGTCCCCGGTCAGCTCCGGCCCTTCGGGGGCGCCCTCGGGAGTGATCAGGCGGACCGTCTCGCCTTCGCCGAGCGGGGAGAACTCCTCGATCGTCAGGCCCAGGACGTCCCGCAGCGCGCCCGGGTACGGGCCGGGGTGCACGGCGTCGTGGGTGTCGACGATGCCGGAGAAGTACGAGACGACGAGGGTGCCGCCGTTCTCGACGTAGCGGCGCAGGTTGCGGCCGGTCTCCTCGGTGGCGAGGTAGAGGGCGGGGACGACGACGAGGGGGTACGCGGACAGGTCGGCGTCCGGGTGGGCGAAGTCGACGGTGAGGTGGCGGTCGTAGAGCGAGGCGTAGAACGTGTCCGCGCGCTCGCGGGCGTCGTGCTCCTCGCTGGGGCGCCACTCCAGGGCCTGCGCCCACCAGGACTGCCAGTCCCAGAGCATCGCGGCGTCGGCGACGGTACGGGTGCCCCGGATGCCCTCCAGCAGGCCGAGGCCCTCACCGAGCGCCGTCACCTCGCGCCAGACGCGGGAGTCGGTGCCGGCGTGCGGGACCATCGCGGAGTGGAACTTCTCGGCGCCGCGCCGGGACTGGCGCCACTGGAAGAACATCGCGCCCTCGGAGCCGCGGGCGACGTGGGCGAGGCTGTTGCGGGCCATTTCGCCGGGGCGCTTCGCGGGGTTGCGGGGCTGCCAGTTGACGCCGCTGGTGGAGTGCTCCAGGAGCAGCCAGGGGGCGCCGCCCGCCACCGAGCGGGTGAGGTCGGCGGCCATGGCGAGGTTGACGTGGGTGCGGCGGCCGTCGGTGATCAGGTAGTGGTCGTTGGTGACGATGTCGACCTCGCGGCCCCAGGCCCAGTAGTCGACGGAGTCGCACTGGCTGAGGGCCGTCATGAAGTTGGTGGTGACGGGGACGCCGGGGGCGAGCCGGTGCAGGATGTCGCGTTCGGCGGTGAAGTTCTCGCGCATGGTGGCGTCGGCGAAGCGGGCGTAGTCCAGCTGCTGGGCGGGGTTGCCCACCGTGGGGGTGGTGCGGGGCGGGTCGATCTCGTCGAGGGTGCGGTAGCGCTGGCCCCAGAAGTTGGTGCCCCAGGCCTCGTTGACCGCTTCGACGGAGCCGTGCCGGGCGGTGAGCCAACGGCGGAAGTGGGCGGCGCAGTTGTCGCAGTAACAGGCGCTGACGGGGACGCCGTACTCGTTGTGGACGTGCCACATCGCGAGGGCCGGGTGGTTCGCGTACCGGCGGGCGAGCTGTTCGGTGATGTTCGCGGCGGCCGCACGGTACGGGGACGAGCTGTGGCAGATCGCGCCGCGTGATCCGAAGGCGAGGCGGACCCCGTCGCGGCTGACCGGGAGGGCCTCGGGGTGGGCGCGGTAGAACCAGGCGGGCGGGGCGACGGTGGGGGTGCCGAGGTCGGCGCGGATGCCGTTGACGTGCAGCAGGTCCAGGAGGCGGTCGAGCCATCCGAAGTCGTAGCGGCCCGGTTCGGGTTCCAGCAGCGCCCAGGAGAAGATCCCGACGCTGACCATGGTGACGCCGGCTTCCCGCATCAGGCGCACGTCCTCGTGCCAGACCTCCTCGGGCCACTGCTCGGGGTTGTAGTCGCCGCCGAAGGCCAGCTTGTGCAGGCCGAGCGGGGTGGCAGCGGACGCTGAGTGCGGCATGGACGTCTCCTGGCTCTTTGGAACAACTTCTGGGAACGTGCACACACACTCGTGGCGACGCAGGGCCCAACATAACCGCACAGCAACAACCATTGACAAGTGTCGGTTTCGTTTCTCTACTGTGAACGCTCACAGCGTCCGATCGGCCGGTCTGCCGATGCGCCCGCCCGTCTCGTCAGGGGAGAAACCATGAAATACCGCTCTGTCGCGGTGACCACCGCCGCCGCACTCGCCGCCGGCGCCCTGCTCTCGGGCTGCGGCTCCTCGGACGACGGCGGCGACGAGCCGGCCGCCTCCGGACCCGCCTCGCTGACCTACTGGGCCTGGGCTCCCGGCCTGGACAAGGTCGCGGACATCTGGAACAAGGGTCCGGGCAAGGAAGCCGGCATCACGGTCACGGTGAAGAAGCAGGCGTCGGGCGACGACCTCGTCACCAAGATCATCACGGCGGCCAAGGCGCACAAGGCGCCCGACCTGGTGCAGGCCGAGTACCAGGCGCTCCCCACCCTGGTCTCCAACGACGTCCTCGCCGACATATCCAAGGAGGCGGGCGACGCCAAGAGCGCCTTCGCGGACGGGGTCTGGCAGCAGACGACCCTGGGCTCCGACGCCCTGTACGCCCTGCCGCAGGACTCGGGCCCGCTGATGTTCTACTACCGCCAGGACCTCTTCAAGCAGTACGGCCTGACCGTGCCCACCACCTGGGACGAGTTCGCCGAGACCGCGCGCGCCCTGAAGAAGAAGGCGCCGGACAGGGACCTCACGACCTTCTCCTCCAACGACTCGGGCCTCTTCGCGGGCCTCGCCCAGCAGGCCGGCGCCCGGTGGTGGACCACCGGCGGCGACAAGTGGAAGGTCGCGATCGACGACCCCGCCACGCAGAAGGTCGCCGACTTCTGGGGCGGCCTCGTCAAGGAGGGCGCCATCGACAACCAGCCGATGTACACCCCGGCCTGGAACAAGGCGCTCAACACCGGCAAGCAGGTGGCCTGGGTCAGCGCCGTCTGGGCGCCGGGCACCCTGACCACCGCGGCACCGGAGACGAAGGGCAAGTGGGCGATGGCCCCGCTCCCCCAGTGGACCGCCGGCGAGAACGTCACCGGCAGCTGGGGCGGCTCCTCCACCGCGGTCACCAATGACTCCAAGAACAAGAAGGCCGCGGCCACCTTCGCGAAGTGGCTGAACACGGACCCGGCCGCACTCGCGGCCCTCGTCAAGGAGAGCGGCATCTACCCCGCCGCGACAGCCGCCCAGACCGGTGGGGCGCTCTCCCAGGCCCCGGACTACTTCTCCAACCAGCCCGACTTCTACACCGAGGCCGCCAAGATCGCCCAGGGCACCGCCCCGGCCGCCTGGGGCCCGAACGTGAACGTCGCGTACACCGCTTTCAAGGACAACTTCGCGGAGGCCGCCAAGAACAAGTCGGACTTCGGTCCCGCGCTGACCGCGATGCAGGACGCCACCGTCGCCGACCTCAAGAAGCAGGGCTTCGGAGTCTCCGAGTGACACGCGCACCCCGCAGGAGGCCGTACGGGGTCAAGAGCGCCCCGTACGCCTTCCTGATACCCGCGACAGTCCTCTTCCTTCTCTTCTTCGCCCTGCCCATCGGGTACGCGCTGTACCTCAGCTTCCGCAGGACCGAGGTCAAGGGGCTCGGCCTGGGCAAGGGCGCCCGGGACGAGATCTGGGCGGGACCGGCCAACTACACCGACGCGCTCTCCGACTCGGAGCTGCTGCACGGAGCACTGCGCATCCTCGGGTACGGCGCGATCGTCGTCCCGGTGATGCTCGGGCTCGCCCTGCTGTTCGCCCTGCTGCTGGACACCGAACGGGTCCGGCTGCGCGGCTTCACCCGGCTGGCGATCTTCCTGCCGTACGCGATCCCGGGTGTCATCGCCGCACTGATGTGGGGCTTCCTGTACCTGCCCGACGTCAGCCCCTTCCTCTACCTGCTCGACAAGGTGGGGCTGCCGCAGCCGGATCTCCTGGACGGCGGCCCGCTGTACCTCTCCCTCGCCAACATCGCGGTGTGGGGCGGCACCGGCTTCAACATGATCGTGATCTACACGTCGCTGCGGGCGATCCCCGTCGAGATCTTCGAGGCCGCGCGCCTCGACGGCTGCTCGCAGCTGCAGATCGCCCTGCGGATCAAGATCCCCATGGTGGCGCCCTCACTGATCCTGACCTTCTTCTTCTCGATCATCGCGACGCTCCAGGTGTTCAGCGAGCCCACCACGCTGAAGCCGCTGACCAACTCGCTGTCCACCACCTGGAGTCCGCTGATGAAGGTCTACCAGGACGCCTTCGTCAACAACGACATCTACGCGGCGGCGGCGCAGGCGGTCATCATCGCCCTGGCCACGCTGGCCCTGTCCTTCGGCTTCCTCAAGGCGGCCAACTCCCGTACGAAGCAGGGAGACTCCCGATGAGTACGCAGTCCCTTGCCACCGGCCCCCGCCGCTTCCCGCTCGTCCCGACGGCCGCGCTGCTCCTGGGCGCCCTGTACTGCCTGCTGCCCGTCCTCTGGGTCCTGGTCGCCTCGACCAAGTCCGGCAGCGAGCTGTTCTCCACCTTCACCTTCCTGCCCGGTTCCGGCTTCTCCGACAACGTCGCCGACCTGACGGCGTACCGGGACGGCGTGTACTGGAAGTGGATGGCCAACTCCGCCTTCTACGCCGGGGTGGGCGCCCTGCTGTCCACGGCGGTGTCCGCGGTCTCGGGGTACGCGCTGGCCGTGTACCGCTTCCGCGGGAAGGAGACCGTCTTCAACATCCTGCTGGCCGGGGTGCTGATGCCGCCGGTGATCCTCGCCGTACCGCAGTACCTGCTGCTGGCCAAGGCGGACATGACCGACTCGTACCTGTCGGTGCTGCTGCCGGTGATCCTCTCCCCGTACGGCGTCTACCTGGCCCGGATCTACGCCGCGGCGGCCGTGCCGGCCGATGTGATCGAGGCCGGGCGCATGGACGGCGGCGGCGAGTGGCGGATCTTCCGGACCATCGCGCTGCCGATGATGCTGCCGGGACTGGTGACGGTGTTCCTGTTCCAGTTCGTGGCGGTCTGGAACAACTTCCTGCTGCCGTACATCATGCTCGGCGACGACGAGAAGTTCCCGGTGACCCTGGGGCTCTACACGCTGCTCCAGCAGGGTTCGAACACCCCGGCGCTGTACACGCTGGTCATCACCGGGGCGCTCCTGGCGATCATTCCGCTGATCGCCCTGTTCCTCGTGATCCAGCGGTTCTGGAGCCTCGACCTGCTCTCCGGCGCCGTAAAGTCCTGACAGCTCCTCAACAGGGCTCCCTTTGATGAAAGATCAAGCACCATGAGCCGCACAGAACAGAACGGCGCGGGACGGCGCCGGCCGCCGACGATCCACGATGTCGCACGGGAGGCCGGAGTCTCCCGGGGCACGGTCTCCCGCGTGCTCAACGGCGGCCACAACGTCAGCCCCGCCGCGCTCGATGCGGTCAACTCCGCCATACACAGGACCGGCTACACCGTGAACCGGCACGCCCGGTCGCTGATCACCGGCCGTTCCGACTCGGTGGCGTTCCTGCTGACCGAGCCGCAGGAGCGGTTCTTCGAGGACCCGAACTTCAACGTGCTGCTGCGCGGCTGCACCACAGCGCTCGCCGCGCACGACATCCCGCTCCTGCTGATGATCGCGGGGACGGAGGCGGAGCGCCGCCGGAACATGCGGTACATCGCCGGGCACGTGGACGGGGTGCTGCTGGTCTCCAGCCACTCCGGCGACCCGGTCGCCGCTCAGCTGCACGAGGCGGGCGTGCCGCTGGTCGCCTGCGGGAAGCCGCTCGGGCAGGGCTCGAAGGTCAGCTACGTGGCGGCGGCCGACCGGGACGGCGCACGGGACATGGTGCGGTTCCTGTACGAGTCCGGGCGACGCCGCATCGCCACGGTCACCGGCCCGCTGGACACCCCAGGCGGCGTGGAGCGGCTGGCGGGCTACCGCGAGACGCTCGCCGAATGCGGGCTGCCCTTCGACGAGGCGCTGGTCGTGCCGGGCGACTACAGCCGTGCGGGCGGTCAGGCCGCGGCCTCGCTCCTGCTGGAGCGCGCGCCGGACATCGACGCGGTGTTCGTGGCGTCCGACCTGATGGCGCAGGGGGTGCTGACCGCCATGGAGCAGGCGGGCCGACGGGTACCGCAGGACATCGCGGTCGGCGGTTTCGACGACTCGCCCGCGGCGCTCGCGGCCCGTCCCGCACTGACGACGGTCCGCCAGCCGTGGGACCGGATCAGCTCCGAGATGGTACGGGTGCTGCTGGCGCAGATCGGCGGGGAGGACCCGGCCGCGGTCATCCTGCCCACCGAACTGGTCCGCCGGGAGTCGGCTTAGCGCCGTCGGGTGGGTCCGGCCACCGGGCCCGCCCGACGGCACGTCCCGGCAGAAGCCTGTACACGGGACCTCCGGATCGGAGATCTTGGTCCCATGACCGACAAGCCGATCGATCCCGTCTGGCCGAAGGGCATCAGCGCCATCACCTTGTTCACCGAAGACCTGGGCGCCACCAGGCAGTTCTACGAAGAGGTCTTCGGACTGCCGGTGGTGTTCGAGGACGACAACTCCGCCGTGTTCGACTTCGGGAACACCGTTATCAACCTGCTGAGCGCCACAGCGGCGCACGGGTTGGTCGAGCCCGCTCCCGTCGCGGGTCCTGAGGCCGGATCGCGCCTGCAGCTCACGCTCGGCGTCGATGACGTGGACGCGATGTGCAAGGAGCTGACCGCACGCGGCGTGACCCTGCTGAATGGGCCGATGGACCGGCCCTGGGGGATTCGGACCGCCAGCTTCCGCGACCCCGGCGGCCATATCTGGGAGATCGCGAAATGACCGGGGAAGCACAGCCCGGCAACGAGGTCCGGGCACTCCTGGCCGCCCTCCACGGGCAGCGACGCCATGTCCTGGGCATCCTCGACGGGCTGGACGACGAGGAGTTGCGGCGGGCCGTACTGCCGTCGGGGTGGTCCTGCCTGGGACTCACCCGGCACCTCGCACTGGACGTCGAGCAGTTCTGGTTCCGTGCCGTCGTCGCCGGGGACGAGGAGGTCATCCGCGGCCTGGACGACAGCGAGGACGCCTGGCGGGTGGGCTCGGACGTGCGGGCCGAGGAGGTCCTCGAACGGTATCGCCGGGAGGCGGACCTCGCTGACGCCGTCATCAGCGCGACGCCGGCCGACACCCCCTTGGCGTGGTGGCCTCAGCACCTCTTCGGCGACGCGCACCTGCACAACCTCCGCGACGTCCTGCTGCACGTCATCACCGAGACGGCGTGCCACGCCGGGCACCTGGATGCGGCGCGGGAACTCATCGACGGCCGCCGCTGGTTGGTCCTGACCTCCTAGGGATCGCACACGCGTCGCCCCCTGACGGGCCTTCGCCCGTCAGGGGGCCGGAGTACGCGGTGCGACAGCCGCTCGGCTACCGGTCCTGCAGGGCCGGGTAGTCGGTGTAGCCCTTGGCCTCGCCGCCGAAGAACGTCGACGGGTCCGGGGTGTTGAACGGCCCGCCGGCCTTCAGCCGGGCCGGCAGGTCCGGGTTGGCGAGGAACAGCGCGCCGTAGGAGATGAGGTCCGCGATCCCGTCGTCGATCACCGTGTGGTGCTCCGGCCCGGTCGGCCCGTCGGTGAACACGTTGAGGACCACGGTTCCGGAGAACTGCTTGCGCAGCGCGAGCGTCAGCTCGCGGATCTCGACCTGCTCCAGGATGTGCAGGTAGGCGAGCCCGAGCGGTTCGAGCTCCGCGACGAGCGCGGTGTAGACGGCGTCGGGGGCGGGCTCCTCGATGCCGTTGTACGGGTTTCCGGGCGAGATGCGCAGTCCGGTGCGCTCCGCGCCGATCTCGGCGACGACGGCCTTGGCGACCTCGACGGCGAACCGGATGCGGGCCTGCTCGGAACCGCCCCACTCGTCGGTGCGCAGGTTGGTGTTCGGTGCGAGGAACTGGTGGATCAGGTAGCCGTTGGCTCCGTGCAGCTCGACCCCGTCGAAGCCCGCGTCGACGGCGTTGCGGGCGGCCGTGGCGAAGTCCTCGATGGTCGCCCGGATCTCGGCGTCGGTCAGTTCGCGCGGCTCGACGAAGTCCTTCGGGCCCACCTGGGTGTAGACCTGGCCGGGCGCCGCGACCGGGGAGGGGGCGACCGGGGTGAGTCCGTCCGGCAGCAGGACGGGGTGGCCGATCCGGCCCGCGTGCATGATCTGGGCGAAGATGCGCCCGCCGGCCTCGTGGACGGAGTCGGTGACCCTGCGCCACGAGGCGACCTGCTCGGCACTGTGCAGTCCGGGGGTGGCGGGGTAGCCCTGGCCCACCACCGACGGCTGGATGCCCTCGGTGATGATCAGTCCGGCCGAGGCCCGCTGGGTGTAGTACTCGACGACGAGATCGGTGGCCGTACCGCCGTCACCGGCCCGGCTGCGGGTCATCGGCGCGAGCGCGATGCGGTTGGCGAGCTGCGTACCGGAGAGGTCGATGGGGTCGAACACGGTGGTCATGGGAGCTCCCGGGGCATTTACATGGTCGGCCAAGTAATTATCTCCGCGTCACTGTAACCCATTAATTGGCCGACCAAGGTAAAGTTCATGGAGACGTCATGAACCAGGCGACGTCGCGGACCCGGCAACGGAAACAACCGGGCAGCACCACCGCCCCGAGGAGTCCCGATGAAGGCCGACAGCACGGCCCCCGCAGATCCTGCCTGTGCCGAGGCGCTGCCCAGCGCCGCCCGCGGAGGCCCCGTCAGCCATGCCGTTTCGCGCATCGCCAGGCTGCACCGGATCGCGGCGGGCAGGCTGCTCAAGGGGCTCGGCCTCTATCCCGGCCAGGAACTCCTGATGATGCACCTGTGGGACGGCGGTGCGGTCCGCCAGTCGGAGCTCATCAAGGCCGTGGACCTCGACCCGTCCACCGTCACCAAGATGCTCCAGCGGCTCGACCAGGCCGGGCATGTGCGCCGCTGCCCCGACCCGGACGACCGGCGGGCCGTCCTGGTCGAGGCCACCGAAGACAGCTGCGGGCTCCACGCCTCGGTGCGCGACGCCTGGTCGAGCCTGGAGGACCACACCCTCGCGGGGCTGGACCCGGCGGAGCGTACGGAGCTGGCCAGGCTCCTGGCCAAGGTCGAGGCGAACCTCTGCCAGGAGACCGAGGGGTGTCCCGGGCCGGAGTGACCGGTTCGGCCGGAGAGTGAACCGCCCGGCCCGGGCGGCCTGCCGCTTCAGCCCGAGAGCACGTCCAGCGCACGGTCCACGTCGGCCTCCGTGTTGTACAGGTGGAAGGCGACCCGCAGATTCCCCGCCCGGTCCGAGACCATGACACCCGCCCGCGTCAGCTCGTCCAGACGGCCGCCGAGCCCCGGCACGGCCACGATCGCCGACTCCCCCGGTACCGCCTCGTGCCCGATCCCGGCCAGCCCTGAGCGGAACAGGGCGGCGAGCCCGGTGGCATGGGCGTACAGCGCGTCGATTCCGACCTCCGCCAGCAGCTCCAGGGAGCGCTCCGCGCCGTGGTACGCGAGGAAGGCGGCCGGTTCGTCGAAGCGCCGTGCGGTGACGGCCAGTTGCTCGACCGGCCCGTACGTGCTGTTCCAGCGGTCCTCGGCCGACACCCAGCCCGCGTACAGCACGGGAATCGTCTCCTGCGCCTCCTCGGTCACGGTCAGGAACGACGCGCCCCGGGGGCACAGCAGGAACTTGAAGCCTCCGGTGACCGTGTAGTCGTACGCCCCGGCGTCCAGCGGCAGCCAGCCAGCGGACTGGCTGGCGTCGAGCAGGGTCCGCGCGCCGTGCGCATGGGCCGCCCCCCGGACGCCGTCCAGGTCCGCGACCCTGCCGTCGGCGGACTGGACGGCGGAGAAGGCGACGAGCGCGGTCTCAGGCCGTACGGACTCGGCGAGCTCCTCCAGCGGGACGTACCGCATCTTCAGATCACCGCGGACGGCGAACGGGCCGACGACCGAGCTGAACTCGCCCTCCGGGGCGAGGACCTCGGAGCCCGGCGCCAGCGAGGCCGCGACGAGCCCCACATGGGCGGCGACGGAGCCGCCGGTGGCGACCCGGTCGGGACCGACACCGGCGAGCCGGGCGAAGCCGGCCCGGGCGGCGTCCACCGACTCGAAGCTGCCGGCACCGGCCCGGCGGCCCGTGGCGTTGTCGTCGGCCAGTTCCTTGACCGCCTCGACGGTCCGGCGGGGCAGCAGACCGCAGCTGGACGTGTTGAGGTAGGTGGTCTCCGGTGCGAACTCGGCGGCTGTGACCTGGTGAATCGTTGACGTCTCCATGAGTCCAGCCTGTCCGCCCCTCAACCCCTCGTCAATCACGAAGAGTTAAGGGGAAGACCCAAGCAGTGCTTATGCGTGCCGGTCGGAGGCACCCTGGGGGACCTCGCAGGCCCCGTCCGCGTCGCAGGCCTCGGCGTCGCCGCCGAGGGTGGTGAGCGCGCTGACCGGACGGTCCTTCCACGCCCGCTCCAGCGCCTGGACGAAGACCTCCGAGGGCTGGCCGCCGGAGATTCCGTAGCGCCGGTCGAACACGAAGAACGGCACCGCGTTCGCGCCCAGCTCGGCCGCCTCGCGCTCGTCGGCCCGTACCTCGTCGGCGTACGCCGCGGGGTCGGCGAGCACCGCCAGCGCCTCCTCCCGGTCGAGCCCGGCCTCCTCGGCGAGGTCGGCCAGTACCGCGTCGTCGAAGACCGAGCGCTCCTCGGCGAAGTTCGCCCGGTAGGCGAGGCTGAGCAGCTCGTCCTGGCGACCGCGCGCCTTGGCCAGGTGCAGCAGCCGGTGGATGTCGAAGGTGCTGCCGTGATCACGCCCCTCGGAGCGGTAGCCGAGCCCTTCGGACTGCGCGTTCGCGGCGACATTGGCCTCCATGCCGCGGGCCTCCTCGGGGGTGCGCCCGTACTTCTGCGCCAGCATGTCGATCACCTTCTCGGTGTCACCCTTGGCGCGCCCGGGGTCGAGCTCGAAGGAGCGGTGCACCACCTCGACCTCGTCACGGTGGGCGAACTCGGCCAGGCCCTTCTCGAAGCGCGCCTTCCCGATGTAGCACCAGGGGCAGGCGATGTCGCTCCAGATCTCGACGCGCATGACTCTTCTTCTCTCCAGCTCTGCCGTACGGGTGCGGAGCCACCCTCCGCCGCCCGTTAAACGTTCAACGGGAGCGGCTGATTCCCGGGTTCCCATTAGGCCGGAACCTGACCTGTTCGCTTCGTAGCCTGTCCGCATGACACCTGAGACCGAGGCCATCCTGACCGCTCTGCGCGAGGCGCGGCGGCTCCTCCTCATCACCGTGCAGGACATCACGGACACGCAGGTCGCGGAGCGTTCCACCGTGAGCGAGCTGACGCTCGGCGGCATCCTCAACCACCTCACCCAGGGCGAGCGGGTCTGGACCCACATCATGACCGACACCACCGGCCGGACCCCGGACGGCATGTGGGACATGACCCAGTACCTGGCGCCCGAGGGCGCGACCGTCGACAGCCTGCGCGCCGCCTACGCCGAATCCGCGCGCGCCACCGACGAGGCGTACGCGAAGGCGGATCCGGACGCGGAGGTACGCCTGCCGGAAGCGCCCTGGGAGCCGGGCGTCGTGCACCACTGGCCGGTACGCCGGATCCTGCTGCACCTCCTCCAGGAGACGGCCCAGCACGCCGGGCACGCGGACATCATCCGGGAGTCGCTCGACGGCGCGAACAGCACGGCCCGGCGGGTCCCGTGACGGCGCAGCGCGGTCCCGGCTCCTGGAGTCGCGGTCACTCGACCCGCGCGGCGACGACCCGCGCACAGTCCAGGGACTCCGTGTGCGTGGTGTCCACCTCAAGGTCGTAGACCACGCCCCGGTGGACCGTCTCCGCCTGCAAGGCCGCCATCCCCTGGGCCCGGTCCCCACGGGCGACCTCACGGGCCGCGGCGACCTCACCCCCGCACCTGACGCCGACCCACAGCACGTCCAGTCCGCCCAGGGCCTTCCGCCACCGCTCCTGGGACGCCGCGCCGCCGAGGAAGACGTCATCGACGATGACCCGGGCGCCCGCCCGGGCCATCGCGGCGACCCCCTCCATCCACGCCGCCTCCAGCTCCCGGAACTGCGTGCCGACCTCCACCCCGCCGTCCGCGGCGAACTCGATTCCCGCGTCCGACGCCCGCATGGACGCGGGCATCGCCTCGATCAGCGAGTCGACCGCCGCGGCGAGCCACGGATCCCGCAGTACCGCCTGCAGACACCGGACGATCCCGGACTTGCCCGAGCTGGACCCGCCGTTCAGCACAATCACCTGAGTCGCCATCCGGGCACGGTAGAGGCAATCCCACGGCGCTCGAAGCGATTTTCCGCCCGGTGACCGCCTTTCCGCGATCACCCCTTGACCTCAATCGCACTTGAGGTCCAACGATGGTCCCCATGACCACACCAGACACGTCACGCGCGGCAGACCTCGAAGCGATCAGCCGGCTCGTCGCCACCGTCGAGCACTCCCAGGAGAACAAGGACCCCGAGGAGTTCCTCGGTCTCTTCCACCCGGACGCGATCTGGACGACCGGCCACGGCAAGGTCCTCATCGGCCTCGACGCGATCTCGGAATTCACCCGCGAGGTGCTCCCCTCCTCGAACTGGGACGGCAAGGTCACCTACGAGGTCGCCCACGTCCTCTTCATCCGCCCCGACGTCGCGGCGGTCAAGGTCCGCCAGCGCTATCTGACCCCGGGCGAGGAGAGCGAGGGCGCCCCGCTCTACGTGATCTCCAAGCAGGACGACGGCCGTTGGCTGCTGACCGCCTGCCAGAACACCGTCGTCGTCACCTGATGCCGATCTCCGCCCAGACCGTCTTCCCCGAGGGCGGGAACGGCCTCACACCCCAGTCCACGGCGAGCGCGTCGACGATGACCAGCCCGCATCCCCCGCCGGACCGGGCGAGGGCCCGTTCACCACGCGGATCCGTGACCTCGATGCGCAGCCGCGCACCCGGCAGGAGTACGAGCCCGAGCCGGAAGCCCCGCCCCTCCAGCCGCCCGTGCCGCACGGCATTGGCCGCCAGTTCGGCGACGACGAGCGCGGCCGCGTCGATGGGTTCGCCGCCACGCGGCCACCCCCATGCGGCGAGCTGCTCCACGGCGAGCAGCCGGGCGAGCCGCGCGCCCCGTCGGGTGGCGCTCAGCAGCTGGGTGAACTGCGGTGCGGGTGTTACCGGTTGGCGCATGCCTGTGTGTACGGATTCGCTCTTCACGCCACTCAGCGTGGCCGGGTGACCGTACGCTGACCAGGAGTGACTACGGTACGCAGCGTGCGTGTACCGGTGCGCGTGGTGATCGGTACCGGTCGTCCGCCGTGCGGCACGCGGGACGAACGGGGCCGGCGATGGGGCTGACGGACGCGATCGGGGAGAACGACGACTCGGAGGGCGCGGCGGACCTGTTCCGGGTGATCGGCCGCCAGGTCCGGCTGCTCCGTGAACGGGCGGGACTCACCCAGCGGGACCTCGGTGAGCGGCTCGGCTACAGCGAGGACCTGGTCCGGTCGCTGGAGTGCGGACGCAGGACGCCACAGCCGGAGTTCCTGGACGCGGCGGACGACGCGCTGGGTGCGGGCGGGCTGCTGCGGGCCGCGACGGAGGACGTCGCCCGGGCGAAGGCCCGGGCGCGGGTGAGGCATCCGGCGTGGTTCCGGGACTATGCGCGACTGGAGACGGATGCGGTGGAGGTCCACGAGTACGGCAGCCATGTCGTGCCGGGCCTTCTGCAGACCGAGGACCACGCGCGGGCCCTGTTCGCGATGCGCAAGCCGCTCCTGGACGATGCGACCATCGAACTACGGGTCGCGTCACGCATGGTTCGTCAGGAGCTCCTGACTCGATGGCCTGCGCCGATCCTGACGTGCATCATCGAAGAGGCCGTGCTGCGTCGGCCGATCGGCGGTTCTGCGGTGCACAGGGAGCAGCTGGAGAAGCTGCTCGATCTGGGCCGGCTGAGGAGCCTGGAGCTTCAGGTCATGCCGACCGACCGGGTGCAGCATGCCGGTATGGGTGGGCCGTTCATTCTTCTGACGCCCAAGGGGCGACCCCAGGTGGCGTACCTGGAGGTTCAGAACGTCAGCCGTCTGGTCACCGATCCGGACGAAGTCCGTATCCTGGCCGCACGCTACGGCAGCATCAGGGCACAGGCGCTCAACCCGTCCGAATCCCTCGCTGTCATCAAGGAGTTGCTGGGAGCGGCATGAGTGACAACGGCGCTGTGGACATGACGGCATCCCTCACGTGGGCCAAGAGCACCTACAGCTCCAACGAAGGGGGAGCGTGCGTGGAGGTCGCCTCCCGCGGCCCCGCCGTCCTCGTACGCGACTCGAAGGACCTCACCCGCCCCCACCTGACGGTCTCCCCCGCCCACTGGGCCCGCTTCGTGCGGTTCGCGGCCGACCGCTGAGGGGTGCGCCGCCCGCGTCCGGGCGGCGCACCCGTCACTCACCCGTCCCGGGTCAGATCTTGCCGGCGCCCGCGCCCGCGGTCACCGAGGCCGCGACGGACGACGCCGGCTCGGCCGTGTAGGAGTACGGCGGCGTGGTGAACGAGCCCGTCCGGGAGATCTCGGTGGCCGCGCCGCCGAGGTCGTTGCCCCGCTGGACGACATAGCCGTCCTCGTCGCTGCTGCGGCTGGTCGTGATGGCGATCTTCGTGTTGCGGAAGACGTTGTTCTCGACCAGCATCTGCGCGCCCATACGGGAGTGCACGGCGGTGTCCGCGCCCTCGACGTAGTTGTCGTAGAAGTGGCCGGTGCCGAAGCGGAGGCTCGGGATGCGGGAGAAGATGTTCTGGAAGTGGTTGTGGTGGTACGTCACGCGCAGATGGCCCTTGTCCTCGCTCTCGTTGCTGTCGCTGTGCCCGACGAGGCTGCCCTTGAAGTGGTTCTTGAAGGTGTTCCAGGACACGGTGACGTTGTCCGAGGCGTGCGTGATGTCCAGCAGGCCGTCGTAGTAGTCCTTGTCGTGGTCACGGTCGGCGAAGAAGGAGTTGTGGTCGATCCAGACCTTGGTGGAGTTCTGGACGGTGATGCCGTCGGAGGGGGCGAGCGGCTTGCTGATGTTCAGGTTGCGGATGACGATGTTCGACTCGCTCTTGAGGCGCAGGCCGCCGCCGGTGAATCCGGAGGACGAACCGACGCCGAGCACCGTGGTGTTGGAGCCGATGTCGACCTGGCCGCTGAGCGAGATGAGCCCGCTCACCTTGACCGTCTTGGCGGTGTCGCCGGTGACGGCCGACTTGAACGCGGCGAGGCTGCTGACAGTCACCGCGGCGGCGCTGCCACCGCCGGTGGTGCCGGCGCCGAAGCCCACGGGGCTGGACTCGGCGGCACCTGCGGAGTTGGGGAGCGCCGCGACGGTGAGTGCCGCGACGGCGGAGGCGGCGGCCAGTGCCGTGATACGGCTTCGGCGGCTGCGGAGATGGGTGCGCATGGGGGGCCCTTTCTCGGTACGACTGAGTGCGGGGTGCACTCATGGGTCGCCGCAGGTGGCGCTCAGGTTGCCGGGTCGGGTCGATTAATTCACGTACGTGGAGCCGGACTTGGGTATGTGACCCCGGCTTCCGCTGCCGTCCGCGACGGCAGCCGTAGGAGGAGGGCACATTGGAACGGCACGGAAGCGTTCTCGCGCTGCTGGACGCCGCAGGCACGTTCTTCAAGCCGGAACGGCTCGCCTTTCCGGGGGCGGGCGAACGTGACTGGGAACGCGCTGCGTCCCTCGATCCGGGCGCACGGGGGCCGGACGGTACGTGGCGGCTGAACTTCTGGTGCTTCGCGATCGAGCGGCCCGGCGGGCGTTGGGTCCTCGTCGACGCGGGTGTCGGGCCGGCCGAGGGGCCGGGCGCTCCGTGGTGCCCGGTACCCGGCCGGCTGCCGCAGGCCCTGTCCGAGGCCGGGATCGCACCGGCGGACGTGGAGTCCGTCGTCCTGACCCACTTGCACGAGGATCATGTGGGCTGGTCGACGACGGCGGCCGGGGACCCCTTGTTCCCCCGGGCCCGGTACGTCGTCCAGCACGCGGAGACGGCCGCCCTCGACCGGTCGGACCCCGTGTGGCAGTGGGTCGTCGAGCCGCTCCGTGCCACGGGACAGCTCGACGAGGTCCGCGGGGAGCACCCGCTCGGGCGGGGCGTGACGCTGCTTCCCACGCCCGGACACACTCCCGGCCACCAGTCCGTCCTGGTCGAGCAGCCCGGCGGCCGGGACGTCGTCGTCACCGGCGACGCACTGGTGCACGCCGTCCAGTTGGGCAACCCGGCCGTCGCCTACGCCCACGAGCGCGACCCGGTCACCGCCCGCGCCTCCCGCGAGGCGCTGCTGGAGCGCGCCGCGGCACACCGCGCCCTGCTGGCACCCGCCCACCTGACTCCGGCGTTCATCGCACCGTAGGGGCCCGACAGGTGCTCACCCCCCGGCCGGGGCAGGGGGGTGAGCTCCGCTGACAGTCAGTTGCCGTCGCGCAGGTCTCCGAGGCCGGTGGGCCGGTACGCGATCCGGTCGAAGGCCACCTCGCAGCCCTCGCCCGTGGGCGCCTGGGCCAGGAAGCCGGCCAGTACCGGCGCATGCTCCGCCCCGAGGGCGAAGACACGGACGAAGGTCCACCTCTCGCCGTCCTCGGAGGCGTGGAAGGCGAACGCCCTGCCGGTGCGGCTGAGCCGCAGCCAGACGGTGTCACCGTCCACGACGAAGGAGTTGGCGTCGTCGGAGTGTCCGCGGGTGACGACCGTGCAGATAGTGGGGCGGTCCGGGGAGAGCTCGAAGCAGAGCTTCGCCCACTCCCGTTCACCGGCGTGCAGATAGAGCACGCCCGCGTCGAAGGCCCCCGCGAAGCCCACCTTCACCCGGGCGGCCAGCTGGAAGTCGCCCTCCGGCACGGCACCCAGCAGGCGCGGGGCGTCGGAGGCGGGTTCCAGGGCGTCGCCGCCCGGCGGGACGAAGCGGTCCTGGCGGGCGCCCGCCCGGCCGGTCAGCACGCCGTCCGCGTACGCCCAGGACCCCTCCGGGCCGAACGGCTCCAGCACGAAGGGCACTTCGGGGAGGTGGACGGTCATACGCGGCGCCCGTCGACCCGGCGGGGCAGGCCCTGCGGGTTGTCCTCGCGCAGCTCCGGCGGGAGCAGCGCGTCGGGCGTCGACTGGTAGCTGACCGGGCGCAGCCAGCGCTCGATCGCTGTCGCACCGACCGAGGTGGAGGTGGAGGTGGTGGCCGGGTACGGGCCGCCGTGGTGCTGGGCGGGGGCGACGGCGACGCCGGTCGGCCAGCCGTTGACCAGGACGCGTCCGGCCAGCGGGGTGAGCGCCGCGAGCAGACCGGCGGCGCTTCCGTCGGCCTCCTCGGTGGCGATCTGGAGGGTGGCCGTGAGGTTGCCGGGGAGGCGGGAGAGGACGGCGGTGATCTCGTCCTCGGAGTCGTAGCGTGCGACGACGGTGACCGGGCCGAAGCACTCCTCCAGCAGCGCGTCGTGCGGGCCTTCGGCGGCCAGCCGCTGGGCGGGGACGGTCAGGAAGCCCGCGGAGACGGTGTGCTCGCTGCCCGCGCCCGGGGTGACGGGGGCCTCCACGTCCGCGAGTGCTGCCCTCTCGGCCACTCCCGCGACGAAGGCGTCCCGCATCCGGTGGTCGAGCATGACGCCCGCACCGGTGTCGCTGACCGTCTCGGTGAGGGCCTTCAGCAGTCGGTCACCGGCCTCGCCGGACGGGGCGAGGACGAAGCCGGGCTTGGTGCAGAACTGTCCCGCGCCCATGGTCATGGAGCCGCCGAGCCCGGCACCGATCTGCTCGCCGCGCTCCTCGGCGGCCGCGGCGGTGACGACGACGGGGTTGAGGGAGCCGAGCTCGCCGTGGAAGGGGATCGGGGTGGGCCTGGCGGCCGCGGCGTCGAAGAGTGCCCGGCCGCCGCGGATCGAGCCGGTGAACCCGGCGGCGGTGACGAGGGGGTGCTTGACCAGCTCGACGCCCGCGTCGAAGCCGTGCACCACGGTCACGACGTCCTCGGGCAGGCCGTTCTGCGCGGCCGCCCTGCGCAGGAGCGAGGCGCAGAGTTCGGAGGTGGCGGGGTGGTCGGGGTGCGCCTTGACGACGACCGGGCAGCCCGCGGCGAGCGCGCTGGCGGTGTCGCCGCCGGGGACGGAGAAGGCGAGCGGGAAGTTGCTGGCCGCGTAGACGGCGACGACGCCGAGCGGGATCTTGTAGCGGCGCAGGTCCGGCCAGGGCGGGGTCCTGCTGCCGTCCTCGTGGTCGATGTGGATGTCGAGGAAGGACCCCTCCTCGACGACCTCCGCGAAGGCCCGCAACTGGGCTGCGGTGCGGGCGAGTTCGCCGGTGAGCCGGGCCGGGCCGAGCGCGGTCTCCGCGTCGGCGGCCTCGATGACGTGCGCCCCGGCACCGGCGAGCAGATCGGCCGCGGTACGCAGGAACGCGGCGCGCACCGTGCGGTCGGCCAGCGTGTCGCGCACGGCATGCGCGGCCCGGACCGCGCGGTCGACCTCCTCCGCTGTAGCCTCCACCGCAACCTGCTCACGCGGGTTCCCGGTTCGGGGGTCGACACTCCAGACTGGTGCTGCTGCCACCGTGTTTCCTTCCGGTCCACTGCCACACATCAGGAGTTGTTCGGTATTCTGAACAGAGTTCCTGATCGTGAATATGCAGGGGACTCTATTTCCGGGCGTTCCGTGTTGGCAAGAAGTCGCAGCGTTGCGCAGGTAGTACAAGAAGGCTGGAAGGGGCATAGGGCGATGTCGGTTGCCGAGTCCGGTGGGACACAGGTCAAGTCTGCGGTACGGACGGTGGAGCTCCTCGAATACTTCGCGGGGCGCCCCGGTATGCACTCACTGGCCGCCGTGCAGGAGGCCGTCGGATACCCCAAGTCCAGCCTCTACATGCTGCTGCGCACGCTGGTGGAGCTGGGCTGGGTCGAGACCGACGCGACGGGCACGCGGTACGGGATCGGGGTGCGGGCCCTGCTCGTCGGCACCTCGTACATCGACGGGGACGAGGTGGTCGCCGCCGCCCGTCCCACCCTGGACCGGCTCTCCGACGACACCACCGAGACCATCCACCTGGCCCGTCTGGACGGGACGAACGTGGTGTACCTCGCCACCCGGCAGTCCCAGCACTACCTGCGCCCGTTCACCCGCGTCGGCCGCCGGCTGCCCGCCCACTCCACCTCGCTCGGCAAGGCGCTGCTGGCCACCCACAGCGACGAGCAGGTCCGCAAGATGCTGCCCGAGACGCTGCCCGCGCTGACGGAGCACACCCTCACCGACCGCGAGAAGCTGATCGAGGAACTGCGCCTCATCCGCGAGCAGGGGTACGCGGTGGACCGTGAGGAGAACACGCTGGGCCTGCGCTGCTTCGGGGTCGCGATCCCGTACCGCACCCCGGCGCGCGACGCGATCAGCTGCTCGGTGCCGGTCGCCCGGCTCACGCCCGCGCACGAACAGATGGTCAAGGACGCCCTGTTCGACGCCCGCGACCGGCTGACCCTGGCGACCCGGAGGCTCTGACCGTGCACCTGGAACTGCGCGAGGTGCGGGACGGCGACCTGCCCCTGTTCTTCGCGTTCATGAGCGACCCGGAGGCGACCCGGATGGCGGCCTTCACCAGCGCCGACCCCTCCGACCGGGCCATGTTCGACGCCCACTGGCAGCGCATCCGCGCCTCGGACACGGTGATCATGCGCACGGTGCTCGCCGACGGCGTCGTGGTCGGCAGCGTGGGGGTGTACGGGCCTCCGGCCGAGCGTGAGGTGACCTACTGGCTGGACAGGGCGCAGTGGGGCCGGGGGCTGGCGACCGCCGCACTGCGGGCCATGCTCGACGCCGTGCCCGAGCGTCCGCTGCACGCGCGCGCCGCGGCCGACAACACCGGTTCGGTGCGGGTGCTGCAGAAGTGCGGGTTCACCCTGACCGGCACCGACCGGGGCTATGCGCAGGCCAGGGGCGAGGAGACCGACGAGGTGCTCCTGCGGCTGGACGCCTGACCCACCTGGGGCCGACGGCACGGCAACTGAGAAAAGGGTGAGAAGGGACACGAACGGGAACGTCCCGGGCTCCCCCGCTCGTCCCTCCAGCGGGATGAACAAGACAATCAGGCGCGCTTCGGTCTTCTGTCTGCTCATGGTTCTCGCCCTGCTGGTGCGGGCGACCTGGGTGCAGGCGTACGAGGCCCGGGCGCTCGCAGACGACGAGCACAACCGGCGGAACACGATCGCGCAGTACGCGCAGCCGCTCGGTGACATCATCGTGGCCGGTTCCCCGGTCACCGGTTCGAAGGAGACCACGGGCGGCGACCTCCGCTACAAGCGGACCTACACCCAGGGCGAGCTGTACGCGGCGGTCACGGGCTACAGCTCACAGGCCTACGGCGCCACGCAGCTCGAGGGCATCTACAGCGATGTGCTCGACGGCACCGACAACCGGCTGAAGGATCCCGCCGCGGTCCTCACGGGCGAGCAGACCGCCCCGGGGCAGGTGCTGACGACCATCGACCCGGAGGTCCAGAAGGCGGCCTTCGAGGCGCTCGGGGACGACCGGGGCGCAGCCGTCGCGATGGATCCGGAGACCGGCCGGATCCTCGGAATGGTCTCCTCGCCGTCGTACGACCCGTCCGGCATCAGCGGGACGACCGACGGGGACGCCTGGCAGAAACTGCTCGACGACAAGAGCAAGCCCCTGGTCAACCGGGCGCTGCGGCAGCCGCTCCCGCCCGGCTCGACCTTCAAGCTGGTGGTGGCGTCGGCGGCCCTGGAGGACGGCCTGTACGAGTCGGTCGACGAGCCGACGGACAGCCCCGACCCGTACACCCTGCCGGGCACGACGACGGTCCTGTCGAACGAGAACCCCTCCGCCCCCTGCGAGAACGCCACGCTGCGCACCGCGCTCCAGTACTCCTGCAACAACGTCTTCGCGAAGGTGGCCGCCGACCTCGGGCAGGACAAGCTGAAGGCGATGGCGGACGCGTTCGGATTCGACACGGAGAAGCTGGACGTGCCGGTGCGGGCCTCCGAGAGCGTGTACCCGACGGGCATGGACAAGGCGCAGACCGCACTGACCGGCATCGGCCAGTTCGAGGTGACGGCGACGCCGATGCAGATGGCCATGGTCTCGGCGGCCCTCTCGAACGGCGGCGAGCTGGCCGCGCCGCACATGGTCTCCGAGGTGACGGACGCCGGCGGCTCCACGCTGCAGGAGTTCGAGGACGGCGACACCGAGCGGGTCGTGTCGGAGTCCACGGCCGAACAGCTGCGCAGCGCGATGGTCACCGTCGTGGAGGAGGGCACCGGCACCAACGCCCGGATCGACGGCGCGGAGGTGGGCGGCAAGACGGGTACGGCGCAGAACGGCGTGGACAACAGCAACACCCCGTACGCCTGGTTCACCTCGTACGCGAAGGACGACTCCACCGGCAAGCAGGTCGCGGTCGCGGTGGTCGTCGAGGACTCGGGGGCGGCCCGCTCGGAGGTCAGCGGCAACGGCCTGGCGGCGCCGATCGCGCAGAAGATGATGAAGGCGGCGCTCAAGGGCTGACGGACGGTGGGTTCCGGCAGCGGCCGGAACCCACCGTGCCCGCTACTTCACCCCGAGCAGCTGCTCGATCGGGTCGATGGCGAAGTACACCGCGAACAGCGCCGAGGTGCCCCACAGCAGCCAGTGGATCTCCCGGGCTTTGCCGAGAACGGTCTTGATCACCACGTAGGCCAGGAAGCCCGCCCCGATGCCGTTCGTGATCGAGTACGTGAAGGGCATCACGGCGATCGTCAGGAAGGCCGGGATGGCGATCTCGTACTTCTCCCAGTCGATGTGCCGGACCTGGGCCATCAGCAGGAAGCCGACCGCGATCAGTGCGGGCGCCGCGGCCTGTGCGGGGACGACGGTGGCCAGCGGCGTGAGGAAGAGCGCCACGGCGAAGAGTCCGCCGGTCACCAGGGAGGCGAAGCCCGTGCGGGCCCCCTCGCCGACACCGGCCGCGGACTCGATGTAGGACGTGTTGGACGAGGAGGAGGCGGCACCGCCCGCGACCGCGGCCGCGCCGTCGATGAGCAGGACCCGGCCGAGGTGGGGGACCTTGCCGTCCTCGTCGAGGAGGCCCGCCTCGTGCGAGACGCCGACGACGGTGCCCATCGTGTCGAAGAAGTCGCTGAGCAGCAGCGTGAAGACGAGCAGCACGATCGTGATGACACCGACCTGCTCGAACGCCCCGAAGAGGCTGAACGAGCCGATCAGGCCGAAGTCCGGGGCGGTCACGAGGTCGTCGGGAACCACGGGCACGGTCAGACCCCAGGCGGCGGGGGCGATGTCGGCGATCTCGTTGATGAGGACGGCCACGACGGTCATCACGACGATGCTGATGAGGATGGCGCCCTTCGCCTTGCGGGCGAGGAGCGCGACGGTGAGCAGCACACCGAGGCAGAAGACCAGGACCGGCCAGCCGGAGAGGTGTCCGGTGAGGCCCAACTGGACGGGCACGGAGCCGGTTTCACCGGGGATGCGGGTGGCGAAACCCGCGTCGATGAAGCCGATGAAGGCGATGAAGAGCCCGATGCCGACGCTGATGGCCTGCTTGAGGGCGGGCGGAATGGCGAGCATGACCGCCTCGCGCAGCCCGGTGACCACCAGGACGCAGATCAGCAGCCCCTCGATGACGATGAGCCCCATCGCGTCGGGCCAGCTCATCAGGGGTGCGATCTGGAAGGCGACGACCGCGTTGAGGCCGAGTCCGGCGGCGATGGCGAGCGGCAGGTTGCCGCCGAGGCCCATGATGACCGTCATCACGGCGGCCACCAGGGCGGTGGCGGTGACGAGTTGGGGCCCTGACAGGTGGGCGCCGAACTTGTCCTCGGCCGAGCCGAGGATGATCGGGTTGAGAACCAGGATGTAGGCCATCGTGAAGAAGGTGGCGAAGCCGCCGCGTATCTCCCGGCCGAGGCTGGAGCCCCGGGCGCTGATCGAGAAGTAGCGGTCTAGGGCGTTCCGCCCGGTCACCGGGGGTGCGGTCGCCGCTGGGGCTGGAGATTCCTCGCTCTTGTTCACGGTGGATTCGGGTGTGTCCGGCATGGTGCTCCTCGGTGCGTGAAGGACCCGCGATGGGTAGCTGGATTGTTCACCTGTCGCAGGGGGTTCAGGTTTTCGCCGTGTTACGCCTTACTGGTTACGCACCCTCGTCGAAGCGCTTCCGGGGTGCGCGTTGGTACGCTCTCGTCCCCGCGGACGGAAGTGAGAACGTACACAGCTCCTTCGATCGCGCAAGGAGCCGAGTGCAGAGAGAGGTTCCCGTGGGCACAGTCGTCGACGATGCTGCTGCCGCCGAGTTCCATGCGTTCTTCGAGGCGCACTATGCCGAACTCGCCCGGCTCGCCCATCTGCTGACCGGTGAGGCCGACGCGGCGGACGATCTGGCGGCCGATGCTCTCATGGCCCTCTGGCACCGGTGGGACCGGGTCAGGGGCGCCGACCACCCCGTCGCGTACGCGCGCGGGGTCGTCGCCAACCTGGCCCGTACGCGCATCCGCAGCGCCGTGCGAGAGCGCCGCAGGATCGCGCTGTTCTGGGCGCCGCGCGGGTCCGGGGACGGATACGCCGTGGACGACCCCGATGTGTCGGCCGTGGTGGACGTGCAGGGGGCTCTGCGGAGGCTGCCGTTCCGTAAGCGGGCGTGCGTGGTGCTGCGGCACGCTTTCGATCTGTCGGAGCGGGACACCTCGCTGGTGCTGGGAATATCGGTCGGTACGGTGAAGAGCCAGACCTCGCGCGGTGTGGCGGAGCTGCAACGGCTGCTGGGCCCCGAAGCCCCGGCGGCGCAGAAGCAGGTGGCCGTGGCGGGGCAGCGCACCGGAGGAAGGCACTGATGGACGACGACCTGCGTGAGCGGCTGCACCACGCCGCCGCCTCGCACCGCCCCGACCGGGAGCGGATGCTGGCCCGGATCGAGCGGAGCATGGCCGAGGAGCCGCCGGCCCGCCTCCCCCTGCGCGCCCCGCACGCCCCGAAGCCGTGGCTCCGGGTCGTGGGCGCGACGGCGGCCGTGTGCGGGGTCCTGGCGGTCGGCGCGATCGCCGTGACCTCGGCGGGGCAGGGCAAGCAGGACACGGGACGGCCGGGGCAGCAGGTGGCCGGTGAACCCGTGGCGCCCGCGCCGGAGTCGGCGGCCCCCGAGCGGGGCGGTGCGCTGCCCGCCGAGAACGGGCCGCTGTGGTCGGACGGTTCGGTCGACCCCCACAGCAACAGGTACTGGGCGCAGAGCAATGTGACGCTCAGGACCACGCAGCCGCTGACCGCGCTCGCCGTCGAGCTCCGGGTCGCGCTGAACGGCGGGGTGAACACCACCGGTTCCTGGCGGTCCCTTCCGGAGGAGGACTTCGTGGCCTCCGCACAGCAGGAGGACGGCTTCCTCGTCTACCGGTGGACGCTGAAGCCCGGACGGAACGTGCGGGCGGGCACGTACACCTTCGCGGGCCAGTACAACCACGCCGAAGGCGTCCGGAGTGCCGGGCGTGACGACTACACGGCGCGGGGCCGTGCGGCCGGCGGACAGGCCTCGGTGGGCGGCGGCTTCACCGTCGGCCGCTGAGGCACCCGGGCCGGCCGGGGTTGGTGGTGCGAGGAGTCCGCACCGGAAAATGATCCGTACACGGCAACCCTTCCGTGCGTCGGTGGCGACCAAGGAGCGCACCACTCCCCCACCACCGAGGAACGGAACACCGAACATGAGGGAACGAGCCGCACTCCGGCACACCCACCGGCGCCGTCCCGGCCGCCGCCGCATGGCAGCCGCGCTCACCGCGGCACTGGGTCTCACCGGCGCCGCCCTGGCCACCAACGTGATGCTCCAGCCGGCCGGCGCCGCCGCCGCGGTGCCCGCCTGGCCCACGGCCAACGGCAGCCAGGCCGTCTCGTCGACCATCGAGGTATCGGGGACGTACGACGGCGGCCTGAAGCGCTTCTACGGGAGCGGCGACCTCGGCGACGGAGGCCAGGACGAGGGCCAGGACCCGATCTTCAAGCTGAAGGACGGGGCGACGCTGAAGAACGTCATTCTGGGATCGCCCGCCGCCGACGGCATTCACTGCTCCGGCAGTTGCACGCTCCAGAACGTCTGGTGGGAGGACGTCGGCGAGGACGCCGCGTCCTTCAAGGGCACGTCGTCGGGCGCCGTGTACACGGTGAACGGCGGCGGTGCCAGGAAGGCCTCGGACAAGGTCTTCCAGTTCAACGGCGCGGGCAGTCTGACCATCACGAAGTTCCAGGTCTCCGACTTCGGCAAACTGGTCCGGTCCTGCGGCAACTGCTCCACGCAGTACAAGCGCACGATCACCGTCAACGACGTGGATGTGACCGTGCCGGGCAAGTCCCTGGTCGGCATCAACACCAACTACGGGGACACCGCCACCCTGCGCTCGGTGCGGATCCACGGGGACAGCAGCAAGAAGATCAAGCCGTGCGTCCGCTACACGGGCAACAACACGGGCGCCGAGCCGAAGGAGACCGGCAGCGGTCCCGACGGCACGTACTGCCGCTACTCCTCCTCGGACATCAGTTACGACTAGGGGCCCCTGGGGGCTGAACGGCAGTCGAGGTGCCTCCGTCGGGCCGGGCCCCGAACCCGGCCCGGCGGGGGCGCCGAGCCGTGTCCGGCCCTGCGGTCACACGCAGGGCCGCCAGTCGCCGAGGTAGTCGGCGGGTGTGTGCGCGCGGGCCTCGGACGCTGCGAGCTGGGGGCGGTTGCCGGGCACGGTGACGCGGGCGCCCGGGCCGGTGTTGCGGTACTCGGCGAAGCGCTGGTCCTGCCAGGGGAAGCCGGCGGACATGGTGGCGTAGGGCGTGACGGCGTCGATGCCCGCGCCCAGGTGGCTGTCGCGGACGGTCAGCATCGGCCGTGCGGTGAGATCGGACGAGGGCACCCAGGGGCGGGCCAGTTTGAAGTACGCGTCGGGGGCCGTGCTGGTGACCCGGGAGCGCAGGACCAGGTAGCCGTACGGGTTGGCACCGGCGGTACTGGGCGCGAAGACGAAGCCGTACGGGGCCGACGCGAGGTCGGTGCGGGTCAGGGTGCGGAAGTGACAGCGGTCGTACACGGCGGTGGCACGGCCGAACACGAAGTCGACGTCGCCCTCCACGTAGCAGTCGCGGTAGTACTGGCGGGCGAACGCGGTCAGGGAGGGCGAGTCGGCGTACAGGGTGTCCTGGTGGCCGAGGAAGCGGCAGCCGTAGAACGCCGAACGGTCGCCCTGGACCTTGATGGCGACGGCCTGGGTTCCGGTGTACTCGGGGTTGTCGGAGCGCAGCCAGTCGTTGGCGAAGGTCAGGTCGCGGGCGGTGAAGCCGGCGGCCTGGACCGTGACGGTGGCCGACCCGCTGGTGCCGTAGGTGCCCGGGCCGTCGGGCTTGGGGGTGCCGGCCGCGTTGTTGTGGACGATGACGGTGTCGCGCGGGTCGCCGCTCGCCCCGATGAGGGTGAGGCCGGCCCGGTCCGCCGGGACGGTGACCGTTCCGCGGTAGGTGCCGGGGGCGAGCACCAGGGTGTGTCCGGTGCCGGTGGCCGCGGCCACGGCGGACCGGACGTCGGTGTGGTCGCCCCGGCCCTGCGGGTCGACATAGAGGGTGCGGGAGTCCAGGCGGCGGGCCGGTGAGCCGTAGCGGCCGAACGGGCGGACCTGCGCGGGCCGGGCGTGTGCGGTGGGGGCGCCGACGGCGAGGGCGGCGCCCGCGCCGGCGAGCAGTGACAGCGCGCTGCGTCTGCTGGTCATGGCGGTACTCCTGACGTGCGAGGCGGGGAAAGTGAGTGGCCGGAGCGGCTCTCCCCGGGGTGGTGGGGAGAGTGCGGTGCCGCTCCGGCCGGTTCGGATGTGCGTCGTCAGCGGCCGGAGACCTTGCCCGCTCCGGCCTTGAGTGCGACGAGCACGGGGACGACGAGCGGGTGGTCGACCTTCGTGCGCAGCTCCGGCGTCCAGCCGGCGCCCACGGTGAGCTGCTCGGCGGGCACGCCCGCGTTGTGCACGGCGATCAGGTCGGTCTTGCGCCCGTTGACGTAGTTGTTGCCTGCGGTGAGCGAGGACTCGGACCACTTCTTGAGGATGGTGGCCTTGTCGAAGCCGCTGCCGAGGCTGAACGCGTTGTGCTCGGCGACGAGCTTGGATTCGGCTCCGATGCCGTACGAGTAGCCGTAGGCGCTGCCCGTGGTGGCGACGAAGTGGTTGTTGTACGAGTCGACCTGGCCGAAGCGGACGCGGGGCGCGCGCTCCTTCACGTCCTTGAAGAGGTTGTGGTGCAGCGTGACGCGGAGCTTGCCGCGGTCGCTCGCCCCGGCGCCGTCGCTGTTGCCGATGAGCATGGTCTTGTCGTGGTCCTTGAGGACGTTCCACGACACGGTGACCAGGTCGGCGCCGCGGACGATGTCGAAGAGCCCGTCGTGCTGCTGGAACACCTGGCCGAAGTAGAGGGGCTGGTCGGCGTCGGGCCGGTCACCGTCGCTGAAGGTGTTGTGGTCGACCCAGACGTGGGTGGAGCCGTAGACGACGAGGTTGTCGTACTCGGAGTTCCAGGCGCCCTTCTCCCCGTCGGTGGGGTCCCACTGGGGGAAGCAGTCGTAGGTGTCCTCGAAGGCGATGTTGCGGATGATGACGTTGGAGACGCCCTTCACCTGCAGGCTGGCGCCGATGATCGTCGCGTCGTCGCCGACGCCGACGAGGGTGGTGTTGGAGGGGACGTTCACGTTGACCGCTGCCGCCTGCAGCTTCGCGGAGGCCACCCGGGCGTCCTCCAGCGGACCCGACGGGACCTCGGCCGTGCCCCAGACCGCGGGGTCGTAGGCCGCGAGGTACTTCTCCAGGGTGTAGCCGTCCTGCTCGTAGTCCGCGCAGCCGATCGGGGTTCCGCTGACGTCGGAGTTGCCGTGGACGGTGCCGGCGATTCTGATGATCTTGGGGGCGTCGCCCGCGTCCTCGAAGGCCGCGATGAGCTCGGCTCTGTTCGTGACGGTGTAGATGTGGTCGGGCGTGGCCTGCGAGCCGCCCGTGGTGGAGCCGTCGGCCGCGGCCCAGCCGTCGCCTGCGGGAAGTACGGCGCGCTCGATCCCCTTGCCGTGGTGGTGCGTCCCCGCCTGGGCGGGGACGCTCACGGCGAGGGCCAGCGAGGCGCAGCCCAGCACCACGGCGGTGGCACGGGCATGAGTCATGCGTGCGGGCATGGCGAATCCTTAACTGTCGTACGGGAGGAGGAAGAAGGTGGTGGTGAAGCGGTTCAGGCCTGCGGCCAGGTGATCCACTCGACGGGGACCCGGTCGTCGAGACGGCGCAGGTCCCGTGGGGCGAGCACGCGTTCCGCGCCGAGGGCACGGGCGGTCGCCCGGGCCACGTCGATCGCGCCCGCGGGCCGGAAGTGGGTGTTGTCCTGCTTGCCGTCCGGGTAGTTCGGGGACTCCCCCGGCTCCAGCCAGTTGAAGTAGGGCTCGGTCCCGTCCGGGCCGAGTTCCTGCCAGCGGGCGAGGGAGAGCGCCTGGAGGTCGAGCAGCGGCACGCGCTCCTCGGCCGCAAGGGCGCGCATGGCGGCGGGATATTCGCCGTGGGTGGGCCGGGCGATGGCGTCGGCGGCGAAACGGCGTCGCTCCACCGGGGTCAGCAGCACGGGCTCCGCGCGGCGGGCCCGCGCGCCCTTCACGTACTGGCGCAGGTACTCCTGGTACGTGGTGTACGGGTCGGTGCCGCGGGCCGGGTCCTCCGTCTTCTCGTCGTTGTGCCCGAACTGGATGAGGACGAGATCGCCGGGCCGGACGCCTTCCAGGAGGGCGGTGAGGCGGCCCTCGTCGATGAAGCTCTTGGAACTGCGGCCGTTCATCGCGTGGTTGGAGACGGTGAGTCCACGGCCGAGGAAGAAGGGGAGGGCCATGCCCCACCCGGTCTCGGGTGCGGCGTCGGCGTACTTCTGGGCGGCCGTGGAGTCGCCCGCGATGTGGAGCGTCCTGGACCGTTGCCCGCCCCCGCCGCCGTGTGCGAGCGCGGGGGTGGCGGTGAGTGCGAGCGGCAGCGCGAGGAGCGCGGCTGCCGTCCGCCTGCGGGTGAGTGACACAGCGGGACTGCCTCTCTCGTACGACTGACTCGTACGACGTACCGGACGTGCTCGACGTACCTGACGTACCTGACGTACAAGGCCTGGCGTACAAGGGGAGAGGGACCGGCGGCGGGGCGCGACCCGGACCGCCGCCGGTCCCCGGTCATCGGGTACCGGCCGTGGCGAGACGGTCGGATCAGTGGCCCAGGTCCTTCCACTCCTTCTGGGCGGTGTTCAGCTCCTCGGCGATCTTGTCCAGGAACTGCTTGGCCGTGACCTTGCCGAGCAGCAGCTTCTGGAACTCCGGCTCGTTGTCCGCCTTGCTGATGTTGTTCCAGTCGGGCAGGTAGTACGGCAGCTGGACGATCTTGGTGGAGCCGTCGGTGAGCGCCTTGGCGGCGAGCGCCGTCGGCTCGGTCTTGGAGATCCAGGGGTCCTTGGCCGCGTCGGTGTTGGCCGGGATGGCACCCGCGGCCTCGTTCCACTTGCTGTTCGACTCGTGCGAGGCGGCGAACTCGATGAACTTCCAGGCCGCCGTCTTGTTGTCGCTCGCCCGGAACAGGCCGAGACCGTCGACCGGGTTGGAGACCTGGACCCGGGTGCCGCCCGCGCCGATCGGTGCGGGGATGCCGGCGAACTTCTCCGCCCCCAGTGCCTTCAGGTGGTCCTGGTAGGAACCGAGGTTGTGGCTGAGCATGCCGATGGTGCCGGTGTCCCACTGGGCGACCATCTTGGTGAAGTCGTTGTTGACGTCGGCGGACGGCGTCGTCTTCTTGAAGAGGGCGGCGTACTTCTCCAGCGCGGCGACGTTCTTGGGGTCGTTGAGCGTCGTCTTCTCGCCGGCCCAGAATTCGGTGATGCCGGACTGGCCGTAGACCGCGTCCAGGGCCTGCGCGATGGAGCCGGCGCCGCCGCGGATGGTGTAGCCGAACTTGTTGTTCTTCGCGTCGGTGAGCTTGTCGGCCGCCGTGTAGAAGTTGTCCCAGGTGGTGGGCGCCTCGAGGTTCGCCGCCTCGAACAGGTCGGTGCGGTACCAGAGCGCACCGTTGTTCGCGGAGGTCGGCACGCTGTACAGGTCCTCGCCCCGGCCGCCCGCGGTCTTGACGCTGTCGACCATGCCCTCGACCAGCTTGCCGTTCAGCGACGACTCCTTGATCCGGTCGGTGACCGGCACAAGGGCTTCCTGCGACACGATGTTGGCGAGGTACGCGGTGCCGACGCCGCCGACGTCGGGCAGGCCGCCGCCCGCGATCGCCGTGTCGTACTTGGACTGGACGTCGGCGATCGGGATCGGGACGTACTTGACCTTGATCTCGGGGTACTTCTTCTCGAAGTCCTTGATGATCTCGGTCCAGATGGCGGTGCGCGGACCACCGTTGTTGTCCCAGAAGGTGATCTCGCCCTTGCCGCTGCCCTCGTTGCCGGTGCCACTGCCGTCATCACCGCACGCGGTGGCCGTCAGGGCGAGTGCCGCCGTGAGGGACATCGCGGCCATGGCGCGCCCCCGCTGCGTCTTCGAGATAGTCATCGTCGGCTCTTCTCTCTCGGTTCTGTCGGTGAAATCGCTGATGTCGCAGGTGCTGTGCGTTACGTCAGTGGGGGGCTGCCGTGGGGGTGGTCTGTGGTGTGTGCGGTCAGCCGCTGGTACGGAAAGCGGTGAAGGCGGCCGTTCCGGCGGGACCGGTCCCGGCCGGTGCGGTGGCGAAGAGGCCGAGCAGGGCGCCCACCCAGCGCCAGGGTGTGGCGGCGAAGACCTGGCCCGAGGGCCGCAATCCGTCACCCGTGTCGGCGAAGAAGCGGCAGCGGGCCCCCGTGGTGACCTCGATGCCGATCCGGACCCGTCCCTCGGGGGCCGCGCGGGGGTGCTCGGCGTCCCGTTCGTGTTCGGCGACGGACTCGGCGTAGCGGTGGACGAGCCGGGCCGTCCCGTCGTCCCCGGCCTCCAGCCCGATCCAGCTGAAGGCGTCGCCCAGCACCGCGAGTCCGGCGTTGGCACCGGGTTCCCGGCTGTTCAGCGCGAGGTCGACCTCGACTCTGAACTCCTCGGCCGGCAGCCGCTGGACCAGGACGTTGGGCAGGGCCCGCAGATCGTGTGCGTAGGCGGTCCGTACGCAGCTGAGCCGCAGCCCGTCCCCGGCGTGTTCGACGGTCCAGCCGGGCCGGGGGCTCGCCGTCCACTGCCACTGCCTGCCGTACCGTCCGCCGGGGAAGCCGTCGCTGGAGGCCGGTGCCTCGACGGGCTGTTCGGGCGCCTCGGGCTTGGTGTGCACGGCGACGGGTTCTCCCCCGTCGCCGATGACCGGCCAGCCGTCGCCGTCGGCGGGCCAGCTCATGGGCTGGAGGTGGACCACCCGTCCGTAGGCGCCGCGGGACTGGAAGTGCAGGAACCAGTGGGAGGAGGGACCGCCGTCCGCGGTCTGCACCCAGGCGCCCTGGTGCGGCCCGTTGACGTCGGTTCCGCCCTGGGCCAGGACGACCTTCTCCTCGTACGGGCCGAAGAACTCCCGCGACCGGAAGGCTCCCTGCCAGCCGGTCTCCACCCCGCCGGCCGGGGCGAGGATCCAGAAGTACCCGTCGTGGCGGTAGAGCTTGGGCCCTTCCAGGGTGAACCAGCCGGGGATCGTGTCGGCGTCGACGAGGGTCTTGCCCTCGTCGAGCAGCTCGCGTCCGTCGGGGCTCATCCGGTGGCCGGTGAGCCGGTTCTTGATACCGGAGCGGGACTTGGCCCAGGCGTGCACGAGGTAGGCCTCGCCGCTCTCCTCGTCCCACAGGGGGCAGGCGTCGATGAGTCCCTTCCCGGCCTTGACGAGGTGCGGGGCGCTCCACGGGCCGCGGATGTCCTCGGCGTTGATCTGCTGGATCCCGTGGTCGGGGTCGCCCCAGAAGATCCAGAAGCGTCCGGCGTGGTGCCGCAGCGAGGGGGCCCACACCCCGCAGTCGTGGCGGGGAACCGCGAAGTCGGCGGCCGGTTCGAGGCGTTCGAGCGCGTGGCCGATGAGGGACCAGTTGACGAGGTCGCGCGAGTGCAGCAGGGGCAGTCCGGGGACCCGGCCGAAGCTGGACGCGGTGAGGTAGTAGTCGTCGCCGACCCGTACGACGTCCGGGTCGGACCAGTCGGAGTTCAGGACGGGGTTGCGGTACGTGCCGTTGCCGAGGTCCGCGGTCCAGGGTCGGCTCATGCGGTCGCCACCTTGCGGACGTAGCCGGCGGCGGTCTCCCGGTCGAGCGTGCCGTCGGCGATGACGGTGACGACCCGGCGTACGACGGTGGCACCGGCTGCGACGGGGAGCCGCCGGTCCGCGGCGAGGGAGGATCCGACGCCCGGGTACTCGGTGGTCCGTACAAACCACGGGTCGCGCCGCGTCTCGTCGGTCGCCCCGGCGAAGACGAGGGTCCAGCCGTCACCGGTCAGCGCCAGCCAGTCGGCGGCCCTGCCGTGCACCGCCTCCTCACCGTCGAGGGTGCCGCTGAACACACCGGGCGCGGTGGGTTCCTTGGGGGCGCGCCAGAAGAAGCCGCCGTATCCGGCGCCGGGCCGGCCGTTGGTGGCGGGGCTGCCGATGGAGAGGTCCGTGCTGCCCCGGTTGGTCAGCGAGAAGGAGAAGTCCAGCGCCCAGGCGGTGTCGGTGAGTTCGCTGACGGCGACGGTGCGGTGCTCGCGCAGCAGCTCGGTGCCGTCGGCCTCCCAGCTGAGCTCCTCCACGAAGCCGTCCGGGTCGCGGAGCTTCCAGCCGAGGTGGCGCTGGACCCCGTGGTTGTCGAGCTCGGTGGGGCCCTGGTCGCGGACGTAGGTGCGCCCGCCCCAGAAGTTGTGCCCGGCCACGTCGGGGACGGCGACGGAGGCGCCCAGGTGGTGGATGTGGTCGGCCGGGCGTTCCTCGGTGACGGGGGTGCCCGCCAGGGTGGTGACGGGGTGGAGGTAGGGGCGGCTGTCCGTCCCGGGCCGGTAGCTGTAGCGGCCTACGGGGCGTCCGGCGCAGCTGAGGAGTGCGGTGGTCACGGTGTGCTCACCTCGCTGGGTTGCGCCCAGGGGGCGCCTAGTTCGGAGAAGAGGGTGAGGGTGTCGGCCCCCGCGGCGACCACGGCGTCGATGCCGCGCACGATGCGCCGCACCCCGCCACCGGTCTCGGCGGGCCGGGTGACCCAGGCGCCGGCGGGCAGCGCGGTGGGTTCGGGGGCGGTGCGCACGGCCTCGACGACCCGCATGAACGCGCCGGTGCGGTGGGGCGGTACGAGCAGGTCGGTGCCCCGCTCCAGGTGGTCGACGAGGTTCTCCAGGAGGTCGGTCCGCCCGTGCACGGCTTCCTCGGGACCGTGTCCCGCGCGCTGGACGAGGACCCGGTCCTGCTTGTACCAGAAGGTGATGCGCCCCCGGTCGCCGTGGACGATCACATAGGGCTCCCCGGCCTGTTCGGCACAGAGGGTGACCGCGGCGGTGACCGGCAGCCCGTCCGTGGTGGTGACGCGGACGCAGCTGGTGTCGTCCGCCTCGATGTCATGGGCCCGGAACAGCTCGGTCTCGATGGACGCCACGTCCTCGGCGGTGCCCCGGTCGGCGAGTTCGAGCGCCGTGGCGAGGGCGTGTGCCAACGGGTTGGTCAGCACACCGTCGACCACGTCCGTGCCGCCCAGGGTGCGGCGGCCGGCCCAGGGCGCCCGCCGGAAGTAGGCGTCGTCGCGGACCCAGGCGCCGGCGGCGCCGATGCCGCGTACGTTCCCGATGGCTCCGGAGCGTACGAGTTCCTTGATGGCGGGCACGGCGTGCGAGCCGAAGGACTGGAAGCCGACCTGGCAGGCGATGCCGGCTTCCCGTACACCGTCGGCCATGCGGGCGTAGTCGGCCCAGGTCGCGGCGGGCGGCTTCTCCAGGAGGAGGTGCACACCGCGGGCCGCCGCCGTCAGGGCCAGCGCGGTGTGGGTCGGGATGGGGGTGCAGATGATGGCGGCGCGGGCCCCGGTGGAGTCCAGGAGCGCACCGAAGTCGGCGGACTGCTCGGGCATCTCTCCGGCGAACGCGTCGAGTTCGCCGTCGGTCAGCGGGTTCAGTTCGCAGATCCCGGCCAGTCTGACGAGACCCTGGTGCTGCAGGCGGCGGAGGTTGGCGAGGTGCCAGCGGCCGTGGCCCCGGGCGCCCGCGAGGACGACGGTCAGCGGTGTCGTGGTCATCGGGCCCTCCCCGCTCCGGCCTCGCGGGCGACGTCGGCGGCGGCGCGTTCGGCGCTGTCGACCCGGCCGTGCAGGGTGGGTGTCCAGCCGGTGTCGGTGGCGAGGTCGGTCTCGCTGCCGGAGTTGTAGGCGTTGTAGATGGAGACCAGGTCGACGGGGAAGCCGTTGAACACCGTGCCGCGCTGGGTGAGGGCGCTGCCGTTCCAGCTCTTCAGCAGGTCGGCGACCTCCACGTGGCCGGGGCTCTCGAAGGAGTTGTTCTCGGCGACGATCCGGGACTCGGTCGAGACTCCGAGGGAGTAGCGGTAGTCGCCCTCCCCGGGGATGACGTAGCGGTTGTTGTAGAGGTGGACCTGGCCGAAGCGGACGCGGGGCGCGCGCTGGACGACGGAGTGGAACTCGTTGTGGTGCAGGGTGACGCGGAGTTTGCCGCGGTCGGTGGTGACGCCGTCGCCGTTGCCGATGAGGATCGCCTTGTCGTGGTCGGCGAACCGGCTCCAGGAGACGGTGACGAGGTCGGCGCCGTTGGTGATGTCGAGGAGCCCGTCGTGGCGCAGGAAGTTGCGTCCGAAGTAGGTGGGTTCGCGGTCGTCCGGGTGGCCCTTGTCACTCGCGGTGACGTGGTCGACCCAGACGTGGGTGGCGCCGCGCAGCCACAGGGTGTCGTACGCGGTCTTCCAGTCGCCGAGTCCGCCGGTGTTGGGCTGCCAGGCCGGGAAGCAGTCGTAGGCGTCGCGGAGTTCGAGGTTGCGGACGATGACGTTGTCGGCGTCCTTGACCTGGAGGCTCGCGCCCTTGAGCACGCCGCTGCGGCCCACGCCGACGAGCGTGGTGTGGGAGCCGACGAGCAGCTCCACGCGCTCCGCCTGGCGGGCGGCGGACGCCTTGCGGGCGTCCTCCTGGGGTCCCGCGGGCTTGGCGCCGCCCCAGGTACGGGGGTCGTAGGCGGCGAGGTACGCGTCGAGGGCGTAGCCGTCGGTGGCGTAGTCGGCGCAGTCCAGCCGCCGTCCCCGGTCGTCGGTGTTCGCGTCGATGGTCCCGGCGACACGGATGATCTTGGGGACGGAGCTGCCGCCGTCGAGCGCGGCGACGAGCTGGGCCCTGGTGCGCACGGTGAAGACGTGGGCGTCGTCGGCGGCCGAGCCACCGGTGGTCCCGGTGCCTTCGGCGGCCCAGCCGTCGTCGGCGGCGAGGACCTCGCGGCCGAGGTCGCGGTCCGCGGCGGGCGGCTGCGCCGCCGGTGCCGGGGTCGCGGCCTCGGCGCCCGGCTGGAGGGCCAGGCTGCCGAGGAGCAGGGCGAGCGCGGCGGCGGCGCGGCGCGCGGCGCGGGGGCGGAGGCGTGGGGTCATGTCCGTCAGCCCTTCACTGCGCCGGCGCTGAAGCCGGTGATCAGCCACTTCTGGATGAAGGCGAAGACGATCACCACGGGCACGGCGGCGATGACACCGCCCGCGGCCAGCGCCCCCAGGTCGACGCTGTCGGCGCCGATCAGGGTGTTCAGGCCGACCGGGATCGTCTGCTTGTCCTGCTCGCTGAGGAACATCAGGGCGAACAGGAAGTGGTTCCAGCTGTGGACGAAGGCGAAGGAGCCGACGGCTATCAGTCCGGGGCGCAGCAGCGGCAGGACGACCGCGCAGAAGGCCCTGAAGCGCGAGCAGCCGTCCACCCAGGCGGCCTCTTCCAGGGAGACCGGCACGTTCTTGATGAAGCCGCTGATCAGGATGATCGACAGGGGCAGCTGGAAGACGGTCTCCGCGATGACGACGCTCCCGAGGGAGTTGATCATCTGGAGGTTCTTGAAGATCTCGAAGAGCGGTACGAGCATCAGCGCGCCCGGGATGAACTGCGAGCAGAGCAGCGCCAGCATGAACGCGCTCTTGATCTTGAAGTTGAACCGGGCCAGGGCATAGCCGCCGGCCAGCGCGACCAGGGTCGTGGCGAACAGCGTGCAGATGCCGACGATCATGCTGTTCTGGAAGAAGAGCGCGAAGCTCCGCTCGTTCCAGACCTTGGAGAAGTGCTCCCCCGTCATCGGCCAGGGCACCAGCGAGGTGGAGCCGGCGGGCCGTACGGCGAACAGGAACATCCAGTAGAAGGGGATGAGCGTGAAGAGCAGGTAGATGCCGAGCGGCACGTAGATCTGCCAGCGCGGTACGTCGTCGAAGGCACGCTCGCGCTTGGGGCGGCGGGTCGAGGAGGGCGGCGGGGCGCTGTGTCGCACAGACCGTCCCGGGGCGCTGTTCTTCTCTGCGAGTGCGGCAGTCACTTGTGGTCGCCTCCGAACTTGCTCAGGCGCAGATAGACGATCGAGCAGAAGAGGAGGATCACGAAGGCGACGGTGGTGAGCGCCGAGGCGTAGCCGAAGTCGTGGCCCTCGATACCGGTATTGGCGACATAGAGCGGCAGGGTGGTGGTTTCGCCGGCCGGTCCGCCGCCGGTGAGGGTGTAGAGGAGGTCGACGTTGTTGAACTCCCAGACACCGCGCAGCAGCGTGGCGAGGATGATCGCGTCCCGCAGGTGCGGGAGGGTGATGTGGAAGAACTGCCGCAGCCTGCCCGCGCCGTCGACCGATGCCGCCTCGTACAGCTCCTTCGAGACGGACTGCAGGTCGGCGAGGATGAGGATGGCGAAGAAGGGGACACCGCGCCAGAGTTCGGAGACGGTCGCCGCCCAGAAGACGGTCCCGGTGTCGGAGAGCACCGAGGTGCCGTACTCGCCGATCCCGGCGTCCGCGAGATAGCGGCTGAAGCCGGTCGAGGAGTTGTAGAGCAGGATCCAGATGGTGCTGGTCAGCACCCCGGAGACGGCCCAGGGCGAGAAGACCATGGCGCGCGAGATGCCGCGGCCGATGAAGCTCTGGTTGACGATCAGGGCGAGTGCGAGACCGAGTGCGAGCTGCAACGTGACCTGGGTGAAGACCCATTGGGCGCTGAAGCCGAGCGTCGGCCAGAACTGCTCGTCCTCGGTGAAGATGCGGGTGAAGTTGTCGAAACCGGCGAAGCCGTTCCGCCACGGCTTGGTGACGTTGTAGTTCTGCAGGCTGTAGTAGAAGACGCTGATCACCGGATAGGCGATGAAGCCCAGCATCAGCAGGCCCGCGGGCGCTATCAGCAGATACGGCAGGCGGCGGGGGCTCGCCGAGCGGCGCCGGGGCACCTTGGGCGGCGGTGTGGCCACGGCTGCGGATTGGGCCATGACACGTCTCCGATCTCTGGGAAGTGCTGGATGTGCCGTGCGGTGGTGCTCGTGCCGTGCGGTGGTGCGTGTGTCGTGCAAGCGCTTACCGCATGTCGTTCGGTGTGCCGAACGGATCGGTGCGCGGAATTCTCTTAGCCCGGTTTCAGCCCGCGTACGGGTCGGGCACTTCTCCCTGCCGCGCCAGGAACGCGAAGTCGCATCCGGTGTCGGCCTGGGTGATCTGGTCCTGGTAGAGCGCCCCGTAGCCGCGCCCGTACCGTGCGGGCGGCGGTGTCCACCGGGCCCTGCGCAGCTCCAGCTCCTCGTCGGGAACATCGAGGTGGAGCAGGCGCGCCTCGACGTCCAGGGTGATCAGGTCACCGGTGCGCACCAGGGCGAGGGGCCCGCCGACGAACGACTCGGGCGCGATGTGCAGCACGCACGCCCCGTAACTGGTGCCGCTCATCCGGGCGTCGGAGATCCGGACCATGTCCCGCACGCCCTGCTTCAGCAGGTAGTCCGGGATCGGCAGCATGCCGTACTCGGGCATGCCGGGGCCGCCCTTGGGCCCGGCGTTGCGCAGCACCAGCACATGGTCCGGGGTGAGGGCCAGGGCCGGGTCGTTGATGGTGCGCTGCATCTCCTTGTAGTCGTCGAAGACGACCGCGGGACCGGTGTGGCGCAGCAGGTGGGGCTCGGCGGCGATGTGCTTGATGACCGCGCCGTCGGGGCAGAGGTTGCCGCGCAGCACCGCCACGCCGCCCTCCTCGGCCAGGGGGTTGTCCCGCTCGCGGATGACGTCGGTGTTGTGCACCAGCGCCCCGTCGAGCTGTTCGCGCAGCGTGGTGTGCGAGACGGTGGGACGGTCCAGATGCAGTACGTCGGTGAGCCGGGCCAGGAATCCGGGCAGTCCGCCGGCGAAGTGGAAGTCCTCCATCAGGTACTTGCCGCCGGGGCGGAGGTTGGCGAGGACCGGGACGGTGCGGGCGATGCGGTCGAAGTCGTCCAGGGTGAGCTTCACCCCGGACCGGCCGGCCATCGCGGTGAGGTGGATGACGGCGTTGGTGGAGCCGCCGAGCGCGAGAACGGTGGCGACGGCGTCCTCGTAGGCGTCGGCGGTGAGGATCTTCGACAACGTGAGCTGCTGCCACACCAGTTCGACGATCCGGAGCCCGGACTGCGCCGCCATCCGGTCGTGACCGGAGTCGACGGCCGGGATGGACGAGGCGCCCGGAACCGTGACGCCCAGCGCCTCGGCGGCGGCCGTCAGGGTCGACGCGGTGCCCATCGTCATGCAGTGGCCGGGCGAACGGGCGAGCCCGTTCTCCAGCTCGGCCATTTCGCAGTCACCGATGAGCCCGGCCCGCTTGTCGTCCCAGTACTTCCACATGTCCGTACCGGAGCCGAGCACTTCGTTGCGCCAGTGGCCCGGCAGCATCGGCCCGGCCGGCACGAACACGGTCGGCAGGTCGACGGAGGCCGCGCCCATGAGGAGCGCGGGCGTCGACTTGTCGCAGCCGCCCAGCAGCACGGCGCCGTCGACGGGGTAGGAGCGCAGCAGCTCCTCCGTCTCCATCGCCAGCATGTTGCGGTAGAGCATCGGGGTCGGCTTCTGGAAGGTCTCCGAGAGTGTGGAGACCGGGAACTCGAGCGGGAAGCCGCCCGCCTGCCAGACGCCCCGCTTGACCGCCTGCGCGCGGTCGCGCAGGTGGACGTGGCAGGGGTTGATGTCGGACCAGGTGTTGAGGATCGCGATGACCGGCTTGCCCAGGTGCTCCTCGGGGAGGTAGCCGAGCTGGCGGGTGCGGGCGCGGTGGCTGAACGAGCGGAGCCCGTCCGTTCCGTACCACTGGTGGCTGCGCAGTTCCTCGGGAGTGATGCGCGTGCCCTCGGTACCTGTCATATGGACCACCCTGCGACCAGGTCGGCGACCTCGGCGCGCTGCGCCTCGGGCAGGACCCTGCTCGGTGCGCGGACGTCGCGGCGGCAGAGCCCGAGTGCGGCCAGGGCCTCCTTGACGACGGTCACGTTGTTGGCGGACTGCCGGTCGGCGCGCAGGTCCTCGAAGCGGCGGATCTGTTCCCAGACCTTCATCGCCGCCGCGTAGTCGCCCGCCCGCAGTGCCCCCAGCATGGCCAGCGAGACACCGGGGGCGACGTTGACGAGGCCGGAGGTGAATCCGGTGGCGCCGGTGGCGAAGTAGGAGGGTGCGTACAGCTCGGCGAGTCCCGCGACCCAGACGAAGCGTTCCAGGCCGGCGTCCCGGGCGAAGGCCCCGAAGCGGGCGGCGTCCGGGACGGCGTACTTCACGCCGATGACGTTGGGGCAGCTGTCCGCGAGTTCGGCGAGGCGGTCGCCGGCGAGGAGTGGATTGCGGATGTACGGGACGACACCGAGCTCCGGAACGGCCTCGGCGATGGCCCGGTGGTAGTCGATCCAGCCCTCCTGCGAGATGTAGGGGTGCACGGGCTGGTGCACCATCACCATCTCGGCGCCGGAGTCCCTGGCGTGCTCGGCGGCGGCCACGGCGGTCGGTACGTCATGTCCGACGCCCACGAGGACGGTGGCACGGCCGCCCGCCTCGTCGATGGTCAGCTCGGTGACGGTGCGCCGCTCGTCGGGGGTCAGCGCGTAGAACTCCCCGGTGTTGCCGTTCGGGGTGACGATGCGGACGCCGCCGTCGAGGAGCCGTCGCAGCAGGGCGCGGTGCGCCGTCGTGTCGATGCTCCCGTCCTCGGCGAACGGGGTCACCGGGATCGCCACAACGTCTGCGAGGGCCGCCTTCAGCGGGGTGAGGTCCATGCGGACTGGCCTTTCGTCGAGGTGCTGGTGGTTGAGCTCCAGCTGGTTGTTCACGCCGCGTCACCCCCGTCTTCGTCGTCGGGGAAGGCGCGGCGCACGAACGACGCGATGTGGTCGTGCAGAGCCCCGGCCGCCGCCGCCGCGTCGTCCGCGAGGGCGAGCCGCAGGATCTCCCGGTGTTCGGCCGCCTCCCGCTCCCACGAGGGGATGGCCGACCAGGCCACGGTCGACACGAGGGCGGCCTGGTCGCGGATCTCGTCGAGCATCCGGGAGAGCAGCGGGTTGCCGCAGGGCAGGTAGAGCGCGCGGTGGAAGTCCCGGTTCGCGAGGGACCTGTCGGCCTTGTCGACCGCCGAGTCGGAGCGCTCCAGTGCCTCCTGTGCGGCGTCGAGCGAGGCCTTGCGGGTGATGGAGCGGCGCAGCGCCTCGGGCTCCAGGAGCAGGCGCACGTCGTACACCTCCCGCGCCATGGTCGCGTCGACGAGTCGCACGGTGGCGCCCTTGTACTGGCTCATGACGACGAGTCCCGTACCGGCGAGCGTCTTCAGCGCCTCACGTACAGGAGTCTTCGACACCCCGAACTGCGCGGCGAGCTCCGTCTCGACGAGCGCCTGCCCCGGTCTCAGCTGCGCGGTCAGGATGGCGTGCTTGATCGCCTCCAGCACGTACTGGGTCCGGGAGGGGATCGGGGTGGGCGCAAAGGTCATGGGTGAAGGGCTCTCGCATCTCGCGTATCGCGTCTCATATATGACGTACGAAGTACGACGCGATGAAGTTAGAGCGGTCGTGAATGTTTCGTCAACGCTTCTGACAGAAGATGTTTCGGCGCATCTCTAGGGCTTCTGCCCGATGTCCGGAGGCGTCCTTACTCGCCAGCATGGCCCCGTTGGCGTGGCCGGGGAGCGAGTGCGCAGGTCACGGTGGTGCGAGGGCGGGCGGTGCCGTGGGCAGAGTGGTATGCGATCGGACGGCCCTGCTCGTTCTGGCGGGGGTGCTCGTCTCCGGATTCGGTACGTCCGCGATGTGGCTCACCGCCGGGATCTGGGTCAAGTCGCTCACCGGTTCGGACAGCCTGGCGGCCCTGACGGTGTTCGCGATGTGGGCCCCGGTGCTCGCCGGCCCCGCCCTCGGCGCGCTCGCCGATCTCCTGCCCCGCAGACAGCTGTTGATCTATGTGAACCTGGCCATGGCGGGGCTCATGACCTCGCTGCTCGTGGTCGATTCGGCCGGCCGGATCTGGGTGCTCTTCGCCGTTCTGTTCGTCTACGGGGTGAGTGGCGTCCTGCTGGACGCGGCCGAGGCGGCACTGGTCGCCCGGGCGGTCGACGCGCGGCTGCTGGGTGACTTCAACGGGCTGCGGACCATGGCGAACGAGGGCATGAAGCTGTTCGCACCGCTGGCGGGCGCGGGGCTGTTCGCTCGCTACGGCGGCGGCCCTGTGGCACTCCTGGACGCGGTGACGTTCGCCCTGGCCGCGCTGGTGTTCGCGCAGGTGCGGGTGCGGGAGCCCGACAGGGCGGGGCGGGTGTCACGGCGGGGTGGCACGGCGGCGGGCGTACGGCTGCTGCGCGGCTCGCAGTCGTTGCGGCCGCTGGTGTACGCCGGGGCGCTGACGATGCTGCTGGCCGGACTCAACGGCGCCGCGGTGTACGCAGTCGTCGACGACGTGCTCGGCCGCTCCCCCGCCTACACAGGGGTGCTGTACGCGGTCCAGGGCGCCGGTTCGGTGGCGGCAGGGCTACTGGCCGGGCCGCTGCTCCGGCGCATGCCGGAGCGTGTCTTCGCGGCGTCGGGGATCGCTGTGTTCGCGGTGGCCGTGGGGGCGCGGGCACTGCCCTGCGGGCCGGTGGCCCTGGCGGCGAGTGCGGGCATCGGTCTCGGTCTGCCGTGTGTGCTGATCGCCGCGATGACGGCCGTGCAGCGGGAGACCCCGGACGCGGTGCTCGGCCGCACGGCCGCGGCGGCCAACTCACTGATGACGGTGCCGAACGCGGTGGCCCTGGCGCTCGGGGCGGGGCTGGTCGCGGTGGTGGACGTCACCGTACTGCTGCCGCTGACCGCGGTGGCCGGACTGGCCACCGCGGCATGGCTGGGCACGGGCCGGAGGGGGAGGCTGACGGGCGCCCCCACCGGCCCGCTTCCCTCATCGACCGACGCGTGAGAGTGCGTCGGCGACGGTCTCGAGATCCGGCCCGGAGGCCAGTCCTGCGTGGTACAGGCGCAGTTCGGTGGCGCCGAGCGAGAGCGCGTGCGCCGCGTCCCGCTCCAGCGTTCCGGGGCTGCCGCCCATGCCGGTGACCACACCGAAGTTGGCGGCCCGCACTCCGGACAGCCCGGCGAACGGGCCGAGCACCGCTTCGCGCGCGGCGTCGTCGCCGGTGCAGGGCAGCACCACGCCGTCCGCGGCGGACAGGATGTGGGCGGCGTCGACCCCGACGTTGGCACCCGTGCGGTAGGGGGCGGGGTCGGCGTGCAGCAGGACCTGGAAGTCCCGGCCCTCCGCGGCCTGCCGCACCGCGGCGACGGCCGACTCCTGGAGCGTCCGGGCCACCTGGCCGCGCCACCGCAGGGTGGCATCGGCGAGGCCGGCCCCCAGCAGCTTCTCGACGCCGGACCAGCCGGTCTCCCCGGAGCCGGATCCGGCCCAGACCGGCTCCAGGGCCCGCCGTACCGCCGCACCCAGCTCGTCGGCGTCCAGCCCGTGCCCGCCGTACCCGGCCCGGCACGCGGCGCAGAAGCAGAGCGACATCAGGTACTGCGCCGCGTCCCCGAGGCCCACACCCGCGATCTTGTCGTGGGCGTGCAGATGGGCGAAGCCGTACCAGCCGCAGGACTCCAGCTCGGTGCCGTGCGCCCCGGGGCGTACGGCCGCCTCCGCCGCCAGGTCCACCAGGTAGGCGTGGACGGCAGGCTGCGCGATGCACGGTGCCCAGGGGTAGCGGTCTCCGTAGGCGTTGACCACGGAGGTCTCCGGATGTTCGGCGCCCAGGCGGGAGTTGTGCGCGAGGACGACCCAGGAGTGCACCTGGAGACCGGCGTCGGCCAGGGCCTCGGCCGCCTCGGCGTACGGGTCCTCGCCCGCCACCCAGGTCTGCCCGTAGGGCCTCAGTCCGCGCCCCGCCCAGCGCGCCGGGTCCGGCGGGTAGAGCACGGCGGCGTGCTCGGCCGTGACGATCCGGCGGTCCGGGTGACGCGGGGTCAGGGCCCGGGTCGAGTGGTACGCGGAAGCGAGCGTCACCTGCTGGACACCGAGGTCCCGGACGCGCGTGGCCGCGTCCGGGTCCCCGACGACGTCCCAGGGGTAGAGGAAGGCGGAGGTCTTCACCCGCGCTCCTCCTGCCCGACCCCGTGCTTCTCCAGCAGGGCGCGGCCGTTCGCGATGATCACGGTCAGTTCCTCGACGTGCTCGGCGGGCGGCTCGGTGAGCGGGGTGCGCACCTCGCCGACCTCCAGGCCCTCGAGCCGGACGCCCGCCTTCACCAGGGACACCGCGTAGCCGCGCCCCTTGGCGCGCAGTTCGACGAGCGGGCGGTAGAAGTGGTCGAGCAGCGCGTTCACCAGGTCGTCGTCGCCGGACTCCATCGCCCGGTAGAAGGCGAGGGCGATGTCGGGTGCGAAGGCGAACACCGCGGAGGAGTAGAGGGTGACGCCGATGCCGCGGTAGGCGAGCCCGGTGAGCTCGGCGGTGGGCAGGCCGTTGAAGTACAGGAAGTCCTGGCCGGGCAGACCGGTGCGTACGGCGCTGACGATGCGCTGCATCAGGTCGAGGTCGCCGAGGCCGTCCTTGAGGCCGATGATCCCGGGGGTCTGCGCGAGGGCGAGGACGGTCTCCGGGGTGAAGACCGCGTTGTCGCGCTGGTAGACGATCGTCTCCAGGCCGGTGGCCGCGGCGAGCGCGGTGTAGTGGCCCAGCAGGCCCTCCTGGCCGGCGACGACGAGGTACGGGGGCATGGCGAGGAGTCCGTCGGCTCCCGCGTCCTCGGCGAGCTTCGCGTACTGGATCGCGAGCGCCGTGCCGTAACCGGCGCCCGCGACGACGGGTACCTGTCCGGCGGTCTCCTCGACGGCCGCGGCGACGACGATCCGGAACTCCTCCGGCGTCAGCGCGTGGAACTCGCCGGTGCCGCAGCAGGCGAAGACCGCTGCGGCACCGGCGTCGATGCCGGCGCGCACATGCGTACGGAAGGCGTCGAGGTCCACGGTGCCGTCCGGCCCGTAGGCGGTGACGGGGAAGAAGAGCGGCCCGGCGACATCGGTGAGTCGGGCGGCAAGGGGGGCTGAGGTCACGGGCGCTCCCTGAGCAGATTCAGGCGTGCACAATTCTGATCGGTGTCCATATTTCTGAACGCCGCCACGCTAAAGCAGCCGCGCGGCGCAGGTCAAGACGAGAACACCCAACCTGGAGGCGGAGCAGCTCACTCCGGGTCACACTTGACGCGATCCGCCAGGACTTCTTAGCTTGTCCATGCATGTGAATGTCGTCCATGGATTTGACGCATCGCGCTGATGTGTCATGCCTGCGTGCCGCGCGTACCTTGCTGTCCGTACGCACCACCGCAACGCACGGCACGTCCGCGTACGCCGCGCCCCCGCCCTGTGCCCGCACCGAGGAGATTTCCGTATGCCCGCTCCCCGCACCGTCCTGCTCACCGGCGCCGCCGGCGGCCTCGGCACCCTCATGCGGGGACTGCTGCCCGCATACGGCTACGAGCTGCGCCTCTTCGACGTCATCCCCATCGAGGGCGAACCGGACGCGATCACCGCCGACCTCGGCGACAAGGAGGCCCTGCGGGAAGCCGTACGGGGCGTCGACGCGATCATCCATCTCGCGGGCATCTCCCTGGAAGCGTCCTTCGACAAGATCCTGCGCTCCAACATCGAGGGCACCTACAACCTCTACGAGGCCGCACGCGAGGAGGGCGTCGCGCGCATCGTGTTCGCCTCCTCCAACCACGCCATCGGCTACACCCCGCGCCCCCTGCCCGGCGACCCGCTGATCCCGATCGGCACCGCACGCCGCCCCGACACCTTCTACGGTCTGTCGAAGTCCTTCGGCGAGGATCTCGCGCAGCTGTACTGGGACAAGTACGGCGTGGAGACCGTCTCGGTGCGCATCGGCTCCTGCTTCATGGAGCCGACATCGGTCCGGATGCTGTCGGTCTGGATGAGCCCCGGCGACGGCGCGCGCCTCTTCCACGCCGCGCTCACCGCCGAGGACGTGCGCCACACGGTGATCTACGGCTCCTCCGACAACACCCGCCTGTGGTGGGACCTGACGACGGCCAAGTCCCTCGGGTACGAGCCGCAGGACGACTCCGAGCAGTACGCGGACAAGCTCGTCGCCGAACACGGGGAGCTGGACCCGCAGAACCCGGACCACGCCCACATCGGCGGCCACTTCGTCACGGACCCGCCGATGTGGCCGTACTAGGGCCGACTCCGCCGGCCGGGCCCCGGAAAATCGCGCGACGGCGTGCTCGGGGCGCGGGCACCATGGGGCGCATGCCGAGACCTTCCGGATTCCTGTACGAGCAGCACGCCGACGCGAGCGTCACGATCACCCATCACGGCCGCCCCGCGGGCACCCTGCGCGGCGGCCGTGCGGAGAAGTTCCTCGCCGAGGTGACGTCCGGCGACGCCCAGCTGGTCATGGCGCGCTGGACGGGCGCGTACAAGCACGGCAACGAACGCGCGGCCCGCAACCACCCCCGGAACCGGTCCGTGGGCGGGCGCTGAGCCGTACGGATCAAGTCCCCGAAGGTAAGGGAACGGCAAAGCCGGGTCATTCGTTAGCCCGTGCATGACCGCAATGACCCCCGGCTCGAACATCCCTCTCTCCGCCGCCCGCGTGGCGGTGGACGTCGCCGCCCCGGTGCGGCTCGACGTCTCGGGCCTGCTGCTCACCGCCGACGGCAAGGTGCGCTCCGACGACGACTTCATCTTCTACAACCAGCCCTCCGGCCCGGGCGTGACGTACCGCTCGGGCGGCGGCTCCGCGCCCGACGCGATCGTGGTGGACACCTCCGCGGTCCCTCCGGGCATCGAGAAGATCGTCGTCACCGCGAGCCCCGACGCCGCGGGCCAGACCTTCCAGGGGGTCGAGCCCACCGCAACCGTGCGCAACGCGGACGACGGCAGCCCGCTCGCCACCTTCACCCCGCCCCAGCTGGGCGCGGAGACGGCGCTGGTGGTCATCGAGATCTACCTGCGCAACGGCGCCTGGAAGGCCCGCGCCGTCGGCCAGGGCTATGCGAACGGCCTGGCCGGCATCGCCACGGACTTCGGCGTGTCGGTCGAGGAGCCGGCAGCGCCGGCGCCCGCCGCACCCGTCGCACCCGTCGCACCTCCCGTCCCGGCCGCGCCCGTGGCCGCACCGACCACACCGGCGAAACCGCTGAACGTTCAGCCTGCTCCGCCCGCTCCCCCCGTGGACCCGCGGATCGCCCCGCCCGCTCCCGCCGCCTCCGGCAAGATCAACCTCGACAAGGGCCGGATCAGCCTCCAGAAGAACCAGACGGTGTCCCTGGTCAAGGGCGGCAGGCCGCTGCTGTCCCAGGTCAAGATGGGCCTCGGCTGGGAGCCCGCGTTCCGCGGCAAGGACATCGACCTCGACGCCTCGGTGATCGCCTTCGGTCCCAACCGCAACCACCTGGACAGCTGCTACTTCGGCAAGCTCTCCATCCTCGGCGGCGCGATCAAGCACTCCGGCGACAACCTCACGGGTGAGGGCGCGGGTGACGACGAGGTGATCGTCGTGGACCTCGGCCGGATCCCCGCCGACGCGACCGGTCTGGTCTTCACGGTCAACTCGTTCACCGGCCAGAAGTTCACCGAGGTCGCCAAGGCCTACTGCCGGCTGATCGACGCGGCGACCGGTGAGGAGCTGGTCCGCTTCGACCTGACGGGCGCGGAGCCGCAGACCGGCGTCATGATGGCCAAGCTGATCAAGCAGTTCACCGGCGAGTGGGAGATGACCGGCATGGGCGAGTTCGTGAAGTCGCGGACCGTTCGCGGCATGGTGAAGCCCGCCGCGAAGGCGCTCTAGACCGCAGCCGCCCGCGTACCCCTGGAACGGCTTCCGGGGCACCCGACGGATTTCTCCTCAGGTGCCCCGGATCCGGAGAGTCTCCGGTCGGACGCTGTAGGTGCTCGTCCTCCCTCTCAGAGCTTGGTCAGCTTGGAGTACGGGCTCAGGATCCTCCCCTGTCGCCCCGAGAAGTCGATGAGCACTGCGTCGTTGTCGCCCTCGACAGCAAGGACTCGGCCGAGTCCGAACTGGTCGTGCGACACCCTGTCGCCCACATCGAAGCATTCGACCGGTGGGGCCGCCTGGGCCGGGCGGTTGAAGGGACTGGAAGGCAGGTGACGCCGGGATCCGGCTGACTGTTTCATTACGTTGAGTATGCGCCTTGGGAGCGCCCGACGCCATGCCCGACCACTCCCGGGGCCGCAGTAGTGCCGGATTCGTAATCAGCCGTTCCAGGGCCAGTCGGCGCTCCTGCCCGCTTCCAGCAGGGGCACCATCCGGAATGCCGCGTCGGAAAGACCCCCGAAGGTGTGGCGGTTATCGCTCCCCGACGGGCCGTGCCCGATCCGGTACCCGGCGAGGTTCCAGGTGTAGACCGGAACGGTCGGCGGGATCCCCTCGGCGACGTTCCCGTAGTGCGTGAACGAGGCCTGCTCGTCGGTGACGATCAGCACCCGGTCGTGCTTCCTGTAGTGCCTGCGCACAGCCTCCACGGTGTTGGTTCCGCCCAGGTCGTGGAAGCGCTCCAGGATCTTCAGGACCGACTCGCCCCTGCGGTGGGGCACCGGCGCGCTGCTCGTGCCGAACTCCACCAGGTCGGCATCCGCGGCGCGCAGCGCGAGCGCCGTACCGAAGACGGCCGCGGCGTCGGCCCGGTTCAGCTGCGAGCGGTCAGACAGCGGCGCCCACATGGAACCGGAACGGTCGACAAGGATCAGGGTGCGGCCGGGCAGCGCCGGGATGTTCGCCAGCGAGTGCGCGAGCGCCTGCTCCAGCGGGTAGGCCCAGCGCAGCGAGGGCGCGTGCTGGTAGGCCGCGAGGTAGCGGAAGGGGAACTGCCGGGAAGCCTCGACCGCCGCCGGGTCGGAGATCCTGGCCGCCACCTCGGCCGCGACCGCGTCGGAGACCCCGGCCTCGTCGAAGTTCCGCAGGTTGCGTACGAGCGCCATCGCCCCCATGGAGGGGATCACCGCCTCCCAGACCGCGGCGTCCATCGGACCCTGCAGCCAGCCGGCGAGTGCCTCCCAGGTCATGCCGGCGGCGGCCAGCCGGTCCGCTCCACCGGGTCCTGTGACGACGCCGCGACGCTCGGTGACCGGCAGGTCCATCAGCGCCCGGTGGGCGGTCAGGACGCGGTTCGAGACGGGCGGCACGGCGTCCTCGGGGTGGTGCCGGCGGTCCAGCGCGTACCGGAACAGCTCGCCCTGCCAGGCCTTGGCCGGGTCGGGCGCGGCGTGCACCAGGTTGAGGATGTCGCCGAAGCGGTACCCCTTGGACGCGGTGTCGTACTTCAGCAGCGCCTTGCCGCTGTAGAGGCGGCGTACGGCGTCGGCGATGCCGCGCTTGACGGGCTTGGGCACCGCACGGCCGTACTGCGAGGTCCAGTAGCCGAGCAGCTCACCGGGCTCGTCCGCACGCAGCAGCACCGAGTCCACGACCTGCCGGTTGGACGGGCCGTCCACGGCGCCCGCGTCGAGCCGGGCCTTCACGTACTCGGCGGCTCCGACGATCGACGCCGTACGCATCCCGCCCTCGCGGCGCAGCCAGTGCAGCAGCCCCGCGGTCCACTGCGGGTCCTCGACGGCGAGCTCCCGCACCAGCGCCGCGAACCGGCTGTCGCGCTCGTCGCCGCCCTCGTGGAAGGTCTGCTGCGACACGAAGTTCGCGACCGCGAGGAGGAAGAGCTCGGAACGGCTGTCCCGGACCTGTCCGACGGCTCCCTGGTGGTTGCGCGCGGTGCGCCCGGTGGACTTCACGGGCGAGGTGACGCGGGGCCTGGTGAGACGGGTATTGAAGCGTGCCATGTGAATTCCCCCCGAATTCATGGGAGAAGGCACAGCGAATGGGGTGCCCGAGATCAGGAGTCGGCGACGGGCTCATGTCTGATGCTCTGTCCGATTGAGCTACCGGCCGTGGCCGGACGGGATTCGAACCCGCAACCTTCAGATCCCGGAAGTATCCGTTGCCTGTGCACCGGACACCCCGGCGCTTGTGCCTCCCGAGGTCAGGGCGGCTGCGGCGTGATTTCTGGAAAGGAAGTAGCCGCTGCCTTCGCACCGGGAGGTGCATGGCCCTGACTCTAGGAGAACAACTGCGCGGCACGCGAGGGAATTTCCCCGACGTGCCGCGCACCGGGCGGATATCAGTGCCGGTTCGGCTGGCGCTTCCACGGGCCCGTGATGGCGAGCATGATTCCGGGCGTCTGGATATTGGCGAACAGCGTCTTTCCGTCCGGCGAGAAGGTGACACCGGTGAATTCGCTGTACGAGGGGTCCTCCTCGGTACCCGCGTTCAGGTCGTTGCGTGCGATCGGGTACGTGCGGCCGCTGTCCGTGGCACCGAAGAGGTGCTGGATGCCTTCGCCGTCCTCGGAGATGACCAGGCCGCCGTACGGGGACACGGTGATGTTGTCCGGGCCGTCGAGGGCGCCGTCCTTGGACGGGTCGGGGTTGACGCCGAGGAGGACCTTCAGGGTGAGCGTGCGGCGCTTGGGGTCGTAGAACCAGACCTGGCCGTCGTGCTGGGCGGGGCTCTCGCTCCGGGCGAACGAGGAGACGAGGTAGGCGCCGCCGTCTCCCCACCACATGCCCTCGAGCTTGCGGGCGCGGGTGACCTGGGTGTCGTCGAACTGCTTGCGCACGGGGACGGTCTTCGCGTCACGGTCGGGTACGTCGACCCAGTCCACGCCGTAGACCGTGCCGATCTTCGTGGCCCGGGCCAGGTCGTCGACGAACGCGCCGTTCTTGTCGAAACACTTGGTGGCCTGCAGGACACCCGCGTCGTCGGCGAGGGTGCGCAGCTTGCCGCGGCCGTGCTTGAAGCCGTGCGGCGGGACCCAGCGGTAGAGCAGGCCGTTGGGGCCCGACGCGTCCTCCGTCAGATAGGCGTGGCCGAGCTTGGGGTCGATGACGACGGCCTCGTGGGCGTACCGGCCGAACGCCTTGATCGGGCGCGGGTCGCGGTTGGCGCGCCGGTCGTAGGGGTCGACCTCGAAGACGTAGCCGTGGTCCTTGAGGAGACCGTTCTTGCCGGCCTTGTCCTCGGTCTCCTCACAGGTGAGCCAGGTGCCCCAGGAGGTGCTGCCGCCCGCGCAGTTGGTCGACGTACCGGCGATGCCGACCCACTCGGCGGTGCGTCCGTCGCGGCGGGTCTCCACGACGGTGCAGCCACCGGCCGCGACCGGGTCGTAGACAAAGCCCTCGATGAGCGGGACGGGGTGCTCCCAGCCGGCCCTGGTGCCGCTCAGCTCGTGGTTGTTGACGAGGAGGGTGACACCGCGCGGGCCCTCGAAGGCGGCGGTGCCGTCGTGGTTGGAGGGGGTGGATTCGCCGGTCTCCAGCTTGGTGACACCGCTGTGCGTGACGATGCGGTACGAGAATCCGGCGGGCAGCGCGAGTATGCCCTTCGGGTCGGGGAGCAGCGGGCCGTAGCCCAGTTCCTTGCTGTGTCCGTGCCCGTGGTCGTCGTGGTCGTCGTGGCCGTTCCCGTGTCCGTGCCGGGCGTCCTCGGCGGCCAGGGCGCCCGGTGCGGTGGCCAGCGCGCCGACGGTGCCGGTGAGAGCGATACCGGCACCGGTGAGGGCGGACTGTCTGGTGAATTCCCTGCGAGTGAACGACATCACGGACTCCTGGTGCGACGTGGCCGGGTGGTTGGCGCGATCACACTCCCTCCCCTGCACCAACACCAGTTGAACGCCGCACGACTTCGAGCGGTCCCTGACACCAAGCCCGTCCGGCGTTTGATGACAAACCCGGCCTCCGGCCGTATCCGGGCCGCTCCGTGCTGGCCGAAAAGGCTCCCGTTCAGCTCTTGCTGCGCGACCGGGCCTTGAAGGCGGCCTTGCGGGCGGCCTTCGCCGTCTTCCTGTCGCGGTGCAGCCGTCCGATCGCCTCGAGCACATCGGCCGTCGCCGGGTGTTCCACCCGCCACGCCTCGTCGAAGAAGCCGCTGTGCTGACCGGAGAGCCCCTCGACCAGTTCCTGGAGCTCGTCCATGTCGCCGTCGGCGTCCAGTTGCGCGGCGATCGTGTCGACGGCGAGCCAGAAGATCATCGACTCCGGCGGGGCGGGCACGTCCGCCGCGCCCCGTTCGGCGAGCCAGACCCGGGCCAGCCCGCCGAGCTCCGGGTCGCCGAGCACCGCACGCACCGCGGGCTCGGCCTCCGGGCCGACGAGGGCGAGTGCCTGCTGGCAGTGGAGCCTGCGCAGCGGGCCGCCCTGGTCGGCGCCGCGTGCCGCGACCAGCAGCTCGGCCGCGGCGGCCACCGCTCCGTCCGCTCCGTGCCGCGCGAGCCACAGTTCGACCTCGGCGCGGGAGGCGTCCTCGGGGTAGTACGCGATGCCGTCGAGGAGCACGTCGGCGCCCTTGTCCGCGAGGTCACCGACCGCGGGTGCGTCCACTCCGGCCTCCAGCATCCGCTCCCGGATGCCGTAGAAGCCGAGCGGCGTCAGCTTCACCAGCCCGTACCGGGTGACGTCCTCGTCGTCCTCGGGCGGCTCCGCCTCCTCGCCCTCCTCGGCCAGCAACGCCTCGTCCACGGGCCGGTACTCGACGATCCCGATGGGCTCGAGCAGCCGGAACTGGTCGTCGAGCCGCATCATCGCCTCCGACACCTGTTCCAGGACGTCGTCGGTGGGCTCGCCCATGTCGTCGGGCACGACCATGGAAGCGGCGAGGGCGGGGAGCGGCACCGGGCCCTCGCCCGGTCCGCCCTCGGAGAGGCTCAGCAGATAGAGGTTGCCGAGCACGCCGTCGAGGAATTCGGCCTCGACGTCCGGATCCCAGTCCAGGGCCTCGAAGTCGACGCTGCCGTCCTCACGGATGAGGTCGGCGAAGTCGTCGAACGCCGGCGCGATGGCGTCCGCGTGCACGGCCTCCAGACCGTCGAGCCAGATCGCGAGGACGTCCTGGGGGGATCCGGCGGTCAGCAGCGCCAGGTTCCCGCCTGCGGTGACGGTGCCCTCCGCTCCGTCGTCCGGTTTGCCGTCCTCGTCCTGCGGGTCCTCGACGTCCACGAGCCCGGCGTCGACAGCGAGGCGCCACGCCTCGCTGGCGGACGCGGCCCCGTCCTCGTCACCGGTCAGACCGAGGTGCTCCGCCGCGGCGGGCAGCTGCGCTTCGACGAGCTCGCCACCGGCGCCGACCCGGGTCGCGGGTCCGGCCCAGCGGGCCAGCCGGACGGCGCGGGCGAGCAGCGGAGCGGCCAGCGCGTCCCGTGCCAGCTCGGCCTCGGTGTGCAGCCGCACCGGCGGCAGGGAGGGGCGCTCTGCGGACATCTGGGGGTTCTCCTCGGGCATGCTCGGGACAGGTGCGGGGCGGAGCCGTTGCGCGGGCCCGGACCCGTTGCGCCGGGCACCCCGTACGTACGGGGGATCCCGTCGCGCCCGGGGCGGGCCCTTGCGTACGGGCCAGGCGCCGCAGCCCAGCGTAGACGCATTTCGTCCCGTGCCGCCCGGTTCTGCTACAGGCCCGCCCCGAGGCTGAGCGCAGGGGTGTAGCGGCGCACGCCGCCACCGGTCACACCCGGGTAGTTCTGGACCCGCTTCCACTGCGGTGTCGGGGATCCGACGCCGTCACCGGCCGAGGCGAGGGCGTCGACGTGGGCCTGCGCGGTCTCCCACTCGGCGTAGTTGAGTACACGGTCGCCCTCCGTACCGAGGTGGAAGTGCGCCGCGATGCCGCCGGGTGCCGGCGCCGGATCGGTGCCCAGCGCCTCGAACACCGCGTCCACCCAGCCCCGTTGGCGGTCCGGGTCCGGTCCGTCGAACTCGACGTCGACGATCACGACGCAGCCCGGTTCACGGGTGTCTCCCCCTTCGGTCCCCGAGCGGTACAGCTCGAACGTGTGCAGCCCGAGCCGCTCGATGCCGGGAACGGCTGCGTCGATCTCGGCATTGCGCGCGTCACGGCCGCCGCGCACGAAGTCCTGGTAGGCCTCCTCGCCGGTCCACTGCGAGTAGTGGAGGAGCGTCCTGCCGTCCTCCCCGGTGTGGACGGTGTAGGAAAGCAGTCCGGGATGCGGCCAGTCACGGCTGCTCCAGGCCGCGCGCACGGCTTCGACCGTCTGCCGCTGCCGCTCGGGGGAACCGGCGTCCCAGGTGCTGACCTTGACGAGGCCCGAGTCGGAACGCGTGATCTCGGGGCGGGAGTTGAACGCTGTGGACGGCATGGCGGTGGTCCTCTCCGGGCGCACTCCTGCGGTGCGCAGCCGATGGCCACCCTCGTACGTCAAGCGCACTTGAGGTCAAGGCGGCGGATCCTCCGCCGGGTGCTCGTGCCAGACTGCGCACCTGTGAACCTCCGACCGGCGACGCGCCACGACCTCCCTGCCGTTCTCGCACTTCTCGCGGACGAGGACCGGGTGGTGGACCCGGCATCGGTCGTCGTCGACGCGGCCTACGAGACGGCCTTCGCTGCCATCGACAGCGATCCCCGGAACGAGATGCTGGTCCTGACGGACGGCGACGGCGTGCTGGGTTGCCTGCAGATGACGTACATCCCCGGTCTCGGGAAGCACGGAGCCGAGCGTGCGCTGGTCGAGGCGGTCCGGATCAGGGCCGACCTGCGGGGCGGCGGTCTGGGGCGCGACCTCATGCGGCAGGCCGTGGAGCGAGCCCGGCTGCGGGGCTGCGCGCTCGTGCAGCTGACCAGCGGCAGGCAGCGGACGGACGCCCACAGGTTCTACGAGTCACTGGGCTTCGCCCGCAGCCACGAGGGCTTCAAACTCTCCCTCTGACTCCGGCCGCCCCCTGGCTCATTCCGGCAGTTCGGTGCGCCACGCCGTCGTGTTCAGCTCGTCCATCAGGCGCAGGTCGTGGCCCTCCAGCGGGAAGACCCGGGCTCCCGTGTCCGGGGCGGGAGCGATCTCCAGGGCGTCCCCCTCGATGAGGTCGCCACCCTCCTTGGTGGAGACCCAGGCCAGGATCGACCTGACGGTTCCGCCCGGCTTCAGCGTGACGCCCTTCGCTCCCTGGTCGTTGCCGAACATCGAGCCGCCCGCGTTCACGGGGACGGGAATCCGCTCGCCGTCCTCACCCAGCGCACGGACGGACGGATAGCCGTTCACGCCGTAGGGCTTCGTACCGCAGTTCACGAGCGTGAGGGTGACGGCCCGGTGGAACATCGCGGTCTGTACGGGACCCACGTCGACACGGACCCCGGAAGCGGGGCAGTCCGCCGTCGACGCGGCGGGACTCGGAGCGCCCTGGGCCGGTACGTCAGCCGTGACGGAGGGCGTGGGAAACGGCTCGGCTCGTACTCCGCCCGCACCGCCCCGCGCGCTTTCGGTGCTCGGCGTCGGCTCCCCCTCGCCCGCGGGGACGAGGAAGCCGGAACAGCCCGGGAGTGCCAGCGCGCCGGCCATGATCACGGCCGCCGACATCGTTTTCCGTATCCGCATACCCGTGAACCCCACCCCTGGAACGGTCTGCCGTCTCTCTGTTCGATCATGCCAGACGGTGAGTTCAGCGTCGCTTCACCATCACCCCAAGCAGAACTAAGTGGACCTGTACGGACCGCCGCGCGGAGACTTCCGGCATGACAGCCACCCCGGCCAGGCCCTTCGGCCGCGCCCTCTGCGCCATGATCACTCCGTTCACCGCCGCCGGTGACCTGGACCTGGTCACCGCCCGCGAGCACGCAAGGGGCCTGATCGCGGAAGGCTGCGACGGCCTCGTACTGAGCGGCACCACAGGTGAGTCCCCGACCACCACCGACGAGGAGAAGACCGCCCTGTTGCGGGCGGTCCGCGAGGCGGTCGGCGGCGGCGTCCCGCTCCTCGCGGGGGTCGGGAGCTCCGACACCCGGCACACCGTCCGGCTGGCCCAGGAGGCGGAGGCGGCCGGCGCGGACGGGCTGCTCGTGGTCACCCCGTACTACAGCCGCCCCCCGCAGGCCGCCGTGGAAGCACACTTCGTCCGGGTCGCCGAGGCCACGGGCATTCCCCTGATGCTGTACGACATCCCGGGCCGCACAGGGACGAGGATCGAACCGCGGACCCTGCTGCGGCTGGCGGAGCACCCGCGCATCGTGGCGGTCAAGGACTGCGCGTACGACCTGCTCGGGGCGACGAAGGTGATGGCGCGCACCCGGCTGGCCTACTACTCGGGCTGCGAGGAGATGAACCTTCCGCTGTACGCGGTCGGCGGCGCCGGCTACGTCAGTACGGTGGCGAACGTGGCGCCGCGCCGGATGCGGGCCGTCCTGGACGCCTTCGACGCCGGTGACACCGCGGAGGCGGCCCGCCTGAACGGGCTCACCATCGGCCTGGTCGAGGCCATGATGTGCGCCGGCCTGCCAGGCACGGTCACGGCGAAGGCACTGCTCGACGCGGGCCCGGTCCGCGAACCGCTGCAGCCCGCCGGCCGCGAGGCGACCGACGGGCTGCGCAGGGTGTACGAGGAACTTCTCGCCGCTACCGACTAGTTGTGGCTGTGCAGTACGTCGTTGAGGCCGCCCCAGACCGCGTTGTTCGGGCGGGCCTCGACGGCGCCGGAGACCGAGTTGCGGCGGAAGAGGATGTTCGAGGCACCGGAGAGCTCCCGGGCCTTGACGACCTGCCCGTCCGGCAGCGTGACCCGGGTGCCGGCCGTGACGTACAGCCCGGCCTCCACGACGCACTCGTCGCCGAGCGCGATCCCGACGCCGGCCTCGGCGCCGATGAGGCAGCGCTGTCCGATGACGATGCGCTCCTTGCCGCCGCCGGACAGGGTGCCCATGGTGGACGCGCCGCCGCCGATGTCGGAGCCGTCGCCGACGACGACACCCGCGGAGATCCGGCCCTCGACCATGGAGGTGCCGAGCGTGCCGGCGTTGAAGTTGACGAAGCCCTCGTGCATCACGGTCGTACCGGCGGCCAGGTGCGCCCCCAGGCGGACCCGGTCGGCGTCGGCGATCCGTACACCCTTGGGTGCGACGTAGTCCGTCATGCGGGGGAACTTGTCCACCGAGGTGACCTGGAGGTGCAGGCCCTCCGCGCGGGCGTTGAGCCGCACCTTCTCCAGGTCGTCGACGGCCACGGGGCCGAGCGAGGTCCAGGCGACGTTGGCGAGGAAGCCGAAGATGCCGTCGAGGTTCTGCCCGTGGGGCTGGACGAGGCGGTGCGAGAGCAGGTGCAGCCGCAGGTAGGTGTCGTGCGCGTCGAGCGGCTTGTCGTCGAGCGAGGAGATGACCGTGGCGACGGCGACGACCTCCACCCCTCGACGGGCGTCCACACCGATGGCCCTGGCCGCGCCCTCGCCGAGCCGGTTCACCGCCTCGTCGGTGCCGAGGCGCTGGGTGCCGGCCGGCCCGGGGTCGGCGACGAGCTCGGGGGCGGGGAACCAGGTGTCGAGGACGGTGCCGTCACCGGCGATGGTGGCGAGGCCGGCGGCGACGGCGCCGGTGGTGCGGGCGGAGCCCTGGGAAGTCGTGTCGGTCATGAACAGAACCTAACCGCCCGGGCGGTGCGCGGGCGAACCGGTCTCAGGACGGGGAGTCCTCCCGGCCTGCCCCGGCGCACCCCCGGCCGCCGGGGCCGCCGGGGCCGACAGGCCGGGAGGCGGGCAGGTGCGCGCCGCCGTGGAGGCGCGGCTTGCGAAGGCCGGCCGCCGTGCCGCCAGCACGGCCATCCCCGCGCCGCACGCCACGGCTGCGCAGACCGGCCAGAGCAGGGCGGGCGAGGCCACGTAGAGCGCGCCGCCGAGGGGTGGCGCCAGGACCTGGCCGCTGATGGACGCACCCGCGTACAGGCTCTGGAAGCGGCCCTGCGCGTGGGCGGGCGCCTGGTCGGCGACGTAGGCCGTGGCCGTGGTCTTGTAGAGGATCTCGCCCGCGGTCAGTGACAGCATCATCGTCACGGCGAACAGCACCCCGGCCCCTGGGATCAGCACCGCGTAGCCGAGCCCGACCAGGAGCAGGCCGGCGCCCACGATGCTCAGCGGCGCCCGGCTGCGCAGTGCGTGCGCGGCGGGCAGTTCGAGCAGGAGGATGACGCCGCCGTTGATGGCGATCAGCCAGCCGTAGAACTGGGCGTCGAAGCCGTGGTCGGCGAGGAAGACCGGCAGCGTGGAGTACTGCTGCCGGTACACGAGGTCGACGCAGACGATCGCGCCGAGCAGGACCATCACCGCCGGCCTGGCACGGAGTTCCTGCCACAGGCCCGGTGCGCCGGGGTCGTGCGCGGGCTTGGTGTGCGCGGTACCGCGCGCGGGCAGGATGGCGGCCGCGTAGGCGGCGAAGAGCAGAGTGCCCAGACCGTCGGCGAGGAACAGCCAGCCGTACGAGTACTGGCCTGCGATCAGCGCACCGAGCGGCGGGCCCACGGTGAAGCCGCCGTTCGACGCGAAGCGGCTGAGGGCGAAGCTCCGGCGCCGCCCGCCCTCGGGCACGGAGACCGCGACGAGTGCGGCGTTGGCCGCGCGCACGACGCCCGCCGCGTACTGGGCGAGCGGCAGCACCGCGTACAGCGCGGCGACGGGCAGCAGGGGCAGGGTGACGAGCGCGGCGCCGCTCGCGCAGGCGCCGGCCAGGAGCATCCGGCGATGGCCGTAGCGGTCCCCGAACCAGCCGCCGGTGAAGTTCCCGGCGACCAGACCGATACCGCCGATGCCGCTGATCAGCCCGGCCTGGGCGACGGACAGGCCGCGCGGTCCGGTGAGGTAGACGAAGAGGTACACGAACGTGAAGCTGACGACTGCGTTGAGGAAAGCGCCGAACGCCAGGAGCCGTACCGTCCTCGGTACGCCGCGCAGCATGCCCATCCCGTTCCCCCCGAGTGAGTTCCTTTTGGGAACGGACTATGGCAGCATGATCTGCACAGGTCAACCGAGTAGGAAGGCGGGCCTTCATGCCCCAGCGCACCAGCCTGGCCGACGCCGACTGCGCGATCGCCCAGGCTCTCGACGTCGTGGGCGATTGGTGGACCCTGCTGATCGTCCGTGACGCGGCACGCGGGGTGCACCGCTTCGACGCGCTCCAGCAGGAGCTGGGCGTGTCCCGCAAGGTGCTCACCGAGCGGCTGCACCTGCTGACGGACGCCGGAGTTCTGACCCGGGAGCCGTACCAGGACCGGCCGGTCCGCCACGAATACCGGCTCACCCCGCGCGGGCGCGCACTGCTGCCCGTACTGATCGCCCTCCAGGACTGGGGCGACGCATGGGTGCTGGGAGAAGGAGAGACGATGGCCACGACCGAGGAGAGCTCGAAGGAGGCCGCCCGGGTGCGGTCACTGGTGGGCACCCGGCTGCCCGCGCTGCAACTGCTCGACCTCGACGGCGAGTTGCGCGACCCCGTCGCCGGCACCCCGTACACCGTCCTGTACTGCTTCCCCGGCGCGTACGCCCGCAAGGACGCCTACCCGCCGGGCTGGTCCGGGATCCCGGGCGCGAGCGGCTGCACCCTCGAATCGTGCACCTACCGCGACCAGTTGGCCGAGTTCACCGCCGCCGGCGCGACCGTGCACGGGGTGTCCACCCAACGCCCCGACGAGCAGCGGGCGTTCGCCGACAAGGAGGGGCTGCGCTTCCCGCTGCTCTCCGATGCCGCGCTGACACTGACGGCCGCCCTGCGGCTGCCGACCTTCCGCGCGTCGGGCGTCAGCAGGCTGAAGCGGCTGACGCTGGTGGTGGACAGGGAGCGGACGGTCGTCGAGGCGCTCTATCCGATCACCGACATCGAGGCGAGCGTGCGGGCCGCGCTGGCGGCGGTCCGGCGGCAGTGATCAGCGCCCGGCACCGTCCACGATCCTGGCCAGCATCTCCCGCGCGTACTCCGGGTCGAAATCGCTCCCGGTGAGGAGCACCTGCAGACTGATCCCGTCCAGCAGGGCGACCACGGCCCGCGCGGTGGCCGGGTCGGTGCGGTCGGCCAGCAGGCGGCTCACGCCCTCGGTCCACTCCGCCGCGACGGGCCGCAGGGCGGGCCGGCGCAGGGCGGCCAGATACAGCTCGTACTCCAGCTCCAGCGGGCCGCGGCCGCCCTCGAAGCACTCCGTCAGCAACCGTGTCAGCTCGTCGGCGAGATCGGCGTCCGGGTCCGCGAGGTACGCGCTCTCCCGCGCGACCCGGGCGAAGTTGTCGTTGCACCGGCGCAGCGCCGCGATCAGCAGTTCGTCGAGCGAGGCGAAGTGGTACGTCGTCGAGCCGAGCGGAACGTCGGCCTCGGCGGCCACGGAGCGGTGGCTGAGGCCCGCGATGCCCCGGTCCGCGACGACACGGATCGCCGCGTCGATGATGCGGTCGCGCCGCTCGGGGTCGTAACGGCGCACCATCAGTGGGCACCGCCGAGGTTGAGCACCACGACCCCCACGATGATGAGCGCGATGCCGGCCAGCTTGGCCGGCCCCGCGGACTCGCCCATCCACAGGATCCCGATGGCGGCGACGGCCGCCGTGCCCGCCCCCGCCCAGATGGCATAGGCGGTGCCGACGGAGAGCGTCTTGAGGGTCTGGGCGAGCAGCGCGAACGCCAGCACGTACCCCACGACCGTGATGAGCGAGGGCCACAGCCGGGTGAAGCCCTCGCTGTACTTCATGGCCGTCGTCCCGGCCACCTCGGCGGCGATCGCGACGGCCAGCAGTCCGTATCCCATGCGTACGAGTGTACACATCGTTGCGTACGACCGTACACAACGGCGCGGGGTGTCCTCCCCGGACGCACCGCCACCACGGGGCGCTACGGTGTCCCGACCGGTCGTACCGGATGATGAATGCACGACAACAACACAACGGAGTAGCAGTGGCGCAGGACGCAGGGTGGGGCGGCGGCGCATACGGGGGCGCACCGTACGGCGGATTTCCGTACGGGGGACCTCCGGGGCCGCCGGGATGGGGCGGCTGGGTTCCGCCGTCGAAGCCAGGGGTGATACCGCTCGCACCTCTCAGGCTCGGGGATGTGCTCAACGGCGCGTTCTCGACGATGGGCAAGTACTGGAAGCAGCTGTTCGGCCTGGGCGCCGCCCTGTACGGCGGCGCGGCACTGCTGATGGCGGCGGCGGTGGCCATCGCCTACTCCGCCGTCGCGGATCCGCTGGAGCGGGTGGTCTCGCTCGACTACGAGAAGGAGGCCGCCTCGTCGGACGTCGTCTCGCTCGTGACCGCGGTGGGTGTCCTCGCGGTGCTGGGAATCATCACGATGGTGATCGTCTCGGGCCTGATGTACGCGGCCGTCCCCACGGTGCTGCAGGAGGCGGTACTGGGCAGGCCCATCGAGTTCTCCACGGTGTGGCGCCGGGCGTGGTCCCATCTCGCCCCGGTGATCGGCACGTTGGTCCTCACGGCGCTGATCGTGGCCGTACCCGTGGCACTGGTCATGGTGGCCTTCGTCGGGGTGATCATCACGGCGGTCACCCTGGAGAGCGGCTCCGGCGCCGCCACGGCCATGACGGTCGGTGTCCTCGGCGCCCTGGCGACCGGGCCGCTGGCCGCCTGGCTCTGGGTCAAGTTCTGCCTGGCACCGGCGATCGTGGTCTTCGAGGGCCAGCGCCCGGTGGCCGCCCTGCGCCGCTCCGCCCAGCTGGTACGCGGCGACTGGTGGCGGATCTTCGGCATCACGCTGCTCGTCTACATCATGGCCGCGACGGCCGGCTACTTCATCCAGATGCCGTTCTCGATCCTCGGCATGTTCCCCGGCATCATCAGCACGTCCTCGCTGGACGACGACCCGAGCCCCGCGGCGATCGTGGTCGCGATGAGCGGCTACTTCGTCGCGACGATGCTGGGGCAGATGGTCAGCCAGATCATCTCGACGACGTTCCCGCAGCTGGTGACCGGTCTGCTGTACGTGGACCGGCGGATACGGACGGAGGACCTGGGCCCGGTGCTGGCCGAGGCGGCCGGCGTACCGCAGCAGGGCGGGGTCCCGTACGGAGCACAGCCCGGCCAGGCCCCGTACGGCGGGCACCAGGGCGAAGCCCCCCAAGGCCCCCCGCAGTAGGACCGGCTCAGTCCACCAGGGAGCTCTTCGGGCGCAGTACGCAGAACTCGTTGCCCTCGGGATCGGCCAGCACCACCCAGGTCACGTCCTCGCCCTGCCCCACGTCCACCCGCCGGGCACCGAGCGCGATGATCCGCTCGACCTCGGCGGCCTGGTCGTCGGGGGCCAGATCGATGTGCAGCCGGTTCTTGACCGTCTTCCCCTCCGGTACGGGGACGAAGCACATGCCCGGCATCGCGAACTCGTCGGCACCGATGACGATCTCGTCCTCGTCCTCGAACAGCACCTGCCAGTCCATGACGCGGCACCAGAAGCGCGCCAGCGACGGCAGATCGTGGGTGTCGACGGCGAGCTGGTAAAAGCGAACGGCCATGCCCGCCAGTCTGCCTGGCGGGCATGGCCGTTCGTCGTACCGAAACGGGGTGACGACGGGACTCAGACGTTGAAGCCCAGTGCGCGAAGCTGCTCGCGGCCGTCGTCGGTGATCTTGTCCGGGCCCCACGGCGGCATCCAGACCCAGTTGATCCGCAGCTCGTTGACGATGCCGTCCGTCGCGGACTTCGCCTGGTCCTCGATGACATCGGTCAGCGGGCAGGCCGCGGACGTCAGAGTCATGTCGAGGGTGGCGATGTTGGCGTCGTCGATGTGGATGCCGTAGATCAGGCCCAGGTTGACGACGTCGATGCCCAGCTCGGGGTCGACCACGTCGTACAGCGCCTCGCGGACCTCCTCCTCGGAGGCCGGCTTGGTGGTAAGAGTCTCGTTCTCGCTCATGCCGTCTTCCCTTCGGACAGCGCCTGCGCCGTCGCGTCCTTCCACGCCATCCAGCTCAGCAGCGCGCACTTGACCCGGGCCGGGTACTTGGAGACACCGGCGAACGCGACCGCGTCCTCCAGCACCTCCTCCATCGCATCGTCCGGCTCCAGCTGGCCCTTGGACTGCATCAGCTCCAGGAAGGTCTCCTGGATCTTCTGCGCCTCGCCGAGCTGCTTGCCGACGAGCAGCTCGTTGAGCACGGAAGCGCTGGCCTGGCTGATGGAGCAGCCCTGGCCCTCGTAACTGACGTCGGTGATGGTCTCGCCGTCGTACTTCACGCGGAGCGTGATCTCGTCGCCGCACGTCGGGTTGACGTGATGCACCTCGGCGTCGCCCTCCCGCAGGCCACGCCCGTGGGGGTGCTTGTAGTGGTCCAGGATCACTTCCTGGTACATGGAGTCAAGCTTCACCAGTCAACCCTCGCCATTAACCGAAAAAGTTCCGCACGTGCTCCAGGCCGTTCACCAGGGCGTCGACCTCGGCGGGCGTGGAGTACAGATAGAACGACGCTCGCGTCGTCGCAGGAATTCCGTACCGCAGGCATACCGGCCGTGCGCAGTGGTGTCCGACCCGGACCGCGATGCCCTGCTCGTCGAGTACCTGGCCCACGTCGTGCGGGTGGATGTCGCCGAGCGTGAAGGAGATCGTCGCGCCGCGGTCCTCGGCCGTCGCCGGGCCGATGATCCTGAGGTCGGGGACCTCCAGGAGCCGCCTCACCGCGTACTCCGTGATCGCCTGCTCGTGGCGGTGGATGTTCTCCATACCGATGGCCGAGAGGTAGTCCACGGCCGCACCGAGGCCGACGGCCTGCGCGATCGGGGGGGTACCGGCCTCGAACTTGTGCGGTGCCGGAGCGTACGTCGAGGAGTGCATCGACACGGTCTCGATCATCTCGCCGCCGCCGAGGAACGGCGGCAGGTCCTCCAGGAGCTCCTGCCGTCCCCAGAGCACGCCGATACCGGTCGGACCGACCATCTTGTGGCCGGTGAAGGCCACGAAGTCGGCCTGCAGCGCCTGCACGTCGAGCACCATGTGCGGGGCGGCCTGCGAGGCGTCGATGCAGACCAGCGCGCCGACCTGCTGGGCACGACGGATGATCTTCTCGACCGGGTTGATCGTGCCCATGATGTTGGAGACCAGCGTGAAGGAGACGATCTTCGTCTTCTCCGTGATGATCTCGTCGATGTTGGACAGGTCCAGCCGGCCGTCGTCCGTGATGCCGAACCACTTCAGCTTCGCGCCCGTGCGCTGCGAGAGCAGCTGCCACGGCACGATGTTGGAGTGGTGCTCCATCTCCGTGGTGACGATCTCCGTGTCGCTGTCGACCCGGTAGGGCTCGTCCGCCCAGCCGAGCATGTTGGCGACGAGGTTGAGCGACTCCGAGGCGTTCTTGGTGAAGATCACCTCGTTGCGGCTGGGTGCGTTGATGAAGGCCGCGACCTTGTCGCGAGCGCCTTCGTACAGCGCGGTGGCCTCCTCCGCGATCGTGTACACACCGCGGTGGACGTTGGCGTTGTGCCGCTCGTAGTACTCGTTGAGCGCGTCGAGGACCTGGCGCGGCTTCTGCGAGGTCGCCGCGCTGTCCAGGTAAACGATCTTCTTGCCGTCGTGGACCGTGCGGTCCAGGATCGGGAAGTCCTTGCGGATCGCCTCGGTGTCGAGGAGGCCGGAGAGCCCCTGTCGGGCGTCAGTCACGCGGAAGCGCCACCCTTCGTGTAGGCCTCGTAGCCCTCGTTCTCCAGCGTGTCTGCGAGCTCGGCGCCACCGGAGGCGGCGATCCGGCCGTTGGCGAAGACATGCACGTAGTCGGGCTTGATGTACTTGAGGATGCGTGTGTAGTGCGTGATCAGCAGGGTGCCGACCTCACCGGTCTCGCGGACCCGGTTGACGCCCTCGGAGACGGTCTTCAGCGCGTCGACGTCCAGGCCGGAGTCGGTCTCGTCGAGGATCGCGATCTTCGGCTTGAGGAGCTCCAGCTGGAGGATCTCGTGGCGCTTCTTCTCACCGCCGGAGAAGCCCTCGTTGACGTTGCGCTCGGCGAAGGCGGGGTCCATCTGGAGCCCGGCCATCGTCTCCTTGACCTCCTTCACCCACGTACGCAGCTTCGGCGCCTCGCCGCGGACGGCGGTGGCGGAGGTGCGCAGGAAGTTGGAGACCGAGACACCGGGGATCTCGACCGGGTACTGCATGGCGAGGAACAGGCCCGCGCGGGCGCGCTCGTCCACGGACATCTCCAGGACGTCCTCGCCGTCCAGGGTCACCGTGCCGCTCGTGATCGTGTACTTGGGGTGACCCGCGAGCGAGTAGGCGAGGGTCGACTTGCCGGACCCGTTGGGGCCCATGATGGCGTGGGTCTCGCCCTGCTTCACGGTCAGGTCGACGCCCTTGAGGATCTCCTTCGTGGCGTTGTCGGCCTCGACGGAGACGTGCAGGTCGCGGATTTCAAGCGTTGCCATGGGTGACTCAGGACTCCTGGGTGACGGAGACGAGCACATCGTCCCCTTGGATCTTTACGGGGTATACGGGGACGGGGCGCGTCGCGGGAAGACCGGACGGCTTGCCGGTGCGGAGGTCGAAACTCGATCCGTGCAGCCAGCACTCGATCGAGCAGTCCTCGACCTCGCCCTCCGACAGCGAGACGTTCGCGTGCGAGCAGATGTCGTTGATCGCGAACACCTCGCCCTCGGTGCGGACGACGGACACCGGCGTGCCGTCGAGCTCCACCCGCTTCGGGGTGTCGTCCTCCAGCTCGCTCAGCGCACAGGCTTTGACGAAGGCCATCAGACCGACGCCTTCAGCTCGGTCTCGATCTTGTCGAGGAGACGGGCTTCGACGTCGGGAAGGCCGATCTGCTGGACGAGCTCGGCGAAGAAGCCGCGCACGACGAGCCGGCGGGCCTCCTCGGCCGGGATACCCCGGGACTGCAGGTAGAACAGCTGCTCGTCGTCGAAGCGTCCGGTCGCCGAGGCGTGTCCGGCGCCGACGATCTCGCCGGTCTCGATCTCCAGGTTCGGTACGGAGTCGACCCGGGCGCCGTCGGTGAGAACCAGGTTGCGGTTCATCTCGTACGTGTCGGTGCCCTCGGCGGCGGCCTGGATGAGGACGTCACCGATCCACACGGCGTGCGCGCCGTCGCCCTGGAGCGCGCCCTTGTAAGCGACGTTGGACTTGCAGTGCGGGGCGTTGTGGTCGACAAGGAGGCGGTGCTCCTGGTGCTGGCCCTTGTCGGTGAAGTACAGGCCGAAGAGCTCCGCCTCGCCGCCGGTGGACGCATAGGCGACCCGCGGGTGGAGGCGGACCACGTCGCCGCCGAAGGTGACGACGATGGACTTGAAGGAGGCGTCCCGGCCGATCAGCGCGTTGTGCTGACCGAGGTGGACGGCCTTCTCGTCCCAGTCCTGGACGGAGACGACGGTGAGCTTCGCCCCGTCGCCCAGGACGTAGTCGACGTTGGCTGCGAGCACCGCGTCGCCGGTGTGGTCGATGACGACGACTGCCTCGGCGAAGGCGCCCAGCTCGATGACCTGGTGGCCGTAGGCCACACCGCCCTGGCCGTGCACGGCGATCCGGATCGGCTCGGTGAGCACGGCCTCCTTGGCGACCGTGACGACCGAGGCCTGCTGGAAGGACGAGTACGCCTGGGCGGCGACCCGGTCCACGGGCGTGCCGGCCCTGCCGAGCCGCGCGTCGTCGCGGCCGACGGTCTCGACCGTGACGCCGGAGGGCGCCTCGATCACGACCTTGACCCCGTCACCGGTGGCGACGGCGGTGCCGTCGTGCAGTCCGCGCAGCCGCTCCAGCGGCGTGAACCGCCACTCCTCCTCGCGGCCGTGCGGGACCGGGAAGTCCGCGACGTCGAAGGACGGGGGGGCGCTCATGCGCGTGGCGACGGTGGACTCGGCCGCCACCGCGATGGACCCGGCGGTGGTGGAGCCCGCCGGAATGTTCTGAGCCTCAGCCATGGCTGTCGTAGTGCTCGCTTTCTCAGTCAAATGTCAGGGGGATCCGGTCGGCGGGCCTGCTAGCCGACCGAGCCCTCCATCTGCAGCTCGATCAGCCGGTTGAGCTCCAGGGCGTACTCCATGGGCAGCTCCTTGGCGATCGGCTCGACGAATCCGCGCACGATCATCGCCATGGCCTCGAACTCGGTCATGCCGCGGCTCATCAGGTAGAAGAGCTGGTCCTCGGAGACCTTGGAGACGGTCGCCTCGTGACCCATCGACACGTCGTCCTCGCGGACGTCGACGTACGGGTAGGTGTCGGAGCGCGAGATGGTGTCGACGAGCAGTGCGTCGCACAGCACGTTCGACTTGGCGCCGGGGGCGCCCTCACCGATCTCGATCAGACCTCGGTAGGAGGTACGGCCGCCGCCTCGTGCCACCGACTTGGAGACGATGTTGGAGGAGGTGTTCGGCGCCATGTGCACCATCTTGGCGCCGGCGTCCTGGTGCTGGCCCTCGCCCGCGAAGGCGATGGACAGGGTCTCGCCCTTGGCGTGCTCGCCCATCAGGTAGATGGCCGGGTACTTCATGGTGACCTTGGAGCCGATGTTGCCGTCGACCCACTCCATGGTCGCGCCCTCGTACGCCACGGCGCGCTTGGTGACGAGGTTGTACACGTTGTTCGACCAGTTCTGGATGGTCGTGTAGCGGCAGCGGCCGCCCTTCTTCACGATGATCTCGACGACCGCGGAGTGCAGGGAGTCCGAGGAGTAGATCGGCGCGGTGCAGCCCTCGACGTAGTGGACGTAGGCGTCCTCGTCGACGATGATCAGCGTCCGCTCGAACTGGCCCATGTTCTCCGTGTTGATACGGAAGTAGGCCTGGAGCGGGATCTCCACGTGCACGCCCTTCGGCACGTAGATGAAGGAGCCGCCGGACCACACGGCCGAGTTCAGCGAGGCGAACTTGTTGTCACCGACGGGGATGACGGTGCCGAAGTACTCCTGGAAGAGCTCCGGGTGCTCCTTCAGCGCGGTGTCGGTGTCCATGAAGATGACACCCTGCGCCTCGAGCTCCTCGTTGATCTGGTGGTAGACCACCTCGGACTCGTACTGCGCGGCGACACCGGCGACCAGGCGCTGCTTCTCCGCCTCGGGGATGCCGAGCTTGTCGTACGTGTTCTTGATGTCCTCGGGCAGGTCCTCCCAGGACTCCGCCTGCTTCTCCGTGGACCGCACGAAGTACTTGATGTTGTCGAAGTCGATGCCCGACAGGTCCGAGCCCCAGTTCGGCATGGGCTTCTTGCCGAACAGCTTCAGGCCCTTGAGACGGAGCTTCAGCATCCACTCCGGCTCGTTCTTCTTCTCCGAGATGTCGCGGACGACAGCTTCGGACAGGCCGCGCTTCGCCGCCGCGCCTGCCGCGTCGGAGTCGGCCCAGCCGAATTCGTACGTGCCCAGGCCATCGAGCTCAGGGTGGGCAGTCTCCGTAGGGAGCGTCATGCGGGGTTCCTCCCGGCCGTACTTGCAGATGCTGATGAGGTGGTCTGTGGTGCTGCGGGGCTGCTGCGCGGAACGAACGTCGTGCACACCCCGTCGCCGTGGGCGAGGGTGGCCAGACGCTGTACGTGCGTCCCGAGCAGGCTGGAGAAGAATTCCGTCTCCGCCTCGCACAGCTGCGGGAACTGCTCGGCGACATGCGCCACCGGGCAGTGGTGCTGGCACAGCTGCTCGCCCTGCTGGGGGCCCGGCGCGCTGCGCGCCGTAGCAGCGTACCCGTCGGCCGACAAGGCCTTGGCCAGCGCCTCGGTGCGTGCCTCGGGGGCCACGGCGTCGACCGCGGCGCGGTACGTCTCCCACTGGGCGGCCATCCGCGCGCGGGCGAAGGCGACGAGCGCCTCGTCCCCGCCCGTTTCGGCGATCCAGCGCAGGGCGTCGGCGGCGAGCTCGTCGTAGGACTGGTCGAAGGCGTCCCTGCCGCAGTCGGTCAGGGCGAACACCTTGGCCGGGCGGCCACGGGTGCGTGCTCCGTACACCCGCTGTTCGCGGGCCTCGACGACATCGTCGGAGACGAGGGCGTCGAGATGACGGCGTACGGCGGCCTGGGTCAGGCCGACGCGCTTCGCCAGATCGGCGGCGGTGGACGGGCCGTGATCCAGGATGGAGCGCGCGACCCGGTTGCGCGTCGAGCGCTCACCGGTCGCGAGTTCCTCCTGAGGAGCCTCGCCAACGTATTTCACAACGCCATTGTTGCGTAATTCATCCGGGCCTGACAACCCACCCCCGGACCGGGCGCGGTGCGCTTCATCACTTAGGCGAACCTAAGTTGACCTGCGGAAATGATGATCTCCGGCACAGCGTCGCAGGTGGGAGGTCCAGACCACGGGCAGCGGCCGGGCCTGCGGAAACGCGGGACCGGCCCCCGGCGGAAGAAGGTCCGCCGGGGGCCGGTCGGGTGACTGCGGGCCCGCACCGGAACGCATCAGCTCGACGGGGCACGAGATCGGGAGAACGTTCCCGTCGTCCGTTCCGCCCGGGGAATTCGGCCGGATCCCGCGGCGCGGCCACGGATCCCACGCCCCGCACCCCCGGGGAACCCTCCGCGCAGCGTCCCGGAGCACCCCGCCTAGACTTGCCCGCCATGAGCAGCGAGCCCGTCGTACAGGTCAAGGCCCTGGTAAAGCGCTACGGCACCAAGACCGCGGTGGACGGCCTCGACCTGGAGGTCCGGGCGGGCGCGGTGACCGCGGTCCTCGGCCCCAACGGCGCCGGCAAGACCACCACTGTGGAAATCTGCGAGGGCTACCGCAGGCCGGACGACGGGACCGTGCGGGTCCTCGGCCTCGACCCGGTCGCCGACGCGGCCGCGCTCCGTCCCCGTATCGGCGTGATGCTGCAGTCCGGCGGCGTCTACTCCGGTGCGCGCGCCGACGAGATGCTCAAGCACATGGCGAAACTGCACGCCCACCCGCTGGACGTCGGCATGCTCATCGAACGTCTCGGGCTCGGCAGCTGCGGCCGCACCACCTATCGCCGGCTCTCCGGTGGCCAGCAGCAGCGCCTCGCCCTGGCGATGGCCGTCGTCGGCCGGCCCGAGCTGGTCTTCCTGGACGAACCGACCGCCGGCCTCGACCCGCAGGCCCGCCGCTCCACCTGGGACCTGGTCCGGGAGCTGCGCACCGACGGCGTGTCGATCGTCCTCACCACCCACTTCATGGACGAGGCCGAGGAACTCGCCGATGACATCGCCGTCATCGACGCGGGCCGGGTCATCGCCCAGGGCAGCCCGGAGCAGCTGTGCCGCGGCGGCGCCGAGAACACCCTGCGCTTCACCGGCCGGCCCGGGCTGGATCTCGCCTCCCTCCTGAAGGCCCTGCCCGACGGCACCGAGGCGGCCGAGCTCACCACGGGCGCGTACCGCATCACCGGGAGGATCGACCCGGAGCTGCTGGCCACCGTCACCTCCTGGTGCGCCCAGCACGGCGTGATGCCGGACGGCATCGCGGTGGAGCGGCACACCCTCGAGGACGTCTTCCTCGAACTGACCGGCAAGGAGCTGCGCGCATGAGCGCCGGTACGTACACCCCACGCCCCGGCGCCGCCCCGCTGCCGCGCATGATCGCCGCACAAGCCGCGCTGGAGACGCGGATGCTGCTGCGCAACGGCGAGCAGCTGCTGCTGACGGTGGTCATTCCGACGCTGCTGCTGGTGCTGTTCAGCGCGGTCGACATCGTCGACACGGGCGCGGGCGAACCGGTCGACTTCCTGACCCCCGGCATTCTCGCGCTCGCGGTGATGTCCACGGCCTTCACCGGCCAGGCCATCGCGACGGGGTTCGAGCGGCGCTACGGGGTACTCAAGCGACTGGGCGCCTCACCGCTGCCGCGCTGGGGCCTGATGGCCGCGAAGACCCTCGCGGTGCTGGTCACCGAGGTGCTGCAGATCGTCCTGCTCACGGTGATCGCCTTCGCGCTGGGCTGGTCGCCCGAGGGCAGCCCGTTCGCCGTCCTGCTGCTCCTGGTGCTGGGCACCGTGGCCTTCTCCGGCCTCGGGCTGCTGATGGCGGGGACGCTGAAGGCCGAGGCGACCCTCGCGGCGGCCAACCTGGTCTTCCTGCTGCTGCTGGTCGGCGGCGGGGTCATCGTGCCGCTGGACAGGTTCCCGGACGCGGCGCAGTCGGTCCTCGGGCTGCTGCCGATCTCGGCGCTCTCGGACGGCCTCAGGGACGTCCTCCAGCACGGCGCCCCGATGCCCTGGGGCAGCCTGGGGATCCTCGCCGTGTGGGCGGCGCTCGGGCTGGGCGCGGCGGCGAAGTTCTTCCGCTGGGAGTGAGCATGCGGTGACATACCGCCGATGTCGCGAGACATCCGGGATCGACCCCACCCCTCGTGAAAACATGCACAAGCCGTTGCCTACGATGGTGCGCGTGGAAACCCCCCTCTCCTACATCGCCAAGCGCTGGACGCCGTCCGTGACGACGGCCCGGCGTGCCGCACTGTCCGCAGTCGTCATGACGGTGTTCATCATCGTCACCGGCGGTGCCGTCCGGCTGACCGGTTCCGGCCTGGGCTGCGACACCTGGCCCAAGTGCACGGACGACAGCCTCTTCGCCACGCCGGAGCAGGGCCTGCACGGCGCCATCGAATTCGGCAACCGCATGCTCACGTACGTCCTGTCGGCCGCGGTCGGCTGGGCGATCATCGCGGCGCGCTCCCTGAAGCCCCGCCGGCGCGGTCTGACCCGGCTCGCCTGGTCGCAGTTCTGGCTCGTGATGGGGAACGCCGTCATCGGCGGTATCACGGTCTGGGCGGGCCTCAACCCGTGGTCGGTGGCCGGGCACTTCCTGCTCGCCAACTGCCTGCTCACCGTGGCCGTCCTCACCTGGGTGCGGATCGGTGAGGGCGACGGCCCGCGGCGCCCGCGCGCCCCGAAGCCGGTGCGAACCCTGTCCTGGGCGATCGTGGCGACCTCGGTGGTCCTGATCGTGCTCGGCACCACGGTGACCGGCTCGGGCAAGCACGCCGGGGACAGCAGTGACGTACCGCGCATGCCGTGGGACTGGTCCGCCGCGGCCCATGTCCACGCCGTCGCCGCCTGGGTGGTCTGCGCCCTGGCCATCGCGATGTGGCTGGCCCTGCGGATCGTGGACGCCCCCGCCGACACCCGGGCGCGCTCCCGGGACCTGCTGATCGTCCTGGTGGCGCAGGGCACCATCGGGTACGTGCAGTACTTCAGCGACGTCCCCGAGATCCTGGTCGGCCTCCACATGCTCGGCTCGGGCCTGATGTGGATCGCCGTGCTGCGGTTGCTGCTGTCGCTGCGCGAGCGCCCGGTGGCGGGGGCCACCGTTCCCGCCCCGGCGTCCGGACGGCAGCCCGAGCACACACCCGTGGCCTGATCCGAGCGAAAGGCCTCCGCCGTCGTACCCGAGCGGGTACGACGGCGGAGGCCTTTCGCGTGTGCGGGTTCAGCCGTTCGACGGGCCGCCGAGCTGGATGCCGGCCATCCGGGACCACTCGTACGGGCCGGTGCGCACCTTGGCGGCGAATTCGCCGTCGAAGCTCTCGTGCATCGTGATCCCGGACTTCTGCGCGGCGCTCTCGGCGACGGCGTAGGAAGGGGCGACCAGGTCGCCCCAGCCGCCGTCCTCACCCACGAGGACGATGCGGGTGCCCATCTGGCCGATGTAGGCGAGCTGCCCCTCGGCGCCGCCGTGCGCCTTGGCGAAGGCGCCGATCTGCTTGGCGAGCTTCGCAGCCCTGCGCTCCGCGCGGGCCGCGTGCTTGCTGTCGTCCGTCTGCTGGGTCTGGGGCTCTGCCGTCTCTGCCATGAAAATGATGCTACCGACGGGTACTTCAACGGGCGACGGGGGGGGGCGGGGGCGAGGGCCCCGCCCCCCCCCGCCGGGGGGGGGGGGGACATCGGGGCGTACCCCCGGAGGGGGGCCACCCCCGTGGGGCCAACAAAAGGGGGACAAAAGTTTTTTTACCCAGGG
>NZ_JBHTRI010000023.1:0-142132 GCF_042796085.1 Streptomyces sp. NPDC056452
GCCCTCTGACGAGGGCCACGGCGGCTCCCGGGCCCACACCCTTGGAACAGCGGAAGGCCAAGACCACCCATGGCACCACCCGAAGCAGTACCTCAGGCACCGGACGCGGCCGTGCCCACGGCCGCCGCGGTGCTCGAAGCCCGCTCGGTGAGCAAACGGTTCCCCGGCGTCGTCGCCCTGGACGACGTCTCCTTCTCCCTGCGCGCAGGGGAGACGCACGCGCTCGTCGGCGAGAACGGCGCCGGCAAGTCGACCCTCATCAAGGTCCTGACCGGTGTGTACCGGCCGGACGGGGGCGACCTGCGGATGGCGGGTCAGCCGGTGAGGTTCGCCCGGCCGTTCGAGTCCCAGCAGGCCGGCATCTCCACGATCTACCAGGAGGTGAACCTCGTCCCGCTGATGAGCGTGGCGCGCAACATCTTCCTCGGCCGTGAACCCAAGAACAGCCTCGGCCTCATCGACTTCGCCCGCATGCACCGGGAGACGGCCGAACTGCTCGACGGCTTCGGCGTACGCGTCGACCCCCGCCGCCCCCTGCACACCCTCGGGATCGGCACGCAGCAGATGGTCGCCCTGGCACGGGCCGTCTCGGTCAACGCCCAGGTCGTCATCATGGACGAACCCACCTCCTCGCTCGAACCGCGTGAGGTGGAGACCCTCTTCCGGGTCATCGAGACCCTGCGCGCCCAGGGCATCGCCGTGCTCTACGTCAGCCACCGCATGGACGAGCTGTACCGGATCTGCGACCGCGTCACCGTCCTGCGCGACGGCCGCCACATCCACACCGGGGACCTCGCCGACCTCGACCGGATGCAGCTCGTCTCGATGATGCTCGGCCGCGACATGGCCGAGGTACGCCGCTCCGGCGTCACCAACTTCGCGGCGGAGGGACACGAAGCGGCCCGCACCCCGGTGCTCACCGCGACCGGCCTGACCAGCCGCCACCAGCTCCACGACATATCCCTGTCGCTGTACGCGGGCGAAGTGCTCGGCCTCGGCGGCCTCCTCGGATCGGGCCGCAGCGAGACGGCGAAAGCCCTGTCCGGTGCGCTGCCCCTGGACGCGGGCGAGCTCACCGTCGACGGCACCGCGCTGAACCGCCTCACCCCGGCCGCCGCCATCCGGGCCGGGATCAGCCTGCTGCCCGAGGACCGCAAGGCGGAGGGAATCGTCCCCGGCCTCTCCGTCCGCGAGAACATCGTGCTGGCCGCCATGCCGCGCCTCTCCCGCGCCGGTGTCGTCTCCCGCGCCAAGCAGGACCGGATCGTCGACATCTTCATGAAGCGCCTGCGGATCAAGGCGTCGAGCCCCGAGCAGAAGGTCGGCGAACTCTCCGGCGGCAACCAGCAGAAGGTCCTGCTGGCCCGCTGGCTCTGCCTGGAACCCAAGGTCCTGCTGCTCGACGAACCCACCCGCGGTATCGACGTCGGCGCCAAGGCCGAGGTCCAGAGCCTCATCGACGACCTCGCCCTGGAGGGCCTGGCCGTCCTGCTCATCTCCTCCGACATCGAGGAGCTCATCGAGGGCGCCGACCGGATCGTCGTCCTGCGCGGCGGAGCCGTCGCAGGCGAACTGGCGGGCGACGAGGTGGCCGAGAGCCGGCTGCTCGAAGTACTCGCCGACCATGCACCGGCGCCGGGAGACAAGGCCCCGGCCGCTCAGGAGGACCCCCGATGACCCAGGCCGCCGTCTCCCCACCCGTAGAGCCAGCCAAGCAGCCCGCCAAGCGTGTGACGCCCCTGGCACGGCTGCGTGACCCCGCCTGGTACCAGGAATACGGCGTGTACGTCGCCGTGGCGGTCGTGCTGCTCTTCAACGCCCTGTTCACCGACCACTTCATGACCGCGGACAACTTCCGCACCCAGCTCGTCCAGGTCGCCCCCATCGTCATCGTCGCCCTGGGCATGGCCCTGGTCATCGGTACCGAAGGCGTCGACCTCTCCGTCGGCTCGACCATGGCGCTCGCCGCCGCGTTCCTGCCGCTCTATCTCGGATACGGGCTCGTGCCCGCGCTCGTCGTCTCGCTCCTCGCGGGCGCGGTCGTCGGAGCGGTCAACGGCACGCTGGTCTCCCTCATCGGGCTGCAGCCCATCGTGGCCACGCTCGCCCTCTTCGTCGGCGGCCGGGGACTGGCCCTGGTCATGGCCGACGGCCAGCTCAAGCAGATCGTCAACCCCGACCTGCTGTCGCTGGGAACCGGCTCCTTCCTCGGCATTCCGCTGGTCGTCCTGATCGCCGGAGTCCTCGCCGTCGCCGTGGCCTTCCTCGTGCAGCGCACCACCTTCGGGCGGCAGATCGTCGCCGTCGGAGGCAACCGGTCCGCGGCCGCCCTCGCGGGACTCCCGGTGAAGCGCGTCCTCATCGGTGTGTACGTGCTCTGCGGCGTGCTCGCGGCCCTCGCCGGCATCCTCGCCACGGCCAGGCTCACCGCGAGCGACCCGTCCTCGCTCGGCACCCTCATGGAACTCTCCGCCATCACGGCGGTCGTGGTCGGCGGCACGCCCCTCAACGGCGGCTCCATCCGGGTGCTCGGCACCGTGGCCGGCGCCCTGCTGATGCAGCTCCTGCGCGCCACACTCGTCAAGCACGACCTGCCCGACTCCACCGCACAGATCGCCCAGGCGGCCATCATCATCGCCGCCGTCTACGTCGCCCGGGAGCGTCGGTCCCGATGAACGAAACCACACCCGCCCCCGCAGTCCAGGCCCCGGCCGTGCGGAAGGCCGCACCCGCGGGCGGCAAAGCTCCCCGCCCCGCCGCCCCCGCACCGGACACCAAGCAGCGCGTCGCCGAACTCCTCCAGCGCCAGGGCGTCCTCGCGGTCCTGCTGACCGTCGTGATCGCCGCCTCGTTCATCTACCCGACCTTCGCCTCCCTGGACAACGCGCGCGGCGTGACGATCCAGGCGTCCTTCCTCGCCGTGGTCGCCCTCGGCATGACCATGGTCATCATCACCGGCGGCATCGACCTGTCCGTCGGGTCGGTATTCGCCCTCGGCGGAGTCCTCGCCGCCTGGGCCTCGCAGTACGGCTTCCTCGCCGCCCTGCTCGTACCCCTCGTGGTGTGCGGTGCGATCGGGCTGCTCAACGGGCTCCTGATCGCCCGGGGCAACATGGCGCCCTTCATCGTCACCCTCGCCACCCTGCTGGCCGCCCGCGGTCTGCTGCTCGCCCTCACCGACGAGGGCGCCACCACCTACCTGGTGCCCAAGGACTCCGCCTTCGGGGAGCTCGGCCAGGGCAGCGTCTGGGGCTTCGGCTACCCGATCCTGATCGCCCTGGTCCTCTTCGGGGCCGGCGGACTGGTGCTGCAGCGCACCTCGTTCGGGCAGACCCTCTTCGCCGTCGGCGGCAGCAGCGACGCGGCCACCCTGATGGGCCTCCCCGTCGCCCGCACCAAGATCCTCGTCTACACCCTCAGCGGCCTGCTGGCAGGACTCGCCGGTGCGCTCAACGCGGCCCGGCTGTCCTCCGGTGTCACCATCGTCGGCGTGGGCATGGAACTGGACGCGATCTCCGCGGTCGTCATCGGCGGCACGCTGCTCATCGGCGGTGCCGGCTCCATCAGCGGAACCCTCTGGGGCGTCCTGCTGCTGGCCGTCATCCAGAACCTGATCAACCAGATCGGCTCGCTCAACTCCTCGTACCAGTCGGTGGTCAGCGGCGGTTTCCTTATCGTTGTCGTGGTGGCCCAGCGCTATCTGGCGCGCAGTCGCAGAAGCACCTGACGACGAACCAGCTGTACCGAGCCGAACCACTGAGCCAAGTCGATCCAAGGAGTGCCGTGGGCGTCAGCCTCAAGGACGTTGCGCATCGGGCGGGCGTGTCCATCAAGACCGTGTCGAACGTGGTGAACAACTATCAGCACGTCACACCGGCGATGCGCGCAAAGGTGCAGAAGGCGATCGACGAACTCGGCTACCGGCCGAACCTCACCGCCCGCCACCTGCGCAAGGGCCGCACCGGGATCATCGCCCTCGCCGTACCCGAGTTCGGCAACCCCTACTTCGCCGAACTCGCCGGAGCGGTCGTCGACGCGGCCGCCCGGCACGACTACACCGTCCTGGTCGACCACACCGCCGGCCTCCGGGAGAAGGAACTCCTGGTCAGCCAGGGATTCCGGTCCCATGTGATCGACGGCCTCATCCTCAGCCCCATCCACCTGGAGACCGAGGACCTCATGGCACGCACCGAGACGGCGCCGCTGGTGCTGCTCGGCGAGCGTGAGTACGAGGCACCGTACGACCACATCGCCATCGACAACGTCGCGGCGTCCCGCGAGGCCGTGCGCCACCTCATCGACAACGGCAGCCGCAGGATCGCGTTCCTCGGCTCACGTACCGGCCGCGAACGCCAGCCCGCGCATCTGCGGCTGCGCGGCTGGCGCGAGGAACTGGCCGCCGCGGGCATCGAGCCCGACGAGTCCCTCGTCGTGGTCACCGACGGATACGGCCGCGAGGACGGCGCCACAGCCATGGCCTCGCTCCTGGACCGGGGCGAGCGGCCGGACGCCGTGTTCGCGTACAACGACCTCATCGCCATCGGCGCGATGCGGACCATCACCGAACGCGGGCTGAGCATCCCGGACGACATCGCCGTCGTCGGCTTCGACGACATCGAGGAGAGCCGGTACGGCACCACCACGCTCACCACCATCGCCCCGGACAAGGAGGCCATCGCCCGGCTGGCCGTCGACAGCCTCGTCGAACGCCTCTCGGGCGAACCGGTCTCCGAACCACGCCGGCCCCGCCCCGGCTACCGCCTCATCGTCCGCGAATCCACCGCACCCGGGCGTGCCCCCGCTCTTCACAAGGACCTCTGATGCCGCGCCCCACCGTGCACCGCACACCGTTCGGCTCCGCCCATGGGACGGAGACCGGCCTGTGGACCCTCGACTCCGGTACCGGAGTCGTCGCCCAGGTACTCACCTACGGCGCCTCCCTGCACAGCCTCACCGTGCCCGACACCCAGGGCGCGACCGCCTCCGTCGTACGGTCGCTCGCCACCGTCGACGACTACACGGGCAAGCACCCGTACTTCGGCGCCGTCGTCGGCCGCTACGCCAACCGCATCGCGAACGGCCGCTTCACCCTGGACGGGGACACGCACCACGTCCCCGCCAACGACCGCGGCCACGCACTGCACGGGGGCCCCGAGGGATTCCACACCAAGGTGTGGGACGCCACCGCGGACGGTACCGACGACAGCGTGTCCCTGCGCCTCACCCTGCACAGCCCCGACGGCGACATGGGGTTCCCCGGCGCGCTCGACGCGACGGTCACCTACACCCTCGACACGGCGGGCACCCTGGCCATCGACTACGCCTCGGTCACCGACCGGGCCACTGTCGTCAACCTCACCAACCACGCCTACTTCGACCTGGCGGGCCGGGGCGACATCCTGGGCCACCGGCTGGAGGTCGACGCCGACACCTATCTGCCGGTGGACGGCGACGGCATCCCGCTGGGAGCGCCGGCCGCGGTACGCGGCACACCGTTCGACCTCACAGCACCGCGCGTACTGGGGGAGTCCATCGGACTGGAGGACGAACAGCTGCGCCTGGCGGGCGGGTTCGACCACTGCTGGGTGCTGCGGGGGACCGATGGCGGTCTGCGCCGGGCCGCCCGCCTCACCGCCCCGGACTCGGCCCGCGTCCTGGAGGTGTGGACCACCGAGCCGGGCATCCAGGTCTACACCGCCAACCAGCTCGACGGCTCGTTCACCGACGCCTCCGGCCGCCGCCACGAACGCCACGGCGCGGTCTGCCTGGAGACCCAGCACCTGCCCGACTCACCCAACCGGCCCGACCAGCCCAGCACCGTCCTGCGCCCCGGAGAGACCGCCCGGAGCCGCACCGAACTGCGCTTCCCGCACCTGGAGGCCTAGGGTCCTTCGTTTGGATCAATGCCGGGCCCGCGGGGCCCGGCACGCGCATCCGATCCAAACGAAAGACCCTAATTCGATTGCCCCGCGAAGCGGCTGCCTGCTGTAATTCCGGCACCAGCCGAACAACCCGGGAGAAATTCCATGCGCCGAGCTTCTGTGTCCACCCAGACAGGAATTGACACCTATCTCGAGGGCATGAAGCTCAGTGCACACATTGAACCTGGGAATTCTGGCGCACGTCGACGCCGGTAAGACAAGCCTGACCGAGCGGCTTCTCCACGCCGCCGGAGTCATCGACACCGTCGGCAGCGTCGACGACGGCAGCACACAGACCGACTCGCTGGCCTTGGAACGGCAACGCGGCATCACCATCAAGTCCGCGGTCGTCTCCTTCGTCATCGACCACGTCGCGGTCAACCTCATCGACACCCCCGGCCACCCGGACTTCATCGCCGAGGTGGAACGGGTCCTCGGTGTGCTCGACGGCGCGGTGCTCGTCGTCTCCGCCGTGGAGGGTGTGCAGGCACAGACCCGCGTCCTGATGCGGACGCTGCGCCGGCTGCGGATCCCCACACTCGTCTTCGTGAACAAGACCGACAGGGGAGGCGCCCGGTACGAAGGTGTCCTCGCGGACATCGCGGAGCGCCTGTCGAGCGATATCGTCGCGATGGGTTCGGCCGAAGCCCTGGGGACCCGCGACGCCCGCACCGTACCGTTCACCGCCGCGGACGCGGGATTCACCACCGCGCTGACCGATCTGCTCACCGGTCACGACGACGACCTGCTCGCCGCCTACGTCGACGACGCGACGGGCATCCCGTACGAGCGGCTGCGCGCCGGTCTGGCGGCGCAGACCCGGCAGGCGCTGGTGCACCCGGTGTACTTCGGCTCCGCGGCCACCGGGGCGGGTGTGGCGGACCTGATCGCGGGAATCACCGAGCTGCTGCCGGTGACCGGCCAGGATGCCGAGGGACCGGCATCGGGCACGGTGTTCAAGGTCGAGCGCGGTCCTGCCGGGGAGAAGGTCGCGTACGTCCGGATGTTCTCCGGAACGGTGCGCACGCGTGAGCGCGTCCGCTTCCGGGGGGACGGCGAGGACGACGGGCGCGAGGGCAAGATCTCCGGCATCACCGTCTTCGACCGCGGTACGGACGACCGTGCTTCCGCACTCACCGCCGGCCGGATCGGCCGGCTGAGGGGGCTCGGTGCCGTCCGGATCGGGGACAGGATCGGTGAGGCGCCCGCGAAGCCGCAGACACAGGCCCACTTCGCCCCGCCGACGCTGGAGACGGTGGTCTCCCCTCTCCGCAGGGAGGACCGGGGCGCCCTGCACACCGCGCTCGGCCAGCTCGCGGAGCAGGACCCGCTGATCGGTGTACGGCGTGACGACATCCGTCAGGAGGTCTCCCTCTCGCTCTACGGCGAGGTGCAGAAGGAGGTCATCCAGGCGACGCTGGCCGACGAGTACGGCATCGAGGTCACCTTCCGGGAGACGACGACCATCTGCCTGGAACGGCCGGCCGGAACCGGCGCGGCCGTCGAGGTCATCGACCGGGACCCCAATCCCTTCCTCGCCACGGTCGGACTCCGTGTCGATCCCGCACCGACCGGCAGCGGGGTGGAATTCCGGCGGGAGGTGGAACTCGGATCCATGCCCTTCTCCCTCATGAGGGCCGTGGAGGACACCGTGCTGGAGACGCTCGGCCAGGGAATTCACGGATGGCAGGTCACCGACTGCACCGTCACCCTGACCCATTCCGGATACTGGCCCCGGCAGAGTCATTCGCATGCCGTGTTCGACAAGAGCATGTCGAGCACGGCGGGCGACTTCCGCAACCTGACACCGCTGGTGCTCATGGACGCGCTGAAACAGGCCGGGACCACGGTGTACGAGCCGATGCACCACTTCCGCATCGAGCTCCCGGCCGATACGTTCGGCCCGCTCGTCCCGGTCCTCGCACGGTTGCGCGCCGTCCCCCGGACTCCGCGGACGCGGGGCCGCGTGTGCACCCTGGAGGGCGAGGTACCCGCCGCCCGCATCCACGAACTGCAGCAGCTGCTGCCGGAGATGACGCGCGGCGAGGGGGTGCTGGAGTCCGACTTCGCGCACTACCGGCCCGTCGAGGGCCCCGTTCCGCAGCGGCCCCGTACCGACCACGACCCGCTCCACCGCAAGGAGTACCTGCTGCGCACCCTGCGGCGGGTGGCCGGAAGCTAGAACGGCCGGGCGTGGCGCACGCGCATCGCGCGCCCGCCACGCCCGGGTTCACCTCGGGTCACTTCAGGTAGGCACCCGCCGTCCCGATCATGCCCGGGGCCGCGTTCTTCCCGCCGAGGTCGAGGACGTACACCCGCAGGTTGCCCTTGCCCGGTGCCGGGACGGCGAGCGTGCCGCCCGTCACCACCCGGGTGTCCCCGGTGACGGCGTCCTTATAGGTGCCGTTGGGGATGCCCGCGTACGTGGCGCTGCCGGTGACCGTCACCAGCGCGAAGCTGTCCGTGCCGCTCGCCGCGTCGGTGTACCGGCGCTTGTACGCCATCGACCCCGTGATGCCCTCGGTGGAGTACTGGCCCATCTGCAGGGCGGGCACGGCCCGTCGGATCTCGTTGAGCCGCTGCACATGCTTGACCAGCGGCTTCGCGAGGGTGTCGGCGACGGCACCGGTCGCCGAGGAGACCTTGCTGAAGTCGGACGCCCTGACGTCGCCCGCGAGCTGACCGCCGAAGTACGCGCGGCCGGTCGTCGCCAGCGGGCAGGTGGGCCCGCAGTCGATCTTCTTGCCGGCCTGGAACTCGACCTCGGAGCCGTAGTAGAGCGTGGGGATGCCCCGGAAGGTCCACATCAGGGACATGTTCTCGGCCCAGGCGTCGGTGCCGCCCGCGTACCGTTCGCTGCTCTTGTTGGGCCCGTAGTCGTGGCTGTCGACGTACACGACGTTGTAGGTGGCGTCGTTGTAACTGTCGTCGGAGTCCTTGCCGTTGTTGTACGCGTTGTTGGCGTCACCGAAGTTCATGTGCATGCGCATGTCGATGACGTTCATGCCGGAGAACCTGCTGTGGTCCGGTGCGTGGTACGCGTTGCCGTTCAGGAAGGCGTTGGTGGAGGTCGGCTGGGAGCCGGTGCCCTGCTGCTGTTCGTAGTCGTACATCTCCAGCGCGGCCTTCTCGTCGTCCGCGTCGTACTCCTTGCGTTCCTTCCAGGTGTAGAACTGCGCGGAGTGGTTGACCGAGCCGCGATTCCACTTGTCGTTGACGAAGGCCGCGACCTCACCGAAGACGAAGAAGTTCTTCGCGGCCTCGGCGCCGAACTGCTGGGTGACGCGCTCCTGGATCGCCGGAAGGAAGCGGCGGTTCCAGGTCGTACGGGGGATGTGCACGGCGGTGTCGACCCGGAAGCCGTCCACGCCCATGTCGATGTACTTGTTGTAGGCGCCGATCAGGTAGTTCTGGACGGGCGCGCTCTCGGTGTTGAAGTCGGCGAGGTCGTCGTGCAGCCAGCAGCTGCGGGAGTCCTCGCCCTCCCAGTTCCCGATCCAGCAGTTGTGGTAGTACGCCTTCGGGAACATGCCCGAAGTGGGGTTGGGCCACTGGCAGTTGTAGATCCGGTACCCCTCGGGCGAGGTGTACTGGGTGGGCGTGCCCCAGTTGACGCAGGTGTTGCCCGAAGGCTCGGCGGTCGACCAGAGGTCGCCGTTGTAGTACGACTTCCCGGACTTGGGCTCGACGGTCAGGCCGTCGTACTCGAACCCGTCGTTCTTCTCGTCGTAGAACCAGCTCCACTGGGCGTCGCGGACTCCGTACGCCTTCGGGGTGAACAGGCCCTTGGCGCCCCAGCGGGAGGAGTGGTTGTAGACGACGTCCTGGTAGATCTTCATGCCCTTGGCGTGGGCCGCGTTGATGAGGTCCTGGTAGGAGGCACCGGCGGACTCCAGCCGGGCGTCGACCTCGTAGAAGTCGTAGCCGTGGTAGCCGTGGTAGTCGTAGTCGGACCGGTTCAGCACCACCGGGGTGATCCACACGGCGGACATGCCGAGGCCCTTGATGTAGTCGAGCTTCTCGACCAGGCCCTTGAAGTCGCCCCGGAACATGGGGTCGTTGTTCGCCGCGTTGCCCGACTTCGTGTGCTGGCTCCCACCCCGGTTGTTGGAGGTGTCACCGTCGTTGAAGCGGGCGGTGAGCACGAAGTAGATCGGGTCCTTGCGGGGATCGGTGCCCAGCGGTTCCCCGGCCGCCGGTGCCGCGGGCTTCTCGCCCGTGGTCGCGGTGGCGGCTGCCGAGGCGGCCGACACGTTCCCGGCGGCGTCGACGGCCTTGACCGTGTAGCTGTAGGCCGTCTTCTCCTCCAGCCCGGTGTCGGAATACACGGTGGAGCCGACGTCGGTGACCATCGTGCCCTTCGTGCCCCCGGTCCGGGTCACCTGGTACTTCGTCACACCGCGGTCATCGGTGGACGGATCCCAGGTCAGCACGACGGACACACCGTCGGCGTCGGCGGTCACCTTCGTGGGCAGGGTCGGTGCCTGGGTGTCCGGGACCTCGGCGGCGCAGGGGTCCTCGGCGTCGGCGGTGACCTTCTTGTCCTTCACCGTGGTGAGCCCCGCCGGCACCGTGTAGTTGGCGCCGTTGTTGTTGTCCCACACCCCGTTGCCGTTGTTGAACGTGGCAAGCATCGTGGTCGCCGTACCGAGGTCGACGGACTTCCTCACCCAGCCGGTACAGGCGGCCTCCATGCCCACGCCGGGCACGGTGGTCCAGGCGCCGCCCGTCGGCTGGTAGTGCAGATTGGTGGTGGTCCAGCCGACCGTGGCGGTCGAGTAGTAGACCGCCGCGGTGTGTGACCCCCCGGGGTCGGAGGTCGGTGTGGGTGTGGGTTCCGTACCGGTGTCCGCGCACGGGTCGCTGTGGGCCACGACGCCGTCCTTGACGGTGATGTTCCCGGTGCCCAGGGCGTAGTTCTTCCCGGCGTTGTTGTCCCAGACGCCCGAACCGTTGTTGAACGTCGCGGCCAGACCGGAGGCGCTGCCCAGGCTGACGGTCCGCTTCACCCAGTCCGTGCACGCGGCCTCCATCGCCACGCCCGGAACGGTGGTCCAGGAGCCGCCGTCGGGTGCGTAGTGGAGCTTGTACGCGGACCAGTTCTTGGTCTTCGTGTAGTAGAAGACGGTCGCGGTGGACTCCGAAGCGGCCGCGGGCACGGCCGAATCGGAATCCGCGGCCTTCGGTACCGCGGCCAGGAGCCCCAGCATCACGGTGGCTGCGACGGCCGCTGCCAGAGGGCGTCCGAGCAGCCGGGTGGGGGTGCGTTTCATTCGTGTGTCTCCAGGGGAGTGCCACGGGCGGGTGGACCGTGGCTGCCAACAGCACAACCGCTCCACGAGCGGCTGCGAGGATCCCGCCGGAGAACCCGGACGCGCCTCGGGGTTCGGGCGAGCAGTGCGTTCCGACAGCAAGTGCTGTCAGAATTTTGCTGCAATCTTTTGCAGTCAGGAAGTTACCCGTGCATGACAGGCGCGTAAAGAGGTTGCGTAGAGGCACCTGGCCACGGGACCCGGCGGAATGGCGGACTGCCCGCCGGTGTTCGGATGTTCATGACCTACTTCGTCGACGTCACCGTGCGCGGCTACGAGCTCGACACCCAGGGCCACCTCAACCAGGCCGTCTACCTCCAGTACGCGGAACACGCGCGCTGGGAGCTGCTGCGGGCCGCCGGACTGCCGCAGGAGAGGCTGCTGGCCGACGGAGTCGGGCCCGTGCAGCTGGAAGTGACGGTGAAGTACCTGCGGGAGCTGCGTGGCGGGGACAGAGTGCGGGTGAGCTGCGAGTTCGTCTACGGTGCGGGCAAGACCTTCGAGATCGTGCAGCAGATCGTCAAGGAGGACGGCACCCTGGCCGCGGACATCAGGGCCATCGGCGGCATCCTCGATCTGGCGGCCCGTCGGCTGGTCGCGGACCCGGCCGGGCGTCTCGCCGCGCTGGCCGAGAAGCCGGACCTCCTCGGCAGCACCGCCTGACCGCCTCCGGGCGGCTCAGCCGGACGTACCGCCCGACTCCAGCTTCGTGATCGCCCGTGCGAGGCGGGCGGCCCTCAGCTCGGGCGTCCGCGCCTTCAGGAGTTCGAGAATCACCAGGTACCTGTCCGTTCTGCCGAGCTCGTCGAACCGCTGCGCCGCGAGGGAGCCGGCGGTCAGCGCGGCCGCGAGGTCCTCGGGCACGGTGGCCTCCTTCTGCGAGGGGTACGCCGCCGCCCACCGACCGTCCTCCTGCGCGGCCCGCACCTCGGCCAGTCCCGGCTCCCGCATCAGGCCGGCCGCCGTCAGCGCCTCGACCTTGCGCACGTTGACCTGGGACCAGTGGCCGCCCCTGCGGCGGCGCGAGATCCGCTGGAGGTAGTACTCCTCGTCGAGGGACTTGCGCTGCCCGTCGATCCAGCCGTAGCAGAGCACGGCGTCGATGATCTCGGCGGCCGTGACGGACTCGATGCCCGTGCTCTTCTTCGCGACCTTCACCCACAGGTCCGACCGCACCCCGTGATGCCGCTCCAGCCAGGCCCTCAGTTCCGCGACCCGCTCGAAGAGCTGCGGCTCCGCACCCGGTTCCGTGCCGTCGGCCATGGTCACGTCCGCCTCCTCCAGGGGAGTCCTGGGCTTCTCCCCGAGCTCCTGAGGAACACGTTAGGCGCCCTGTAGGACAGTTTCCGTCCTACAGGGCGCCCGGGTGATCCCGTCAGGCGGAGGCGGCGAACCGGTGGGTGCCCGACCCGGCGGAGAAGACCGCACACCCGTCGTCCAGGCGCAGGAACGTCGCGGAGCCCTGGCCGGCGCTCCGCTCGTCCCCACCCGGTATCCACACCTCGGCGGTCGTGTTGGCGGGCAGGACGACCCGGAGGGCGAAGCCGTCCGCGTCCACCTTCCAGCGCGTCGTGACCGGCCCGTACAGGGAGTCGAACCGGCCCTCGGCCTGCGTCACTCCGCCGCCAGGACGCGGTCGCACGACGACCTTCCGGAAGCCGGGGCTCCCCGGTGCGATCCCCGTGATGTTCGCGTACATCCACTCACCCACCGAGCCGTACGCGTAGTGGTTGAAGGAGTTCATCCCGGCGTCCTGGAAGCTGCCGTCCGGCCGGATGGAGTCCCACCGCTCCCACATCGTCGTGGCGCCCCGGTCGATCTGGTAGCCCCAGCTCGGGAAGGTCCGCTGCGTCAGCAGCCGGTAGGCGACATCCGTGTGCCCGGTGTCGGTCAGCACCGGCAGCAGCCGCGGGGTCCCGAGGAACCCCGTCGACAGATGCCAGTCCTTCGCCTCGATGAGCGCGACCAGCCGGTCGGCCGCCGGCCCCCGGTCGCCCTCCGTCAGGAGGTCCATGGACAGCGCCAGTACATAGGCCGTCTGCGTATCGCCCTTGACGCGCCCGCCGGCCGTCACGTACGCCGCCCGGAACGCGTCGCGCACCCGGCCGAAGAGGCTCCGGTACGGTGCCGGGTCCTTGCCCAGCGCTTCGGCGATACGGGCGACGAGGTCGGCGCTGTGGGCGAAGTACGCCGTACCGATGACGTCCTTGGGCGTCTCGTCCTCGATGTTGAGCCAGTCGCCGTACCCGTCGGCGGGCCGCAGGAGCCCGGTGCTGTGTGCCTCCAGGTATTCCAGCCACTTCAGCATCGAGGACCAGGACTGCTCGAGGACCCGCACATCGCCGTACGCCTGGTACAGGGCCCACGGCACGGTCACCCCGGCGTCGCCCCAGCCTGCCGCACCGCTGCCGACGCCCGGCAGGTCCGGGGCGACGTTGGGGAAGGCGCCGTCGGCGACCTGGTCGTCGCGCAGGTCGTGGAGCCACTTGGTGAGAAACCGTGCCGACTCCATCGTGTACGCGGCGGTGGGCGCGAACACGTTGATGTCACCGGTCCAGCCGAGGCGCTCGTCCCGTGCGGGGGTGTCCGTCGGAATGGAGAGGAAGTTGCCGCGCTGCCCCCAGGTGATGTTGCTGTGGAGCTGGTTGAGCATGGGCACATCGGTCGTGAAGTCCATGGTGAACGGTGCCGAGGTGTGGATGACACGGCCGACGACCGCGTCGGGGCCCGGCCGGCCGGGATAGCCCGTCACCTCGACGTAGCGGAAGCCGTGGAAGGTGAAGCGCGGTTCGTACGTCTCCCGGCCGCCGCCCTTGAGCGTGTACGTGTCCGTGGCGCGGGCGGTGCGCAGGTTGGTCGTGTAGATCGTGCCGTCCGGGTTGAGGACCTCGGCATGGCGCAGCCGGACCGTGGTGCCGGCCGGCCCCGATACGGTGAGGCGCGGGGTGCCCACCATGTTCTGGCCGAGGTCGAACACGAAGACACCGGGCTCCGGCTCCGTCACCTCACGTGCCGTCAGCTCGCGCTCGACCCGGCATGCGCCGTCCACTTCGGCGACGAGCGCCGCCGTGACGTCGTCCACCTGATCGGCCGCGAGCCACCCCGACGCGTCGAAGCCGGCCCGCGTCCAGCCGTCGGTCTCCAGCCGGGCGTCGTACTCCTCGCCCGCCATGAGATCGGCGCCGGTGACGGGCCCGGTCGCGGCCAGCCAGTCGGTCCCCGAGACCACCCGCTCCGTCGAGCCGTCCGTGAAGGTGACCTCCAACTGGGCCAGAACGGCAGGCTGGTCGCCGTACTGATGCGGCCCGAACCAGGCGATGTTGCCGGCGTACCAACCCGCCGCGAGCGTGACCCCGAGTGCGTTCCCGCCCGGTGCGAGCAGTCCGGTCACGTCGTACGTCTGGTACTGGACCCGCTTGTTGTAGTCGGTCCAGCCCGGTGCGAGCCGGTCCTCGCCGACCCGCTTGCCGTTGAGGAACACCTCGTACAGCCCGAGCGCGGTGGAGTACAGCCTGGCGCGCGCCACACGTTTGCGGCCGAGCCGGAACTCCTTGCGCAGCTGGGTGGCGGGGGAGTGCGCCACCTGGACGCGGCCCCAGGGCCCGGAACCCCAGGGGGCGAGGACCTTGGCGGCGGACCACGCGCTGTCGTCGTAGGTACCCGACGCCCAGTCCCCCGAAGGCTCTTTGTCGCTGGTCCGCCAGTCGGCGCCGGTGGCCAGGGTGACCACACCGTCAGCGGTGGTCAGCTCCAGCAGGCCGAGCAGTCCGGCGGGTCCTTCCGTGGCGTTGGTGGCCGACACGGCGATCACATGCACGCCGGGGGAGAGCCGGTCCGTCACATCCCTGAGGACGGGCCGCTGCCAGTTGTTGGCGGGGCCGTCCGCCTCGGTGTGCGCCACCTCCACGCCGTCCACCCGGGCGGTGAACCCGTCATCGGCCGTCATGACCAGGCGTGCGCGGGTGACACCGGCCGGAATCTCCACCCGGCCCCGGAACCAGCGCGTGGCCGCGGGCGCACCGGCGGCCGGATCGCCCTCGGGGAACCAGATCCACGAGGCTTCGTCCAGCGCGGGCGCAGCGGTCAACGCGGCCGGCGCGCCGATCCAACCGGCCGACCAGTCCGATTCGGCCAGGAGCCCTGTCTCCCACCAGGACGGCTCGCTCCATCCGGAGACCTGCCCGCCGGAGTCCCACACACGCACCGACCAGTGGTAGCGCGTACGGGACACCGGCTCGGGGCCCGCGTACGGGACCAGCACCGACCGGTCGGACTCGACCTTGCCGCTGTCCCAGACGTCGGGCTTCCCGAGGCGTTCCGGGGCGGTGGCGACCCGCACCTGGTACGCGGTCTGGGTCCGGCCGGGGAGGCCCGACGCGACCGGCCAGCTCAGTCTCGGACGAGGGGTGTCGAGGCCGAGCGGATGGCGCACGTATTCGACGGTCGGTTCGGTGACACGGGCCCGGCCGGCGGCTGCCCGCGATGATCCTGCGGCGTGCGCGGCGGGTGCGGACACCGCAGCGAGCGCTGCGGTGGCTGCGGTGGTGCTGAGCAGTCGTCTTCTGCTGATCACAACTCGGCTCCGTAACGACGCGATGATGAATCGTTTCAGTCATGTGAAGCTAGGGTTGTGTCCGGTCCCTGTCAAGGGTTCCTTCGTGATCGAGGTCTTTCTGGCTTGATGATTGAAAGCCTGCTGTGTGCGGCATTGACGTCCATGTTGAAGCGGGTTTATGTTCGCCCGCAGGAGGAAGTTGAAACCTTTCAGGCAATCGGCCGAATGGGCCTGCCCCGGTACCGATCTTTGCGCTGTCCGGCTGACGTGACTCAAGGCGCGACCCGGATGTGGACGAAAGGTCAGGTGTTCGCACCTCGCGGGCCTGTCCTGGTCCGCGATCGGCTCCTCCACGTCAAGGAGAACGCATGCGCCTGCGCGCCCACTGGGCCCCGGCCGCTCTACTGCTGATGGCCCCGCTGATCGGCACCACCCCGGCCACGGCCGACACCGGCGACAGCCTCGTCCCGGTGCAGAAGTCGTCCCGGGCCGTGCCCGGCCAGTACATCGTCACCCTGTCGTCCGCGCAGACGGCTGACGCCATGGCCGAGGATCTCGGGGTCACCACGCTGTTCACGTACAGCAAGGTCCTGCACGGCTTCGCGGCTTCGCTCACCCCTGCCCAGCTGGAGAAGGTGCGCGGCACGGCAGGCGTCCAGGCCGTGGAGGAGAACAGCGAGGCCTCGCTCGCACCGCCGGCCGCCAAGAAGGATGCCGGCGCCCGAGCGGCCGCCGCGAGCTGGGGACTTGACCGGATCGACCAGCGGAACCTGCCGCTGGACTCCATGTACAACGCGGCCGGTACGGGTGCCGGCGTGACCGCGTACATCGTCGACACCGGCATCGAGGCCGCCCACAGCGAGTTCGGCGGCCGGGTGGGCGAAGGCTACGACGGCATCGGCGACGGCCGGGGCGCCGAGGACTGCAACGGCCACGGCACGCATGTGGCCGGCACGGTCGCCGGCGCGACCTACGGGGTCGCGGGCTCCGCCTCGCTCGTCCCCGTCAGGGTGCTCAACTGCGAAGGGTCGGGAACCTGGGCCGGGATCATCGCGGGTCTCGACTGGATCGCCGAGAACGCCGAGCCGCCCAGCGTGGTCAACGCATCGCTCGGCGGACCCTCGTCCGCAGCGGTCGACGACGCCTTCGACGGACTCGCCGAGCTGGGCATCCTGCCCGTCGTCGCCGCGGGCAACGAGAGCCAGGACGCCTGCAACGTCTCCCCGGCGGGCGCCGACCAGGTGCTGGCCGTGGGTGCCAGCGACAACCAGGACCGGCAGACGGACTTCAGCAACTGGGGCACCTGCGTGGAGGTGTACGCCCCCGGGGCCGACATCGTCTCCGCCGGGCTCGGCGGCGGATCCACGTCACTGAGCGGAACGTCCATGTCCAGCCCGCACGTCGTCGGCGTCGCCGCCCTCTACCTGGAGCAGAACCCGGCCGCGACCCCGCAGGAGATCTCCGACTGGATCGCCGGCCAGTCCACGACGGACGTGCTGACCGATCTGGGCACCGGCTCGCCCGACCGGCTTCTGTACACCGGCGGCCTCTGACCCCCGGTCCGGCCGAACACTGATCCGCCTCCATCGGAGCGGGGTCCGCGTCACGCGGGCCCCGCTCCGTGCTGTGCCGTGGAGCAGGCACTTTGCAGCGCCTTCCACTTGCACGCAAGCGGCTTGCGTCGATTGCGCTGTCTTGCGGTCCTCGGAGCTCTTCTGCCTTGGCAATCAAATCTCTGTAGCAGCACGGCGCTTGCGCCCGAATCACTCTTCGATCCGGATCGATCGGTTCTGTCCCAACGGTGGACGCTCTCGCAGTTCTCTGCAATTCTCTGACCGCAAAACGCAAAACTCATGCTCAGTGAGCGCAGAAACAGGTGTCACCGAGCCGAGCAGACAGAGCCGCGCCCTCGACGCGCTCCGCGCCGAGGCCGAAGATCGGGGACCAATGAGAGCCACACGCTGGAGATGGCGGGCCGTTTCCGCCGCGGTCACCACCAGTCTTCTGATGATCGGATGGCCGTCGCTCGCCGCCTCGGCGGCCGACGGCCCCAGCATCGCCGCGGGCAGGGCCGCGGCGGCGAGCAGTACCGGCGACGGGCACACCGCCCGGAGCGTGACGGACGGCAACCAGTCGACGTACTGGGAGGGATCCGGCAGCTCACTTCCGCAGTGGGTGCAGACCGACCTCGGGCCGGACTCCCGGATCGACGAGGTGACGCTGAAGCTCCCCGCAGGATGGGAGAGCAGAAGGCAGACCCTCTCCATCCAGGGGAGCGCGGACGGCACAAGCTTCTCCACCCTGAAGACCTCGGGGACCTACACCTTCAGCCCCGGTTCGTCGAACAAGGTGACGATCCCCTTCCCGGCCACGAAGACCCGCTTCGTACGGGTGAACATCACGGCCAACACGGCGGGACGCAACGCCCAGCTCGCCGAACTGGAGGTCCGCGAGGCCGAGGACTCGTCGGCCGACCTCGCCGCCGGCAGGACCCTGACGGCGAGCAGCCACACCGAGGTGTACGTGGCGGCCAACGGCAACGACGGCAACCGGGCCAGCTACTGGGAGAGCAGGAACAACGCCCTCCCGCAGTGGATCCAGGCGGACCTCGGCTCCTCGGTCCGCGTCGACCGGGTCGTGCTGCGGCTGCCCGACGGCTGGGAGCAGCGGACCCAGACACTGAAGATCCAGGGCAGCACCAACGGTTCGGAATTCAGTGACCTGACGGCCTCCAAGGCGTACACCTTCAACGCCGCGGGCGGGCAGACGGCGACGATCTCCTTCGACGCCACCACCACCCGCTACGTACGGGTGCTGGTCACCGCCAACTCGGTCCAGCCGGCCGGACAGGTCTCCGAACTCGAGGTCTACGGCCCCGGGACCGGGGACACCCAGGCACCCACGGCCCCCGCCGACCTGGCCCTCACCGAGCCGTCCACCGGCCAGATCAGGCTGACCTGGAAGGCCTCCTCGGACGACACGGGCGTCACCGGCTACGACATCTACGCCGGCAACACCCTGCTGACCGGCGTGGCGGGCAACGTCACCACGTTCACCGACACACGCCCGGCCGGCGAGAGCGTCTCGTACTACGTCCGGGCCCGGGACGCGGCGGGCAACGTGTCGGGCAACAGCAACACCGTCACCCGCCAGGGCGACTCCGGCGACACGCAGGCACCCACCGCCCCCTCGGGGCTGGCCTTCACCGAGCCGTCCGCGGGACAGATCAGGCTGGCCTGGCAGGCGTCCTCGGACAACAAGGGCGTGACCGGCTACGACGTCTACGCCAACAACGTGCTCCGCAGGAGCGTGGCCGGTGACATCACGACGTACACCGACACCCAGTCGGCCGGCACCACGGTCACCTACGTGGTGCGCGCCAAGGACGCGGCCGGCAACATATCCGTCGCGAGCAACTCCGTGACCCGCAACGGTTCCACGAACGCCGCGTCCAACCTCGCCGTCTCCAAGCCGATCACCGCGTCCTCGGTGGTCCACACGTTCGTCGCGACGAACGCCAACGACAACTCCGTCACCACCTACTGGGAGGGCGCGGGCGGCAGCTACCCCAACACCCTCACCGTGAAGCTGGGCTCCAACGCCGACACCGAGAGCGTCGTCGTCAAGCTCAATCCCGACAGCAGCTGGGGCGCGCGCACCCAGAACATCGAGGTGCTCGGACGGGAGCAGAACGCCACGTCCTTCACGAGCCTGGCCGCGGCCAGGAACTACGCGTTCGACCCGGCGAGCGGCAACACGGTGACGATCCCGGTCACCGCCAGGGTCGCCGACGTCCAGCTGAAGTTCACCTCCAACACCGGGGCCCCGGCCGGCCAGGTCGCCGAGTTCCAGGTGATGGGCGCTCCCGCCCCCAACGCGGACCTTCAGGTCTCGGCCGTCGGAGCCTCCCCGGCCGCGCCCGTGGAGTCCGACCAGATCACCCTGTCGGCGACCGTACGCAACACGGGCGCCCTCGCCGCTCCCGCGGGCAAGCTCGACTTCGAGCTGGGCGGCTCCAAGGTCGCCACCGCCTCGGTGGGCGCTCTCGCCGCCGGTGCGTCCGCACAGGTCACCGCCGGTATCGGAGCGCGCGACGCGGGCAGTTACACGCTGGGCGCGGTCGTCGACCCGGCGGGCGAGATCATCGAGGAGAACGAGACCAACAACCGCTTCACCAGCAGTGCCCCGCTGGTCGTGAAGCCCGTCTCCAGCTCCGACCTCGTCGCGAACGCGGTCACCACCGCCCCGTCCGCCCCGTCCGCGGGCGACACCGTGACCTTCTCCGTCGCCCTCAGGAACCAGGGCACCGTGGCCTCCGCGAGCGGCAGCCACGGGATCACCCTGAGTCTGGTCGACTCCAAGGGCGCCACGGTGAAGACCCTCACCGGCGCGCACAACGGCGCCATCGCGGCGGGCTCCACGACGGCGCCGGTCTCCCTCGGCACCTGGACGGCCGCCAACGGCTCGTACACGGTGAAGGTGGTGGTCGCCGACGACGCCAACGAGCTCCCGGTGAAGCGCGAGAACAACACCCGCACCGAATCGCTGTTCGTCGGACGCGGCGCCAACATGCCGTACGACATGTACGAGGCGGAGGACGGCGTCCCGGGCGGCGGCGCCAAGGTGGTCGGTCCCAACAGGACCGTCGGCGACGTCGCGGGCGAGGCGTCGGGGCGCAGGGCGGTCACTCTCGACAGCACCGGGAACTACGTCGAGTTCACCACCCGGGCGTCGACGAACACCCTGGTCACCCGGTTCTCCATCCCGGACTCCGCGGGTGGCGGCGGCATCGACTCGAAGCTGAACGTCTATGTGGACGGCACCTTCCTGAAGGCCATCGACCTCACGTCGAAGTACGCGTGGCTGTACGGGAACGAGACCGGACCGGGCAACTCCCCGGGCTCGGGCGCGCCCCGGCACATCTACGACGAGGCGAACCTCATGCTGGGCAGGACCGTCCCGGCAGGCAGCAAGATCCGTTTGCAGAAGGACGCGGCCAACACCAGCACCTATGCGATCGACTTCGTCAGCCTGGAGCAGGTCGCCCAGGTGGCCAACCCGGATCCGGCCACGTACACCGTGCCCGCCGGCTTCACCCACCAGGACGTCCAGAACGCCCTGGACAAGGTGCGGATGGACACCACGGGCACCCTTGTGGGCGTCTACCTGCCGGCCGGTGACTACTCCACCGCCAGCAAGTTCCAGGTCTACGGCAAGGCCGTGAAGGTCGTCGGTGCGGGTCCCTGGTACACCCGCTTCCACGCCCCGTCCACGCAGGACAACACCGATGTCGGGTGGCGCGCGGAGGCCAGTGCGAAGGGTTCGTCGTTCTCGAACTTCGCGTACTTCGGCAACTACACGTCCCGCATCGACGGGCCGGGCAAGGTGTTCGACTTCTCCAACGTCTCGGACATCGTGATCGACAACATCTGGAACGAGCACATGGTGTGCCTCTACTGGGGCGCCAACACCGACGGTGTCACCATCAAGAACTCCCGGATCCGCAACATGTTCGCCGACGGCATCAACATGACCAACGGATCCACCGACAACCACGTCACCAACAACGAGGCGCGTGCCACCGGGGACGACAGCTTCGCGCTGTTCTCGGCGATCGACGGCGGCGGCGCGGACATGAAGAACAACGTGTACGAGAACCTGACGTCCATCCTCACCTGGCGCGCCGCGGGTGTGGCCGTGTACGGCGGGTACGACAACACCTTCCGCAACATCCACATCGCCGACACCCTGGTGTACTCCGGAATCACGGTCAGTTCACTGGACTTCGGCTATCCGATGAACGGATTCGGGACCGGCCCCACCGCGATCGAGAACGTGTCGGTCGTGCGGTCGGGCGGGCACTTCTGGGGGTCGCAGACCTTCCCCGGCATCTGGCTGTTCTCGGCCTCCAAGGTGTTCCAGGGCATCCGGATCTCCCATGTGGACATCGTCGACCCGACGTACAGCGGGATCATGTTCCAGACGAACTACGTCGGTGGACAGCCCCAGTTCCCGATCAAGGACACGGTGCTCACCGACATCTCGATCACCGGAGCGCGCAAGAGCGGTGACGCGTTCGACGCGAAGTCCGGCTTCGGTCTCTGGGCCAACGAGATGCCGGAGGCGGGCCAGGGCCCGGCGGTCGGTGAGGTCACGTTCAACGGGCTGAAGCTGAGCGGCAACGCCCTGGACGTCAGGAACACCACCTCCACCTTCAAGATCAACATCAACCCGTAGAGGGCCTGGGAGGTATGGAGGACCCGGAGGGTTCCACCGGAAAGGAGCAGGGATGAGGGGGTGCCTCGCGGCTTCCGCGGGGCACCCCGCCTGCGTAGACTCTTTGCAGCGATAAGTCGGTGGCTTGCAAGAGTTGCGCTAGCGTTGCGGTCATGACGCGACGACTTGCCCAAGTGGCGCAGAAGGTAGGGGTCAGCGAGGCCACGGTCAGCCGGGTGCTCAACGGTAAGCCCGGAGTCTCGCGGACGACCCGCCAATCGGTGCTGACGGCACTGGATGTGCTCGGGTACGAGCGGCCGACCCAGCTGCGCGGCGAGCGGGCCAGGCTCGTCGGCCTGGTCCTGCCCGAGCTGCAGAACCCGATCTTTCCGGCATTCGCCGAGGTGATCGGCGGCTCCCTCGCGCAGCAGGGCCTCACGCCCGTGCTGTGCACCCAGACCAAGGGGGGCGTCTCCGAGGCCGACTACGTCGAGCTGCTCCTCCAGCAGCAGGTGTCCGGTGTCGTCTTCGCGGGAGGTCTCTTCGCGCAGGCCGACGAGCCGCACGACCACTACCGGCGGCTCGCCGAGCGCCGCATCCCGGTCGTGCTGATCAACGCGCCCATCGAGGGGCTGGACTTCCCCTGCGTGTCCTGCGACGACGCTGTCGCGATCGAACAGGCGTGGCGGCACCTCGTGTCGCTCGGGCACGAGCGCATCGGCCTGGTCCTCGGTCCCTCCGACCACGTCCCCTCGCGGCGCAAACTCGCTGCCGCGCTCGCCGTGGCGGGAGCGCTCCCGCAGGAGCGCATCGAGCGCTCCATGTTCTCGCTCGAGGGCGGCCAGGCCGCGGCCTCGCGCCTGTTGGAGCGGGGCGTCACGGGGATCGTCTGCGCCAGCGACCCGCTGGCGCTCGGTGCCGTGCGCGCCGCCCGCCGGCGGGGACTCGCGGTCCCCTCGGACGTCTCGGTCGTCGGCTTCGACGACTCCGCCTTCATGAACTGCACCGAGCCGCCCCTGACCACGGTCCGTCAGCCCATCGAGGCGATGGGGCGGGCGGCCGTCGAGCTGCTCTCGGCACTGATCCAGGGCGGCACCGTGCCGCCGGGCGAGCTCCTCTTCGAGCCCGAGCTGGTGGTCCGCGGCTCGACCGCGCAGGCGCGCGCCTGACGGGCCCGTGGGGCGGACCGCTGTCCGTGGGGGCGGGTGTGCCACCGGGTGCGTCACGGCTCCGGATGCGGAAGGCTGTCAAACATTTACGAAAACTGCGCGAGATATTGCGTTCACATGTCGGCGGTGGTTGAGTAAGCCGCGCCCCGGCAGAGAGTTCGCCGAGGGCCTTCCATGCTCATGCCCGAAGGGGACCACCGATGAGAAGTGCTGGGTTCCGCCGTTCTCGCACACGTCGAACCTCCGCCGCCGCGCTCGTCACCGCACTCGCGCTGACTGCCCTTGCCTCCTGTGGCACGAGCAGCAGCAACAGTGAGGACGACAAGGGCGGTTCCGGTAGCGGCTCGTCCGATCCGTCAGCACCGCTGGACCCGAAGGCCAAGGTGACGCTGTCGATCGACTGCATGCCGCCGGCCGCGAAGGCCGCGGAGCTGCGCGAGTGGAAAGAGGACATCAAGGCGTTCGGCAAGATCTACCCGAACGTCAAGATCAACGGAAAGTCCACGCCCGGACAGTGCCTGGAGCCGCCGCGCTTCACGGCGATGCTCAAGGGCAAGTCGCAGCCGGACGTGTTCTACGCCTACTTCACCGACCTGCAGCAGGTCCTGGACAACGACGGGGCGGAGGACATCTCGGCGTACGTCACCGACAAGTCCGTCCCCGCGCTCAAGGACATCCAGCCCCAGGTGCTCGACGTGGCCCGCAAGGACGGCAAGCTCTACGCCCTGCCGACCAGCAACTACACCATGGGCCTGATCGTCAACCGGAAGCTGTTCACGCAGGCCGGCCTGGACCCGAACACCCCTCCCTCGACCTGGGAGGAGGTCCGCGCGGCGAGCAAGAAGATCGCGGGGCTCGGCAAGGGCATCGCCGGCTTCGGCGAGTACAGCGCGGGCAACAACGGCGGGTGGCACTTCGCCGCCACGCAGTACGGCCTCGGCGGTGACGTGGTGGACGCCGGCGGCAAGAAGGCCGCCTTCAACGACGAGAAGGGCAAGCAGGTCCTCCAGCAGCTGCACGACATGCGCTGGAAGGACAACAGCATGGGGCAGACCCAGCTGTTGAAGTGGGGCGATCTGCAGAAGCAGATATCCACCGACAAGCTCGGCATGTTCCTGGCCGCACCCGACGACATCGCGTACATGGTCCAGCAACTCGGAGCCGAGTACGAGAACTTCGGAATCGGTCCGATCCCCGGCGCGCAGGGGACCCTCTTCGGCGGCAACAACTACATGATCAAGAAGGGCAGTTCGCCCGACAAGATCAAGGCGGCCGTCGCCTGGCTGAACTTCAAGAACCTCTCGCCCGGCAAGGGCCAGTTCGACTGGGCCCGCACCAAGGCCGACCAGCTGCCCGTCGGGCTGCCGCAGCCGAACTTCTTCACCGGTGAGAGCAAGACCAAGGACGACGCCAGTCGCGCCGCGAACGCCACGATGCCCATCGAGAACTTCAAGGCCTTCATGGACAACCCCGTCCAGGGCAAGGCCGAGCCGCCCAAGGCCCAGGAGATCTACAAGATCCTCGACGTCGCGATGTCCGGAGTCCTGACCAACAAGGACGCCGACATCGACAAGCTGCTCTCCACCGCGGAGCAGCAGGTCAACCAGGTTCTGGCGAACCAGTAACGGACGCGCGGGGCCGGGTCACGCGGACCCGGCCCCGCAATCCCGACCGTCCGACTGCGAGCGACTGCACCGGCACCGAGGAGACACCATGTCGGCCCCTACCCTGTCCACGAGCAAGGCGAGCCCGCCACCGCCCGGACACCACCGCCCCGCCCGGCCGGACTCCCCCCGCGAGGAGTTCGTGCGCGCCCTGCGCCGCAACATATCCGCGCACGGCTTCCTGATCGGCGCGGTCCTCTGCTTCTCGTTCTTCTCCTGGTACCCGATGGTCCGGGAGTTCTTCCTGGCCTTCCAGAAGACCGAGGACGGACGTACGACCTGGGCCGGCTGGTCCAACCTGAGCTACGTCTTCAACGACCCGGCCTTCTGGCAGGCCTGGCGCAACACCCTGCTCTTCACCGTCCTGGCCCTCGTGCTGGGCTTCGCGGTCCCGTTCGTCATCGCCGTCGTGCTCAACGAGTTCCGGCACGCGCAGGGGTACCTGCGGCTTCTGGTCTACCTGCCGGTCATGCTGCCGCCGGTCGCCTCCGTACTGCTCTTCAAGTACTTCTACGACCCCGGCTACGGACTCTTCAACCGCATCCTGGAATTCCTCCACCTCCCCGCACAGCAATGGCTCCAGGACCCCGACACCTCCATGCTCTCCGTCGTCATCGCGGCGACCTGGATGAACATGGGCGGAGCCACCCTCATCTACCTCGCCGCGCTCCAGGGCATCCCCGGCGAGCTGTACGAGGCGGCGGAGCTCGACGGAGCCGGGCTGCTGCGCAAGATCTGGCACGTCACCATTCCGCAGACCCGGCTCATCCTGTCGCTCCTGCTGCTCATGCAGATCATCGCGACGATGCAGGTGTTCACCGAGCCCTTCCTGCTCACCAACGGGGCGGGCCCCGAAGGCTCCACCACCACGGTCGTCTACCTCATCTACCAGTACGCCTTCAATTTCAACAACTACGGCAGCGCGGCGGCTCTCGGACTCGTCCTGCTCGTCGTACTCGCGGGCTTCTCCGCGGTGTACGTACGGCTCAGCCGCAACAGCGAAGACTAGGACGGGAGTACGAGGATGGCATCGAGCACGCTTGTCTCCCGGCGAGGTACCGGCAGGCGCGGAGGAGGACCCCGCGAGTCGGACCTCGGCCGCCAGCGGACCCTGATCTCGCCCGCCCAACTCGGCCGCCCCCGCGGCAAGGTCCTCTACTGGATCATCTTCGCCGTGGTGATCGCCGCCTTCACCATCGCATTCCTCGGGCCCCTGTACTGGATGGTCACCGGGGGACTCAAGACCACCCAGGAAGTCGTACAGAGCCCGCCCACGGCCTTCCCCACCTCGATCCACACGGAGAACTACTCCCAGGCGTGGAACGTGATGGACCTGTCCCGGCTGCTCTTCAACACCCTGTACTACGCGTTCGGCGCGCTGGCCTTCCAGCTGATCTTCGACGTGGCCGCCGCCTACTCGCTCTCCAAGCTGCGGCCGGTCTTCGGCAAGGTCATCCTCGGCATGATGCTCGCCACCCTGATGATCCCGGCGACCGTCCTCGTCGTCCCGCAGTACCTCACCGTGCTCGACGTGCCGATCTTCGAGCGCAACCTGCTCAACTCGCCCTGGGCGATCTGGCTGCCGTCCGTCACGAACGCCTTCAACATCTTCCTGCTGAAGCGGTTCTTCGACTCGATCCCACGCGAACTGCTGGACGCCGCCGCCATCGACGGCGCCTCACCCCTGCGCACCCTGCGCTCCGTGGTGCTGCCGATCTCCCGGCCGATCCTGGGCGTCGTCTCCATCTTCGCCGTCGTCGGAGTCTGGAAGGACTTCCTCTGGCCGATGCTCACCCTGCCCGACCCGAGCAAGCAGACGCTCAACGTGGGCATCTACTCCCTGGCCAGCGGAGTCCCGGAGAACGTCCTCATCGCCGCGCTCACCATCGCGTCGGTCCCGACGCTGCTGATCTTCCTTCTCTTCCAGCGCAACATCATGAGCGGTCTCACCGCGGGCGGCCTCAAGGGCTAGCAGTACCCCTGCCGTCCCCCACCAGCACTCCGCCGCCGGCCCTCCCACCACACGCCCCGTGTCCGGGGCCGGCGGCGGAGTACCACCTGCCCGAAAGGAACGCCACGTGGCAGCCATCCGTCCGACCGAGGCCACCGCAACCTGGTGGCGCGACGCCGCCATCTACCAGATCTACGTACGCAGCTTCGCCGACGGCGACGGAGACGGCACCGGCGATCTCGCGGGAGTACGGGCCAGGCTGCCCTATCTCGTGGAGCTGGGTGTGGACGCCCTCTGGTTCACCCCCTGGTACCTCTCACCCCTGGCCGACGGCGGCTACGACGTCGCCGACTACCGCGTCATCGACCCCGCCTTCGGCCATCTCGCCGAAGCCGAGAAGCTGATCGCCGAAGCCCGTGCGCTGGGCATACGCACCATCATCGACATCGTTCCGAACCACGTCTCCGACCGGCACAGCTGGTTCCGGGCAGCGCTCGCGGCGGGCCCCGGCAGCCCCGAGCGCGACCTCTTCCACTTCATGCCGGGACGCGGCGAGAACGGTGAGATCCCGCCCAACGACTGGGTGTCCGAATTCGGTGGCACCCCCTGGACCAGGCTCGACGACGGCCAGTGGTACCTCCACCTGTTCGCTCCCGAGCAGCCCGATCTCAACTGGGCACACCCGGCCGTCCGCCAGGAGCACGAGGACGTCCTGCGCTTCTGGTTCGAACGGGGAGTGGCGGGCGTACGCATCGACTCGGCGGCCCTGCTCGCCAAGGACCCGGCCCTGCCGGACTTCACCAAGGGCGTCGACCCCCACCCGTACATCGACCGCGACGAACTCCACGGCATCTACCGCGCCTGGCGTGCGATCGCCGACGAGTACGAGGGCATCTTCGTCGGCGAGGTGTGGCTTCCCGACTCCGAGCGCTTCGCCCGGTACCTGCGCCCCGACGAACTGCACACCGCCTTCAACTTCAACTTCCTGGCCTGCCCCTGGGACGCCCGGCTGCTGCGCGCCGCGATCGACGACACCCTCGCCGAACACGCGCCGGTCGGCGCCCCCGCGACCTGGGTGCTGTGCAACCACGACGTGACCCGCACCGTGACCCGGTACGGACGCGAGGACACCGGCTTCGACTTCGCCGCGAAGGTCTTCGGCACCCCCACGGACCTGGAACTCGGTACCCGCAGGGCCCGGGCCGCCGCCCTGCTCTCGCTGGCACTGCCCGGCGCCGTCTACCTGTATCAGGGCGAGGAGCTCGGCCTTCCGGAGGCCGACATCCCGCGGGCGCGCATCCAGGACCCCATGCACCTGCGCTCCGGCGGCATCGACCCGGGGCGCGACGGCTGCCGGGTGCCACTGCCGTGGTCCGAACAGGAACCGCACGCGGGGTTCGGGTCCGCGGACGAACCCTGGCTGCCGCAGCCGGCCTCCTGGCCGTCCTACGCGGCAGATCGGCAGAGCGGCGATCCCGGCTCGATGCTCAGCCTGTACCGCGAAGCCCTGAGGCTGCGCCGCAGCGAACCCGGATTCGCCGCGGCCGCCGCGGAAACGGCGGACGGGCAGCTGAACTGGCTGCCGTCGGAGCCCGGAGTGCTCGCCTTCACCCGGCCCCACGGCCTGATCTGCGCCGTCAACCTGTCCGGGGCTGCGGTGCCGCTCCCCGACCACGCCGAGGTGCTGCTGACCAGTGCTCCGCTGGACGACTCCGGGCTGCTGCCCGGCGATGCGGCGGCCTGGCTGCGGAGCTGACGCCGCCGCCGGGCCGGGCCGTCACCGCACGCACCGGTGGCGGCCCCGGCCCGAGGTGGATAGCGGGGGAGCGGAGGCTGCGGCACAGTGGTCGTATGGATGATCTCAACGCTCTCGCCGACGAGCACCTGACCGCAGCCCGCGCCAGCGCGCACGGGCGCAGCGCGCACCTGCTGCTGCGGCAGGAACCGTTGCGGCAGACGGTGATCGCACTCACCTCGGGATCCGCCCTCGACGAGCACAACGCACCCCCCGCCGCCTCGCTCCAGGTGCTGCGAGGCCGGGTCCGGATCACCGCCGCCTCCGGCGACGTGGAGCTGGCCACGGGGCGTCTGCACCCGATTCCCCAGGAACGGCACGGGCTGCTGGCGCTCGAGGACGCCGTGGTGCTGCTGACAGCTGTCAACGACTGAGCAGCCAGGAATACACCTGCGGGACGGAGGCATGAGAGAAAGGTGGCAGCCGGGCCGTCATACGACGCCGTCCGGCCCGCCGATTCTTCCTTCGTCCCCCGGAGTACCAGCGTGCCCAGCAGGACCGACGCCCCCGCCGCGGACCGCACCGCGCCCCCGTCAGGGCGGGCCGCACGGAGCTGGCGCACCGCCCTGCGCCGTACTCCCGTCTCGCTCTGGAACGACGACCTCTCCGACTGGGCGGCGGCCCTCACGTACTACGCCATCCTCGCCCTGCTCCCGGCGCTCCTGGTCACCGTGTCCGTCATCGGCCTCGCGAACCCCGGCGCCACCAACGCCCTGATCATCGACATCACGGCCTTCGCGCCCGCCGAGTCCGGAGCGGCGCTGCGCCAGCCCCTGGAGGCGGCCACCCACGAGCGCACCGCCGTCTGGCTGCTCGTGGCCACCGGGAGCGTGAGCGCCGTCTGGTCGGCCTCCAGCTACCTGGCGGTCTTCCGCAGAGCGCTGCACGCCATGCACGACGTGAAGGACACCAGGCCCGCCCTGCGCCAGGCGCACATCATCGTGGCGTCCGCGATCGGACTGCTCGTCCTGCTGATGGCCAGTGCGTTCGCCCTGGTCCTCACCGGTCCGCTGGCCCGCTGGTTCGGGGAGCGGACGGGCCTGACCCACGCGGGTGAGACTCTCTGGGCGGTTCTCAAGTGGCCCGTGCTGCTCTGTCTGGTCGCCTGTCTGATCCTGGTCCTCTTCAGCACCGGTCCGCGTACCGCCCGAGGCGTGCGGCGCGGGCTGCCGGGCGGAGTGCTCGCGGCGTTCCTGTGGCTGTTCGCCTCGGCCGGATTCGCGCTGTACGCCACCCACGTCGGCAGCTACAGCCGGCTGTACGGGTCGCTGGCCGGTCTGGTCGTCTTCCTGATCTGGATCTGGTTCACCAACCTGGCACTCCTTGCCGGCGCCCAGTTCAACGTCGAACTCGAACGCGTGAAGGGCGGCGGCGGCTGAGGGCGAAAGCCCTTGTGGGAGCGCTCCCAGATGGGCAGGATGGGGCAATGACCCAGGCAGCGCACGTACGTCCCTACCGACCCGGCGACCGTGAGGCCCTCGCGGAGATCTGCATCCGCACGGCGGACAACGGCGGTGACTCCCGGCACCTGTACCCCGATCCGGAGCTGATGCCGACGCTGTTCGCGGCGCCCTACGCGTACCTCGAACCCGAGCTGACGTTCGTCCTCGACGACGGGTCCGGGCAGGCGGTCGGCTACATCCTGGGGACCGCGGACACCCGGCAGTTCGTGGACGCGTTCCGCAAGGTCTGGCTCCCGCTGGTGACAGGACGCTTCCCCCGGCCCGACGGGACGCCGAGCACGTTCGTCGAGGAGATGACCGCCCTTCTCCACTGCCCCGAACGCATGATCCTCCCCGAGCTGGACGGGCATCCGGCGCACCTGCACATCGACCTGCTGCCGCCCTGGCAGCGCAAGGGGCACGGGAGGGAGCTGATGGACACCTTCCTGGGGGCGCTGCACGCCAAGGGGGTCCCGGCCGTCCATCTGTCCATGCTGGTGGCGAACACCCCGGCCAGGGCCTTCTACGACCGGCTCGGATTCCATGAGATCGACGTCCCCGATCCGGGGCCGCTCGCCTATCTGGGGCGTTCCACCGAGGGGTGTGGCGACGACCGGCTGGGCAGGTAGTCAGGTGCGAGCCCGGGCGAGGGCCGAGGCAGCCGCTACGGAGGAGTGAGAGACGTGACCGAGCAGAGTGCGTGGAGGTTCGCGGACGACCGGGGGCAGCTGCTGGCGGCGGAGCGGCGCCCTTCGCGCGTGCTCGCCTACATCCAGGCCGGAGCGACGCTGTGGGACTACGGCGTGCGCCCGGAGGGGATCTTCGGCTCCGGCCATGACGGTACGGCGCCCGACCGGGCGAAGACCGGCACGCTTCCGCTGGACACCGTCGACTACCGGGGCGCGGGCGCCGGCCTGGACGTGGAGACCCTGTTACGTGGACGGCCGGACCTGGTCGTCGCCGTCAGCTACGGCCACGGACAGGTCTACGGGCTGGACCCGGACGCCGCCAAACAGCTGGAGGAGCGGGTCCCGGTCGCCGTGATCGACGTGGGTCAGGCGCGCACCCTGGACCGCATAGCCGAGCGGTTCGCCGAGCTGGCCCGCTCGCTCGGCGGTGAACCCGTCCCGGGTGTCGCCGAGGACCTGGAAGCCGCCAGGGAGCGGCTGCGCGCCGTGGCCGAAGCCGTGCCCGACAGCCCGAGGGTGGTGGCGCTGTCTCCGGCGGGCCAGGAGCAGGCGCACATCGCCCGCCCGCCGATGTGGCCCGAACTGCGGGTGCTGGCCGAGCTGGGGGTCGACCTCGTGTCACCGGCCGAGGGTGGGGGAGTCAACTGGTCCACCACGGAATGGGACCGGGCGGCGGAGCTCCGGCCGCACGTCGTCCTTGCGGACGTCCGGTCGAACGCGACCCCGCTCGGCGAGATCGGCGCACCGGACTGGCGGGCGGCCACGGAGGAGGCGTGGATCGTCCCGTGGAACCCGGAGCCCCTGTGCAGTCCCCAGGCCCATGCCCGCTTCCTCGCGCTGGTCGCGGACGCACTGGAGGGGGTCCGGAGCATCTGATCAGGTTTCCCAAAAATATTCTGCAAAAATACTTTGGGAAAAGGCTGGTTCCTTCTAGCCTGTCGTTATGGACAGCGACGGCTCACCCCGCACACTCGACCCGGAGCAGGACTCGGCGGCGCTGAAGGCGCTCACCCATCCGCTGCGTCTCCGGCTGCTCGGACTGCTGCGGCAGCACGGTCCCGCCACCGCGAGTGAGATGGCGGTCAGGACGGGTGAGTCGTCGGCGTCGACCAGTTACCACCTGCGCGTGCTGGCCAAGTACGCGTTCGTCGCGGAGGCGGAGCACCGGGACGGCCGCGAGCGACGGTGGCAGGCGGTGCACGCCGTCACCTCGTGGAGCAACGAGGGGATGCTGGCCACGGCAGGCGGCAGGGCCGTGCTGGGCACGTTCTGGCGTCGCTCGATCGAGCATCTGCAGCACTCGGTGGTCCAGCACGAGGCCGACATCGAGGACGGCCGGCTGGGGGAGGAGTGGCGCGAGCCCTCCGGTGTCAGCGACCTGATGCCCCGCCTGACGCCGGAATCCCTGAGGGAGCTCTGGGACACGTTCAATGCCAAGGTGACGGAGCTGGCAGCCCGTGACGAGCACGATCCGAGGGCCGAGCGGGTCGTGCTGGTCACGGCCGGACTCCCGCAGGCGGCGAGCGCACCGACGGCACCGCAGTCCGCAGCGGACCCGCGCCCCGACACAGATCCGCGCGGCGAAGCGGACCCCGAGCGCGACACACGCTCCGGCGGCACTCGCTCGGACGTCACGTCCGAGGCCGGCCCGCGCTCCCAGGGCACCTCGTGACCCGGCCCGCGCCCACCGAGTACACAGGGCTGGACGAACGCACCGCGCGGCGCCGCTTCGTCGCGGTGTCGTTCCTGTTCTGGCTGCCGGCCGGCCTGACCGCCGCCCCCATGGTGCTGCTCTTCACCGAACGGGGCCTGGCCCTCGCCGCCGTCGCCGCGGCCTTCGCCGCGCACTCCCTCACCGCCGCCGCCCTCGAACTCCCCACCGGCGGCCTCTCCGACGTCATCGGCCGCCGCACCGTCCTGGCGGGCGCCGGAATCCTCAACGTGTGCGCCCTCATCCTCATAGGACTCGGAACGGCCGGCTGGGTCCTCGCCCTCGGCATGGCGCTCATGGGCGCGGGCCGGGCCCTGTCCAGCGGACCGGCCGAAGCCTGGTACGTCGACACAGTGCACGCCCGCTCCGGCCCCGACGCCGACCTGCGCACGGGACTGGCGCGCGGCGCCGCCGCCTCCTCGGCCGCCCTGGCACTCGGCATGCTGCTCGGCGGTGCGCTGCCCTGGCTGCTCGGCCTCGGCCCGGACGTCGGCGCCCGCCTGCGCGCGTACACCTCCGACCTCGTCCTGCCGCTCTCCGTCCCCGTGCTCCTGGGCGTGGCCGTCGAGACCGTCTTCGTCCTCTACGCCCTCACCGCGCTCCCCGAACCTCCCCGCCCCCCGGCCACCCTGCGCGGTGTGCTGCGCGGTGTTCCGGCGGCCATCGGCGCGGGGCTTCGGCTGGGTGCCCGGGACGTGCTGATCCGCCGCATCCTGATGACCGCGGGTGCCGCCGGGACCGCGCTGGCCGCCCTCGAACTGCTCACGCCCGGCCGCGCCGCCGCCGTCACCGGAGCTTCCGAGTCCGGCGCGGTGCTGTTCGCGGGACTGGCAGCCGCCGGGTTCGTCTGCTCGGCGCTCGGCAGCCAGATCGCCCCGCTCGTCGCCCGGTTCGCCGGCGGCAGCGAGCGTGCGGTGCTGGCGAGCCTCGTGGCGAGCTCCACAGGGCTCCTGGTGCTCGCCGCGACCGTGTCCTCCACCGGAGCGGCCTCCCTGACCCTGGCCGTCGCCGGATACGCGCTGGTGTACCTGGGGCTCGGGGCCGCCGGTCCCAGCGAGAACGACCTCCTGCACCGCCGCGTCGACACCTCGGGCCGCGCGACCGCTCTTTCCGTGCAGTCCCTCTCGCTGCAGCTCGTCGGGGCGGCCGGAGGGCTGGTCACGGGCGTGCTGCCCGCAGGCCCCCTGCCCTGGCTGCTCGGTGCCACGGTGCTGCTGGCAGGCGCCCTCCTGTGGGCCCGTCGTGCCGACGCCCCGGCCGCGCAGCTCAGCGGCCGGCCGGAATCCGCCACGGGAGAAGGCATCGGCTGACGGCTGCTCCGTGCCGCCGCGCGCGAGGACGCCTTCGTTGCACGTGCCGGGCACGGGGTCTCCCGGCACCCCCTGCGCACGAGGCAGAATCGGCGGCAGCGTGTCCGGCGACCCCGCGTGCCTGACACCCCCGCCCGGCGCCACTCCTGGAGACCTTCCTCATGCTCGACAGACCCGCTCTGCTGGTCATCGGCGAATGCGTCGCCGACATCGTCCGGGAGCCGGGCGCGGCAGACCGTGTCCACGCGGGCGGCAGCCCCGCGAACGTCGCGTACGGTCTGGCCCGGCTGGGTCGCAGCACCACGCTCCTCACCCAGCTCGGCCAGGACGCGAACGGACGGCTCATCCGGGACCATCTGGCCTCGGCGGGGGTCCGTGTGCGCACCGACGGGTGCGGCGCGCCCACGCCGTCCGCCGCCGTCACCCTGGACGACGCGGGGCGGGCCACGTACACCTTCGAGATCACCTGGTCACTGGCCCCCGTGACGCCGGAGCGTCCGGCGCAGCACGTGCACACCGGGTCGATCGCCGCCGTCGTCGAGCCCGGGGCCGGGACTGTCCTCGCCGCCGTCGAAGCACTCCGGGCGAGCGCGACCGTCAGCTTCGACCCGAATGTGAGGCCGGAGCTGATGGGAGATCGCGCCGAGGCCGTACGCAGGGTAGAACGCTGTGTCGCCCTCAGCGATGTGGTCAAGGCGAGCGACGAGGACCTGGCGTGGCTGTACCCGGGTCAGGCACCCGAGAAGACCGCCGAGCTGTGGCTGCGCTCCGGCCCGGCGGTCGTCCTCGTCACGCGGGGTGCCGAGGGGGCGCTGGCGTTCCTTCCCGGTGCGACGTTGCGCGTCGACGCGGTGCCCGTCCGGGTCGTCGACACGGTGGGAGCGGGCGACGCGTTCATGTCCGGCACGCTCCACGCCCTGGCAGCGCACGGACTGCTCGGGGAGGGCGGCCGCGCACGGCTGCGCTCACTGGACACCGGGACGCTGGGCGACGTGCTGCGCCACGGCTCGGCTTCGGCCGCCGTGACCGTGGCACGGGCCGGTGCCCTTCCGCCCGACGAGGAGGAGCTGGCGGCGGGACTGACCGGGGCGCCTGTCCCCAGGGCGGCCTGAGGACGGGGCCGCCGGTGTCCTCCCGCCCGCCCCGGTCGTTTAGTCCTTCATGACCGTGACCCTTACCGACACCGTCCAACCGTCCACGGCCGATCTGCTGACCGGAGTCCTCCTCGGCGCGGACTTCCGCCGGGAGCACGGCTTCTGGCGGCGGCTGATCAGTACAGAACCGTTCCGCCGCCCCGCGGGCGGTACCCCCGAAGAGCGGCTCTCCCTCGCCTACGACCGGCTGCGGATCCTCAACCGGTCCCTCGACAGCGGAGCCCGCCTCGCCGCCGACCCGCGCGCGCTGGCCGCCCTGCACGAATGGCTGGGCCCGGTGGACCCCGCGCTCACCACCGTTGCGGGCATCCACTACAGCCTCTTCCTCGGCAGTCTTCTCGACCACGACGCCGGCACGGACCGCGATCTGTCCGACTTTCTGGGGATGCGGCGCATCGGCGCCTTCCTCTGTACGGAGGTGGCGCACGGCAACGACGCGGCGTCCCTGGAGACGACCGCGACGTACGACCGCGAGCGGGACGGGTTCGTCCTGCACACCCCGAACGCGGGGGCGCAGAAGTTCATGCCCAACACCAGTCCTGCGGGAGGACCGAAGACCGGGCTCGTCGCCGCACGCCTTCTCGCCGACGGGACGGACCACGGCGTCCACCTCTTCCTGGTGCCGCTCACCGACGACGTACAGGCCCTTCCAGGGGTACGGGTCCGGCGCCTGCCGGCCCGGATGGGCAGCCCCGTGGACCACTGCCTGACCTCGTTCGACCGGCTGTTCGTGGGGCGGGACGCCTTGCTGGGAGACGGGAGGATGCCGGGCGGGGACGGAGGGTTCAGCAGTACCCCCGCCGACCGGCGGCGCCGCTTCCTGACATCCATCGGCCGTGTGACCCCGGGGCGGATCTCCATGAGCGCCTGCGCGGCCGGATCCGCCCGCGCCACGCTGGCGGTCGCCGTCCGCTACGGCGGCCATCGCATGATCTCCGGCACCCGGGGTGCCGGGCAGATTCCGGTGAACGCCCACCGGACCCACCACGGGCCGCTCGCCTCGGCCATGGCCACGGTCTTCGCCATGAGCCTGCTGCACCGCCGGGCTCTGGACCGGTGGGAGCGCCGCTCCGGTGAGGACAGGGCGGAGGCGGAACGCCTGGTGGCGGTCGCCAAGGGGTGGATCACCTGGCAGGCCCGCGCGGTCATCGTCGAGTGCCGTGAACGCTGCGGTGCGCAGGCGTTGTTGGAGAACAACGGCATGACGGAGCTGGTCACCGGGGTCGAAGGCGCCATCACGGCCGAGGGCGACAACCTCGCCGTCCACGCGAAGGCGGCGGCGGACATGTTCTTCGCCGCCGGACCGGCACCCGGTGACCCCTCGCAGGACCCGGCGGACGGGACCGGCAACATCCCGGCCGACCGGACCCCCGGTGAGCTGGCCGACCCCCGGTTCCTCGGCAGGCTCCTCGACGCGGTGGAGGAGATCTGGTTCACCCGGGCCAGGGAACGCGCGCTCCGGGCACCGCACGACGACGCGCTCGCGCGGTGGAACGCGGCCTCCGGTGCCGCCCTGCGCGGGGTCGAGGCCCACGCGTACCGACAGGCGGCCGAGGGGTACGCCGAGGCACTGGCCACGCTCCCCGAGGGGGCCGCCCGGGAGCGACTGGCCGAGCTGCAGCGGCTGTTCGCCCTCCAGTGGGTGGCACGCAACAGCGGGGACCTGCTGGCGGCAGGTCACCTGACCGCCCAGCAGGTCGACGAACTGCCCGAGGCCACCGAGGAACTGATCGCGGCCGTCGCCGCACACGCACCCGAACTGGTCGAGTCCTTCGCGCTGCCGGAAGAGCTGCTCGCCGACTGGCCGATCGCAGGACCGGACTACGCCGACGCGTACGACGACCCGGACGGCCCCTGGCACCGGGGCCCGGCCGAGCCCTCGCCGCCGGCCGCACGGTGAGCGGCCGACGGCCCGTCCGGACACCACCCGGTGCGGCCGGGGCCCGGCGTGTGCGCGAGGCCGCCGAGATCCTCGGCCTGCGGGTTGTCCTGCTCGCGTACTGGGGCACGGCGTCCGTACTCGCCCGCCGGCGTGGACGCCGCACGTGAGAGCCGGAGAATCGGTTCGGCGCAGGTCCTGACCCCGAGCGCAGGTCCCGGTCGAGGAGGGGCCGGTGCGGGGGACGCCCCACCCGCCGTGCCGGCCGCGGCCCCCGAGGCCTGCGTTCAGCTGCGTGATAGCTTGCAGAGGCCAGTCACACTCCACGTGGAGTCAGGGAATCCGGTGCGAAACCGGAGCTGACGCGCAGCGGTGAGGGGGACGGGCGGGGCCACGGCCACTGGACACCCTCGGGGTCCGGGAAGGCGTCCCGTCCGGATGAACCCGAGTCCGAAAACCTGCTGGCACCCGTTTCCCGTACCGGGAGCGGTGCTTCGTACCGGGCTCCGCGCATGAGCCCCAGGACGCAGAGGGACCCAGTGCCGCCCATAGCCAGTACCGTACGCCGAACCGCCCTGCTCACGGCGGGACTTGTCCTGCTGACCGCCTGCGGTGGCGGTTCGTCCGACAAGACGACGCAGGACGCCGGCGCCGCCGGTTACCCCGTGACGCTGAAGAACTGCGGACGCACCGTCACCGTCGCGGCCGCCCCGCACCACGCGGTCTCCCTGGACCAGGGGTCGACGGAGATCCTGCTCTCGCTCGGCCTCGCCGACCGGCTGGCGGGCACCTCCACCTGGACCGATCCGGTGATGAAGGGCCTGGAGAAGGCCAGTGCGAGCGTCCCCCGCATCGCCGAGAACCGGCCCTCTTCGGAGAAGGTCCTCGACAAGGAACCCGACTTCATCAGCTCCTCGTTCGAATCGACGCTCGGCAAGGGCGGTGTCGCGCCCCGCGAACAGTTCGAGGACCTCGGCGTCCCCACCTACGTCTCGCCGGCCGACTGCACCGCCAAGGACAACAGCAAAGGCGGGGACGGTTCCCGTACGAAGCCGCTGACCATGGAGAGCGTCTACACCGAAGTGCACGATCTGGCCAAGGTGTTCGGCGTCCAGGAACGCGGTGACGAGCTCGTCGCCCGCCTCCGGGCACGTATCGGCAAGGCGACCGCAGGCATCGAGGCATCGGACGCCACCCTGCTCTACTGGTTCGCCAACGCCGAGTCGCCCTACCTCGCGGGCTGCTGCGGGGCGCCCGGCATCATCACCGAGGAGCTCGGCGCGAAGAACGTCTTCGACGACACCCACGAGGAGTGGCCCCAGATCAACTGGGAGACCGTCGCCGACCGCAACCCCGACGTCCTGGTCATCGGCGACCTGACCCGCAAGTCGCAGACCGCCGAGAGCGCCGAGAAGAAGATCCAGTTCCTGGAGTCCAATCCCGCCACGAGGAACATGGACGCCGTCCGGCACAAACGCTACGTCCTCCTCAGCGGCCAGGCCATGAACCCCTCCATCCGTACCGTCGAAGGCGTGGAGCTCGTGGCCGCAGGGCTGCGCGGCTTCGGGCTCGCGGGGTGACCGACACCCGACAGGCCGCCGGCGTACGCGCACCGGAGGCACCGGTGTCACGCCCGGCCGGTGTCCGTGTCCTGCGCGACGGCCTCCTGTGGAGCTGCGGGACGGCGCTCCTGCTCCTGTCCGTCGCGGTCGCCGTCACCATCGGGCCCGCCCGGATCTCGGTCCCGGACGTCTGGTCCGCGGTGGCGGCCCATCTCGGCCCCGGGGACTCGCGGCTCAGCCCGATCCGGGACGGGATCATCTGGAACCTGCGCATGCCCCGCACCCTGCTCGCCGCGGTGTGCGGAGCCGGACTCGCGGTGTGCGGCACCGTCATGCAGTCACTGCTGCGCAACCCGCTCGCCGACCCGTTCGTCCTCGGTGTCTCCTCGGGGGCGTCCACCGGAGCGGTCGTGGTCGTCATCCTCGGAGCGGGTGGGGGGAGCGGTGTCGATCTCGGCCGGTGCCTTCATCGGCGCCCTCTGCTCGTTCGCCCTCGTTCTGCTGCTCAGCCACACGCTCGGCGGGACGACCGACCGGGTCGTCCTCTCCGGTGTGGCGGCGATGCAGCTCTTCTCCGCGCTCACCTCCTTCGTCGTGATGACCGCCGCCGACGCCGAGCAGACCCGCGGTGTGCTGTTCTGGCTGCTCGGCTCCCTGAGCGGGGTCGGCTGGACCGATGTGTGGATGTGCGCGGCAGTGCTCGCCGTGGCACTGCTGATCTGCCTCGGACACGCCCGTACGCTCGACGCCTTCGCCTTCGGCCAGGACGCGGCGGCCACCCTCGGCGTCCATGTCGCCCGCACCAGAATCGTGCTGCTCTGCACCACTGCGCTGTTGACCGCGGCGCTCGTCAGCTCGGCGGGCGCCATCGGCTTCGTCGGCCTCGTCCTGCCGCACGCGGCCCGCGCCCTGACCGGCTCGGGGCACCGGCGTCTCCTGCCGGTCACCGCGCTCGCCGGGGCGGTGTTCCTGGTCTGGGTCGACACCCTGGCCCGCACCGTCCTAGACCCGCAGGAGGTACCGGTCGGAGTGGTCACCGCCCTCATCGGTGTGCCCGCCTTCGTGCTGGTCCTGTACCGCACCCGGAGGGCCACATGACCGCCGCCGCGACCGAGGGCCTGCGGGCCGAGCGCGTGACGCGGGAAGCGGGCGGGCGGATCGTCCTCGACGGAGTGGACATCGCGCCGCCGCCCGGTGCCACGGTCGGACTCCTGGGGCCCAACGGATCCGGCAAGTCCACACTGCTCCGCATCATGGCCGGCGTCCTCGGCCCGGGCGCGGGCGCGGTGACCCTCGACGGCCGTACCCTCGCGGAGACCGGCCGCCGCACCGTCGCCCGACGCGTCGCCGTGGTCGACCAGCACGCAACGACCCAGGTCGAGTTGAGTGTCCTGGACGTCGTCCGCCTCGGCCGCATCCCGCACCGCCGTGCCTGGACGGCGCCCGGCCGCGAGGACGAGGACGCCGTGCGTGAGGCGCTGGAGCGTACAGGCCTGGCCGACCGCACCGAGCAGTCCTGGCACACCCTGTCCGGCGGTGAGCGCCAGCGCGTCCAGATCGCCCGTGCACTCGCGCAGCGGCCTCGTGAACTCCTCCTGGACGAGCCGACGAACCATCTCGACATCCAGCACCAACTGGAGCTGCTGGCCCTCGTCTCCGCACTGCCCGTCACCGCTGTGGTGGCGCTGCACGACCTCAACCTGGCCGCGATGTTCTGCGACCGCGTCACCGTGCTGAAGGAGGGACGGGTGGTGGCCTGCGGAACGCCCGCGGAGGTGATCACCGGGGAACTCGTCGCGGACGTCTACCGGGTACGGGCGGTGGTGACGCCCGACGGGCCGGACGGCAGGCCGTCGGTGCGCTTCCTGCCGGGGGCCGCCGCGGGCGGCCCGGTCTCCGGGTGACCGACGGCGAAGGGGCGGGCCCGCGTCGTCCGGGTCCGCCCCTCGCTGCTTGTCGCGCGGCCTGTCGCCGCTGAGTGAGGGGGTCAGCGGCGGCGTCCCTGGCCGAACTCGCCGCCCGTGTCCTTGCCGCTGCCCATGTCCTTGCCGTCCGCGTAGTCGATCTTCTCCTTGCGGAGTTCGGCGGAGACTTCCTTCTGTTCGGTGACCTTGTTGGTTTCGAGGCGGACGCGCTCCACCGGGACGGCCTCCTTGCGGACGGTGGCGCGTTCGGCGTGCAGGGTGACTTCGACGTCCTCTTCGCCGATGCTCGTCGTCCCGGTCGACTTCTCGCCCGACCGCATGGGTTCGCGCACCACGCGTACTTCCTCGTGGGACACGGGTACGGTCCGGGTGACGTTCTCGGTCACGACGTACTTGTGCAGATGCGCCTTCCCGCTCTCGTACTCCTCCGTACCGACGAGGAGCTGTTCCTCGGAACGGACCATCTCCTCCCGTCCCCCGGCGCCCGCGGCGGACCGTTCGGCTCCGGCTCCGGCGAGCGGGCGCGACGTGGAGGACGCCTCCGTGTCACGGTGCCTGCCCATGCCTGCGCCCGAGGTGGCTGCGCCCGTGGTGCCGACCGCTGTCGCCTTGCCGGTCGTCTTGGGGCGGGCCGTTCCCGCGGCTCCGGCCGCTCCTGCGGCTCCGGCGGCGCCCATGGCTGCCGTTCCGGTGCCGGACGTGGTGCGCGCGTCGCCGCCCGCACCTGCGGTGGTCTTCCTGGTCATGCCGTAGTGCCGGTAGAGCTCTTCCTCCTCGGCCACGGAGAGATGCGCGTCGGCGTCCACCCTGGGGGCGTCCTTGACGCGGTCCTTCGCGTGCGAGACGTGCAGGTCGGAGCCCACGCGACGGGCTCCGGCGAGCGGTACGAAGCTCTCCTTCATGCCGAACATGCCGGTCTTGACCGTGATCCAGTCGGGCTTGCCGGTGTCGTCGTCGACGTACACCCGTCCTACACTGCCGACCTTTTCGCCGTCACTGTCGTAGACGGTCAGACCGTCGAGTTCTCCGGAATCCGTGAAACCGTCAGCGGCTCCCATGGCCGATTCCTCCTCGCCCGGGCACGCCCTGTGGGTGGGTCCAGCAGGGAAGGCGCGTCCGGCTTCCATCGCGCCTCACCCGGTTGGTCGCTGCAACCTCCCGGCCCGGGCAGCGGGCGGCCCGGAGGACCCGGGGTGGGCGGTGGCCCCGCGCAATGCCTGTATCGGCCTCTTCCACCCGTTACGCCATTCGGGTGAGCACCCTCATGGGTGCACCGGGGATGCGGACCCGCCCCGCACGTATGATCGACGCGCCGTCGCCGACCGTCGGGCGGCCCGTCCCCGGGGGTGCGCCATCGATTCCGTACGTACCCGCATCCCCGGACAGCGCGGGGAACTGCTGGCCAGGCAGGAGGAAGGCCTCCGCCTCCACCACCTGGTCTGGCGGCTGGGACCCGGCTGGCGGGTGTGCAGCAGCGCCGTCCTGGGCGGCGGCATCGGGCCGCGGGCCTGGATTCTCAATGCGCAGGTACCGGGCGGATACCCGCGGCTGGACCCGGACCGGCACCTCGCCGAGATCGCCGCGGCCGAGGACCTCGGCGGCCCCGGGGCCGGTCTGATGACGGCCGCGGACGTCACCGCGTACACCGTCGCGGCCGACGGGGGCGTCACGGCCACCGTCACCAGCGGTCTCGGGGTACGGGGATGGGCCGCGGACCCGGCCGGCGGCACCGACGGCCCGCTGCCACCGGGCACGGTCAACATCGTCGTCACCGTCCCCGTGGCCCTCTCCGACGCCGCCCTGGTCAACGCGGTGGCAACAGCCACCGAGGCCAAGGTCCAAGCCCTCGTGGACGCCGGACTCGACTGCTCGGGTACGCCCACGGACGCCGTGTGCATCGCCGCTCCCGACCCCGGGGCGCAGTCCGGGGAACCCTTCGCCGGACCGCGCTCACGCTGGGGATCACGACTCGCCCGGGCCGTACACCGCGCCGTACTCGACGGCGCGCTGCGGCAGGCTTGAGTCCCGTCGCCCCGCCGTACCGGTGCGGGGCACACCGAGGAAGGGAATCCCCCATGACCACCGCCGCCCCCACGGGATCGGCCACCGGCAGGCCGACCGTCGCGGTCCTCGGCACCGGGATCATGGGATCCGGGATGGCGCGCAGCATGCTCAGGGCCGGACTTCCGGTCCGGGCCTGGAACCGAACGCAGGCCAAGGCCGCGCCCCTTGCCGCGCACGGCGCCACCGTGACGGACACCGCGGAGGAAGCGGTGCGCGGCGCCGATGTCGTCCTCACCGCGCTGAACGACGGCCCGTCCGTGGCCGCGACCCTCACCGCCGCGGCCCCCGGACTCCGCCCCGGACAGGTCTGGCTGCAGAGTTCCACCGTCGGACTGGACGCCACCACCGACCTCGTCCACCGGGCCGCCGGCCTCGGACTCGTCTACCTGGACGCCCCGGTCTCCGGCACCCGGCAGCCGGCCGAGCAGGGCACCCTCACGGTGTTCGTCTCCGGCCCCTCCACCGCCCGCGCGACGGCGCTGCCGGTCCTGGAAGCGATCGGGCAGCGCACCGTGTGGGTCGGGGAGGACCCGGGAGCGGCCACCCGGCTCAAGCTGGTCGCCAACACCTGGGTGATCAACCTGGTCAACAGCGTGGCCGAATGCCTCAATCTCGCCGAAGGGCTCGGGATCGACCCGCAGTTGTTCCTGGACGCGGTGAAGGGCGGCCCACTGGACACCCCGTACCTGCAGGGCAAGGCCGCCGCGGTGCTGTCCGGCGACCTCACCCCGAGCTTCGCGCTCTCCACGGCGCTCAAGGACACCCGGCTGATCCTCGACGCGGCCGAGGCGTCCGGGGTGACGCTGGATCTGGTCGCCGCCTCCGCTGAGCGGTTCACCCGTGCGGAGGCGGCAGGACACGGCGCCGAGGACATGATCGCCACGTACTACGCGGGCGGCTCCGCATAGCGGTGGTGTCAGGCGACCGTCACCGGGTGCCGCACCACCGCGTCGAAGAGGTAGCCCTGCGTGTTGTGGGCCGCCGTCGCCGGCTGGGTGCGGCCCGACCGGTCCGTCGCCCGGGCGAGCAGCACGGCGGGGCCGGCCTCCTTCGGAACCCAGTCGGCCGTCCAGCGGACCCAGCTGCCGCTCCTGGGCTCGTCGCGCAGCCGGGCGGGCCGCCACCGGGTGCCGCCGTCGGTGCTGACCTCGACGAGACGCACCGGTGCGCCGCCCGACCAGGACCGGCCCGTGAGCAGGTGCCTGCGGTGGGCGGCGAAAGTGGCACCGGGCGCCAGTTCGAAGGCGCTCTTGAGCGTCTGGCGGGTCAGCGGATCGCTGCCCTCCGGCGGGTACCCGGGTCCGAACAGCCGGTACAGGCCCGTGTTCCACGGAGTCAGCAGCGGCTCCGCGCTCACCTCGATGTCCCCGACCCACTTGATGTTCGCGATGCCGACCCAGGACGGGACGATCAACCGGACCGGATGGCCGTGGTCGGGCGGCAGCGGCTCGCCGTTCATCTCGTAGGCGAGGAGGACGTCGTCCAGAGCCTTCGACACCGGCAGAGGCCTGCGCACCCGGCCCAGATTCGTCCCGTCGCTGACGACCTCCGCGTCCAGTCCACGCGGCAGCACATCCACCGCGTCCCTGCCGATTCCGGCCAGCCGCAGCACATCGGCGAGCCGCACCCCGCGCCAGCGTGCCGTGCCGATCGCGCCGAGGGTCCAGGCGGTACCGCTGACCTGCTGGTTCTGTTGCGAGGTGAAGAAGCTGCGGCCATTGCCCGCGCACTCGACGAACGCGGTGCGGGTCACGGACGGCAGGGCGCGCAACGCCGCGTACGAGAAGTCCACCGGCCCGCCCGTCAGCCCGCTGCCCCAGACCGTCAGCTTCCAGTCCGACGCCTCGATGCGGGGCGTCGCGGTGTGGTTGCGGACGAAGAAGCGGTCGACGGGGGTGAGCAGCCCGGTGTCGCGCAGCGCGGCGAAGTTCGTCTCCGCGTTGGTGCCGCGCACGGTGAACAGCTCCGGCGGCAGTGGCTTCAACACCCCCGCCAGGGTTCCCGCCGCGTGGGCCGGCGAGGCGGCGGCCGGAATCAGCGGGACGGCAGCCGACGCCGCCGCGACCAGTTTCAGGAGGTCGCGGCGGTCGATCCCCGCCGATCTGGCGCCGCCGCGGAACCACTGACGCAGTCTCATCCGGTCGTACGCGGCTTCGGACGGCTCTACGGAACTCATGGACGCTCCAGGGGTTGGGGAGGGGCAGGACGAGGTCACGAAGCGGGCAGCAACTCCCTCACGAGGCCGCCCACCTGGCCGGTCTCGATGAGGAATCCGTCGTGTCCGTAAGGTGATGCGATGATCCGGAGCCGGTCCGCACCGGGCAGCAGCGCCGCCAGTTCCGCCTGCTGCGAGGGCGGATAGAGCCGGTCCGATTCGATTCCCGCGACCAGTGCGGGCATACCCGCACGGTGCAGCGCCTGCGCGACACCGCCGCGGCCCCGGCCCACATCGTGTCCGTTCATCGCCTCGGTGAGCGTCACATAGCTGCCGGCGTCGAAGCGGCGCACCAGCTTGGCGGCATGGTGGTCGAGGTACGACTCCACCTGGTAGCGCCCGCCCTGCGAGGGAAGCTCTCCGGACTGCGCCTCCCGGCCGAACCGCGCCCCCAGCTCCGCCTCGCTGCGATAGGTGACATGGGCGATCCGCCTGGCCTGGCCGAGCCCCCGGTGCGGACCCGAGCCGGGCGGGGCGTCGTGGTACCGGCCGCCCCGCCAGCCCGGGTCGGCGCGGATCGCGGCGATCTGCACGCTGCCCCAGGCGATCTGTTCAGCCGACGCCGCGGCCGGGGTGGCGAGTACCAGCAGCGATCCCGTACGGTCCGGCCGGCTCACCGCCCATTCGAGGGCGCGCATGCCCCCCATCGAACCGCCGACGACCGCAGCCCAACGGCCGATGCCGAGGGCGTCGGCGAGCGCGGCCTCGGCCGCCACCTGGTCACGGACCGTCAGAAACGGGAAGTCGGGGCCCCAGCGGGTGCCGTCGGGGGCACGGGAGGACGGACCGGTGCTGCCCTGACAGCCGCCCAGAACGTTCGGCGCGACGACGAACCAGCGGTCGGTGTCGAACGCCCGGCCGGGACCGATCAGCGCGTCCCACCAGCCCGCGGTCGGATGCCCCGGCCCGGGAGGGCCCGCCGCGTGACTGTCACCGGTCAGCGCGTGCAGGACCAGCACCGCGTTGGCGCCGTCCGGTGCGAGCCTGCCCCAGGTCTCGTACGCGAGCCGTACGCCCGGCAGTTCGGCCCCCGACTCGAGCCCGAGCGGACCGTCCAGCGCCACCCAGGAGCGGCGGCCGGACGGATCCCCCTCCCGCCAGCCTCCGGCGGCCGGCGGGAGAGGGAGTGCGGGGGGCGTGGCGACCCGGTTCAGGACGCCGCCTTGGCGGCGCGGAAGCCGGCCTCCAGATCGGCCTTGAGGTCGTCCACGTTCTCCAGGCCCACGGAGAGCCGCACCAGGCCTGCGGTGGCGCCCGTCGCGGCGAGCTGCTCCTCGGTCAGCTGGCTGTGCGTCGTGGACGCGGGGTGGATGATCAGGCTCCGTACGTCACCGATGTTGGCGAGGTGGCTGAACAGCTCGACCGCGTCCACGAACCGCTTGCCCGCCTCCACCCCGTCCCGCAGCTCGAAGGCGAGCACGGCTCCGGCACCGCGCGGCAGGTAGCGCTGCCCCGCTCCGTACCAGGGACTCGACTCGAGCCCCGCGTAGTGCACGGCCGACACCTCGTCGCGGCCCTCCAGCCACCGGGCGAGCGTCAGCGCGTTGGAGGTGTGCCGCTCCAGGCGCAGGCTCAACGTCTCCACACCCTGGAGCAGCAGGAACGCGGAGTGCGGGGAGAGGGCGGGCCCCAGGTCGCGCAGCAGCTGGACCCGCAGCTTCACGGCGAAGGCGCTGGGCCCCAGGTCCGGCCAGTACCGCAGGCCGTGGTAGCTCGGGTCCGGGGTGTGGAAGTCCGGAAAGCGCTCCGCGTGTGCACCGAAGTCGAACGTGCCGCCGTCCACGACGACACCGCCGATGGTGGTGCCGTGCCCGCCGAGGAACTTCGTCGCGGAGTGGATGACGACGTCCGCCCCGTGCTCGAGGGGCCGCAGGAGGTACGGGGTCGGAACGGTGTTGTCGACGACGAGCGGAATCCCCGCCCCGTGCGCCGCGTCCGCCACGCCCCGGATGTCCAGGACGTCGCCGCGCGGATTTCCGAGCGTCTCCGCGAACAGGGCCTTGGTGTTGGGCCGGATCGCCGACCGCCACGCCTCGATGTCGTCGGGGTCCTCGACGAACGACACCTCGATGCCGAACCGGGGGAGCGTGTGCCGGAACAGGTTGTACGTACCGCCGTAGAGCGAGGCCGAGGAGACGATGTGGTCGCCGGCGCCGGCCAGCGTCAGGAGCGCGAGCGTCTCCGCGGCCTGTCCGGAGGCGAGTGCCACAGCGGCGACTCCACCCTCCAGCGCGGCGATCCGCTGCTCCAGGACGTCCTGCGTGGGGTTGTGGATCCGGGTGTAGATGTTGCCGGGCTCGGCCAGCGCGAAGAGGTCGGCCGCATGCTGCGTGTCACGGAAGACGAACGACGTCGACTGGTAGATCGGCACCGCACGGGCACCGGTCGTGGGATCCGGGACGGCACCGGAGTGGATCTGCTTGGTCTCGAAGGACCAGGCGGCCCCGGCGTCCTGCCGGTCGTGGTCCTCGGGAGTGTGTCCTGCGGTGACGGAGTCGACGGGCTGGCTCATGTCATTCCTCGCACGGTGGTTCAGTGGCGGATGCGCGCGAGCACGGATGGCGACGCGGCGGCGACGGGCTGATTACGGACCGTAGAGGGCCGCGCGAGGGTGTGGAAGCGTGCCGTCGGGATGGCCACGAACCTGCAATACCGCAGCAACAGAGGGCAGTTGCGTTGCCGGAAGAGGTCCGCCGCACTCCGCGTATGTCGCGCGGAGTGCGGCGGACCGGGATGGTGCGGAAGGCGGTGGGGAGGCCGCGCGGGGCTCCCGACGGGATGCCTGCCGGGGCCGGGGCCGGGGTGTCAGTCCTGCGTGAACATCCCGGTGCGGAGCTTGTCCAGAATGCGGCTCAGCAGCCGGGAGACATGCATCTGGGAGATCCCCAGGCAGTCACCTATCTGAGCCTGCGTCATCTCCTGGCCGAACCGCATGTCGATGATGCGGCGCTCACGGGCGTCGAGTTCACCCAGCAGTGGCGCGAGCGTATGAAGATTCTCCACCGTCTCCATGGCGGGGTCGGTCCTGCCCAGCACATCCGCGTAGGTGCGGCCGCTCGTCATGTGTCCCGCGGAGTCCGCCGCGTCGGTCGGCATGTCGAGCGATCCCGCCGTGTAGCCGTTGGCGGCGACGATGCCCTCGGTGATCTCCACGTCGTCGAGGCCGAGATGCTCGGCGAGTTCGTGCACGGTGGGGTCCCTGTCCAGGCCGGCCGACAGGGTCTCCTTCGCCTTGGCGATCTCCACCCGCAGTTCCTGCAGGCGCCGGGGCACGTGCACGGACCAGCTGGTGTCGCGGAAGAACCGCTTGATCTCACCGACGATGTACGGCACGGCGAACGAGGTGAACTCCACCTCGCGGGAAAGGTCGAAGCGGTCGATCGCCTTGATCAGGCCCACGGTGCCGACCTGGACGATGTCCTCCATGTCGCCGCTGCCCCGGTTGCGGAAGCGGCCCGCGGCGAAGCGGACGAGGGACAGGTTCATCTCGATGAGCGTGTTCCGGGCGTACTGGTACTCGGGAGTGCCCTCCTCGAGCACCTGCAGCCGATCGAAGAAGAGCTTCGACAGGGCGCGTGCGTCCTTGGGCGCGATCTTCCCGGCGTCCTCGATCCACGGGAGATCGTCCGTCACTCGTGCTCGCGTCACGTCGGCGGTCCGCGCGGTGTGCTCCGTCATTGCCGTCACGCTCCTCAGGTCGTAGGCCATGAGGTCTGGGCGCCTGCCCGGAGGCCCGGCCCGCATGCGCGAAAGGCGGATTTGAGCCGCGTACGCGCCCGCTATTGGCCGGTAATCGTCGCTATCGCCCCAGGAGCCGTCCGCAGGAGCCGTTCCCGGCAGCCGCCTCGCGGGTCCGCCGGGAGGGAGCAAGCACAGAACCGCCCCACCGGTACGGGGGAGCCCGGTGGGGCGGCCGTCTCCAGAGTGCCACAGCGAAGGGCACGTTGGGGGCACGATCCCGTTAGCGGTATGCGATCCGGCCCGGCGGCTTTCACCCGCCGCCGGGGCTCGCGCGCCATCGACCGCGGGGCTTGCGGCCCGGTGCCTTGATTACACGCTCATGAACAGTCGGGCGTCCCGGGAATAGGTGCATGACGAATGGGCTTTCCGATGCTGTCGTCAGCCGCTGAGATCAACCGGAGCGAGGAGCTAATGCCCAAGGCCTGCGTACGCGATCGCCATGACGGACCCGGAAGGGGAAGCCCACTTCTGATGCCCGCCGTCGGTGGCGCCGGACGGATCCGGGCAGCGTCACCCGAAGGGACCGGCACCACCGCGAGCGGGGAGGCGGCATGAGCTCTCCCGAGGCCCCGACGCCCCAGGACGCGGCGCACCCGCTGGACAATCCGGCCCGCGCCTCGCTGACCGGACCCCATGCCCACTTCGCGGAGCACCGGGGTCGCATCCTGCGCTACCCGCCCGACGTCACCCCGTGGCTCGCCCTGCCTGACCGGCCCGAGGCCCAGGACTGGGCCGATGTCGCCGCACTCGCCGGACCGGGTGCGTCCATCACCCTCACCGCCTTCCGGGAGCCGCCGCCGGACGACTGGGAGATCGTCTTCCAGGCCGAGGGCGTGCAGCTGGTGGACGACGGCGTGGACACCGCACCGGACCCGGAGGCGGTGCTCCTGGGCCCCGCCGATGTGCCGGAGATGCTGGAACTCGTCGCGCGCACCCGGCCCGGCCCGTTCCTGCCGCGCACGGTCGAGCTCGGCACCTATCTGGGCATCCGCCGCTCCGGGGTGCTCGTCGCGATGGCGGGCGAGCGGCTTCACCCGCCCGGCTGGACCGAGATCAGTGGTGTGTGCACCGACGAGTCCGTACGCGGGGAGGGGCTCGCGACGCGGCTCGTCCGGGCCGTCGCCCACGGCATCGAGGAACGCGGCGAGACGCCCTTCCTGCACGCTGCCGCGTCGAACGTCAACGCCATCCGGCTCTACGAATCCCTCGGCTTCCGGCTACGCCGCCGGACCTCGTTCCTCTCGGCGCTGGTCCCGGCGGAACCGGAGCGGCGCACCGACGCCAGGACCCCGGCCCGAGGGAAAGGTAGTTTGGAACAAGTGGGATGACACCGACAAATCGGCGAGAGGCCTTTCATGGTCATGGGGCTCCGGCTGCCGGCAGCGGCGCGCCGGACGCCGCTGCCCGGGACGGATCCGGGTGAGGCGGCGGCCGGTGCCTCCCGTGTCAGGAACTGGGCGCTCGCCGGCGGGCTGGTGCTTCTGACCGTCCTGGTCGTCCTCCTCGACGTCCTCACCGGCGAGGAACTGCCCATCATTCCGCTCCTGGTGGTCCTGCCCGCACTGGCCTCGGTCTTCTGCACGGTTCGCCAGACCATCTGTGTGGCACTGTGGGTCACGGTCGTGGTGGCCGTGTCCCTCATCGGGTCCGCAGGGGCGTTCTGGGACGTCACCTTCGTCATCGCGTTCACCACGGTGGCCAGCGCCCTGGGAGTCGTCGCCTGCGCCGCCCGTATCCGGCACGCCAAGGAGATCGCCCGGCTGCGTTCGGCGGCCGTCGCACTCCAGCGGCAGATCCTCCGGCCGCTGCCCATCGTCACCGAGCAGGTCCGGGCGCACGGGATCTACGAGCCGATCGAGGAGGACCGCTTCGTCGGCGGCGACATCTACGAAATCGTGCAGTCGCCCTTCGGGACACGGGTCATCATCGGTGACGTCCAGGGCAAGGGCCTGCCCGCGATCGGAGCGGGCTTCGCCGCGCTCGGCGCCTTCCGCGAAGCGGCCGTCCGGGAGGCCGAGCTCACCGGGGTGGCCGATGCCCTGGAGGCCGCGGTGTCCCGGCACAACCAGTTCTCCGCCGAGACCGGGGACACCGAGCGCTTCGTCACCGCCCTGCTGCTCGGATTCGACGGGGGCGACCGGGTGCGGACGGTGAACTGCGGACACCTTCCGCCGCGATTGCTGAACGGCGCATCGGTGTCGAAGGTCGCCCTGCACAGGACGTCCGTCCCCCTCGGGATGGCGGAGCTCAGCACCGAGGCGCGCGCCGCCGAGTGGGTCGCCTTCCCTCGCGGCGCGGCGCTCCTGGTGTTCACGGACGGGGTGACCGAGGCCCGCGACTCCGAGGGGTCCTTCTACCCGCTGGACGAACGGCTCGCCGAGTGGGCGGGGCGTGACCCCCGGCAGGTGCTGGCAGCGCTCCAGGCCGACCTGGAGAAGTTCTCGGGAGGAGTGCGCCGCGACGACGTGGCGGCGCTCGTCCTGAGCAGGCCGCAGGACACGGGCAGGCTGCGGGAGATGCCCGACGGTGACGCCGAACAGAGCGCCACAGGAGCGTTGAGCGACCACTGACCTGTACGGGCGCCCCGGCGAGCGGCTCCCGCGAAGTAACAGGCGCAACAGCCTTGACGCATACATGGCCCTCGGCAACCCTCATGGGAGCGCTCCCGTGACCGGATGTGGGAGCGCTCCCGCACGTTCGTCGCGACCGAGGATGGACACCATGCGCACCCCCGCAGCACCCCTTCTCACCGCCCTGCCACTCGCCCTGGCGGCGGCTCTGCTGCTCACCGTTCCGGCAGCCGCGGCCGGCCCTCCGGGCGGTACGGGATCCGACGCGACAACCCGGACCGGCGAGCCCGGCACGCGGCTCTACACCCCCGACGCGAACCCGGGCGCCTACGACCAGGCACGCGATCTCCTGCGCCACGGCCAACTGCGCGATGCCGCAGGCATTCTGGCCATGGCCCGTACACCGCACGCCGTCTGGTACGGGGACCAGACCCCCGCCGTCGTCGAGCGGGAGGCCCGGAAAGTCGTCCGCGAAGCGACCGGGCAGCGGTCCGTACCGGTCTTCGCCCTCTACAACGTCCCGGGACGGGACTGCGCCAACTACTCGGGCGGCGGAGCCTCCACGACCGCCGAGTACACCGCATGGATCGACGCCGTCGCCCGGGGCATCGGCAAGCACGAGGCGATGGTCGTCCTGGAACCGGACTCGCTCGCCCTGCTGCCCGCCGACTGCGGGCAGGACGATGCCGAAGGCACGAAGACGGCGGCCCGCTACACCGAGGTGAACTACGCGGTCGACGCACTCGAACCGCTGGCCGGGACCAAGGTCTACCTCGACACCGGCCACCAGGGCTGGCACTCGGTCAACAGCATCGTGCCGCGCCTGATCGCAGGCGGTGTGGAGCGGGCGACCGGCTTCTACACCAACGCATCCAACTACCACACCGAGGATGCCAACACCTGGTACGGCACCCTGATTTCGTCCTGCCTCGCCTACACGGAGGCCGGCGGGGACACCGCAGACTGCCCCAACCAGTGGTGGCCCCGCGCCGACGCCCAGTCGTGGCTGGACGCCAACGTCGACGCCGACCCTGCCCGGATGAAGCGCTTCGTCACCGACTCCAGCCGCAACGGCCAGGGTGCCTGGACCGCCCCCGCGGGGAAGTACACCGACCCGCAGGACTGGTGCAACCCGCCGGACCGCGGCCTCGGGGCCCGGCCCACCACCCGCACGGGCGACCCGCTCCACGACGCCGCCCTGTGGATCAAGATCCCGGGGGAGTCGGACGGCCTCTGCCTGCGCGGCACGGACGGCCCGGAGGACCCCGAGCGCGGCACCGTGGACCCGGCGGCGGGTGCCTGGTTCCCGCAACAGGCCCTGGAACTCGTCAGGTTCGCGCAGCCGCCGCTCTTCTGACGCTCCATCGACGAGGTGCGGAGCCGGTGCGCGCGCATGCGTCCCGGCTCCGCCGCTGAGGCTTGCCCCACATCCCGCCGGACTGCTTGGATCATGAACCCCTGCGCCCCTACGCTCGACTCATCCCGCCCCCACACGCAGGAGTTCTCCATGGGACACCAGCCCGTCGTGATCGACCCCGCAGGCCGCGACATCCACGCTGAGGCGGACCGGCTCCGCCCCCAGGGCTCCGCCGCACGGGTGGAGCTCCCCGGCGGCATCGTCGCCTGGGCGCCCACCGGCCATGACGTCCTCAAGCAACTCCTCGCGGACGACCGGGTGTCCAAGGATCCGAACCAGCACTGGCCGGACTGGATCGAGGGCCGGTTCCGGGAGACATGGATCAACTCCTGGGTGGGCGTGACGAATATGTTCACCGCCTACGGCACCAACCACCGACGGCTGCGCAAACTCGTCTCTCCCGCGTTCACCAAGCGTCGCACCGACGCCCTCGGCCCCCGTATCGAGGAGATATCCGCACGCCTCCTGGACCGGATGGCCGCGGCCGGCGACGGCCCCCTGGACCTGCGCGCCGCATACGCGCACCCCCTGCCGATGGAAGTCATCTGCGAGCTGTTCGGTCTCCCCGAGGACCACCGGGAGGACACGGCGAGGCTCGTCAGCGCGATCATGGACACCACCGCAACGCCCGAACAGGCCCTCGCCACCTGGCAGGAGGTCCACGGCCTGCTGGCAGGCCTTGTCACTGCCAAACGGGAGCGGCCGGGTGACGACCTGACCAGCGTTCTGATCGCCGCCCGTGACGAGGAGGGCTCGGGCCTCACCGAAACAGAGCTCATCGACACACTGCTCCTGGTCATCGGGGCAGGCCACGAGACCACGGTCAACCTCATCGGCAACGCCGTCCACGCCCTGCTCGCCCACCCGGACCAGCTCGCACGGGTACGCGGCGGAGAGGTCGCCTGGAGCGATGTCGTCGAGGAGACCCTGCGCTGGGCCCCGTCGATCGCGAACCTGCCGCTGCGGTACGCCGTCGAGGACATCGAGCTCCACGACGGGATCACCATCGCCCGCGGCGACGCGATCCTCGCGACCTACGCAGCCGCGGGGCGCGACCCGGAACGTCACGGCGCGGACGCGGACCGCTTCCACCCGGCCGGAACCGCCAAGGAGCACCTCTCCTTCGGCCACGGCGTGCACTACTGCATCGGCGCGCCGCTGGCCCGGCTCGAGGCGACGATCGCGCTGCCCGCACTCTTCGCCCGCTTCCCGGAACTGCGCCTGGCCGACCCGACGGTCCCGGCCGGACAGGTGGAGTCGTTCATCGCCCACGGGTTCGGCGCGCTGCCGGTACGCCTGGCCTGACCCCGGCACGGTCCTCGGGCCCGACAGCCACGCCCGCAACCGACGACGGCGGCCCGCAGCGCACACCTCCGGGCCGCCGCCCCGCCCGAAAACGACGGCGGTACCCGGCGGAGCGTGGTTACACTGGACCGCATGGGTTCGTACTACTTCTTTCTCTGATTCCCGGCCCGGACGCCGCCGCGCGACGCTGAGCGTCGCCGCGTGACCCACCCGGTCACGCAGTCGTGGCGCAGTCCTTCCCGCCGTCCGACACCCCTGCCCCGCAGCGGCTTCCACCGTGCGCTGCCGAGGGCCTGTCACCTCAGGGAAAGCACCCATGTCTCCCCAGCGCCACCGCGCCCAGCTGTCCATGAAAGACGTCTCCAAGGCTTATGGAGACCGATCCGTCCTCGACCAGGTGTCCCTCACCGTCCGTCCCGGCGAGAAGGTCGGCGTCATCGGCGAGAACGGTTCCGGGAAGTCCACCCTGCTCCGTCTGATGGCCGGGGCCGAGGCCCCGGAGAACGGCGACATCACCGTCACCTTCCCCGGCGGCACCGGCTACCTCGCCCAGACCCTCACGCTCGACCCCGGCAGCACCGTCCAGGACGCGATCGACGCGGCCCTCGCCGAACTGCGCACCCTGGAGCGCCTGATCGGCGAGGCCGAAGCGGCGATGTCCGACGGGAACCCCACCGAAGCGGACCTCGGTGCGTACGGTGACCTGCTGACGGCGTACGAGGAACGCGGCGGGTACCAGGCCGACGCCCGGACCGACGCGGCCCTGCACGGCCTCGGTCTGGGCCACCTCGGCCGGGACCGCGGGCTCGGCACCCTGTCCGGCGGTGAGCAGTCCAGACTGGCCCTGGCCTGCGTACTCGCCGCGGCTCCGGAACTCCTCCTGCTCGACGAACCCACCAACCATCTCGACGTCGCCGCCGTCACCTGGCTGGAGGACCACCTCCGCGCCCACCGCGGCACCATGGTGGCCGTCACCCACGACCGGGCGTTCCTGGAGCGGACCACCACCGTGATCCTGGAGGTCGACCGGGACCTGCGCGGCGTCTCCCGGTACGGGGACGGGTGGGACGGCTACCGCACAGCCAAGGCAGCCGCACGCCGGCGATGGGCGCAGGAGCACCAGGAGTGGCTGGCCGAACTGGCCCGGACCGAGGAGCAGGTGAACGCGGCCGGTCAGCGCCTGGCCGGCACCGGCAAGGACCCGGGGCAGGGCTTCGGAAAGCACCGCAGATCGCACGAAGCCAAGCTGTCCGGGCAGGTCAGGGCGGCCAGGACCCGACTGGAGGCACTGCGCCGCACGCCCGTGCCCGCGCCTCCCCGGCCACTGAGTTTCACGGCCGAACTGGCGACAGCGGGTGACCGGGAGGCCGGGGGCAACGGGAGCCCCGAGCCGCTGGCCGAGCTCGAATCCGTAGTCGTCGGCGACCGCCTGGACCTGCCCGCGCTGCGCATCGGCCCGGGGCAGAGACTCCTGATCACCGGACCCAACGGTGCGGGCAAGTCCACCCTGCTGCGCGTGCTGGCCGGGGACCTCGCACCCGACACCGGCACGGTCCGGCGACGGGCACGGATCGGCTACCTCCCGCAGGAACTCCCCGTCAGGCCCACGCGCCGCTCGCTGCTCGCCACGTTCGCCGCGGGCCGGCCGGGGTTCGCCGATGAGTACGCCGAGGACCTGCTGGCGCTCGGCCTCTTCCGTCCCGAAGACCTGACCGTCCCCGTCGCCGCACTCTCCATCGGGCAGCAGCGCAGACTCGCCCTGGCGCGACTGGTGACCAGGCCGGCCGATCTGCTGGTTCTGGACGAGCCGACGAACCACATCGCGCTGAGCCTGGTCGAGGAACTGGAGGCGGCACTCGCCCGGTACCGGGGCGCCGTCGTCGTCGTCTCGCACGACCGCAGCTTCCGCAGCCGCTTCACGGGCGACCGCCTCGAACTGCGGGCCGGCCGCCCGGTGACCGGCGCCGGGAGCCGTGCCTTCGCCGCTTACGGCTCCGAAGGCGCCCGGCCGTCCCGGACGTAATCGCGCAGCCGGTCGACGAAGACGCGCTGGCCCGCCACCAGGCGTTCTGCGGCCTCGTCCGGTGTGCACCAGGCGAACCGGTCCATTTCCGGGAACTCCCGTTGCACACCGGACCCTCTCGGCCACTCCATGGTGAACGTCCCCGGAACCGCCTGCGCGGGGTCCAGTTCGGCCTCCACGGCCCAGATGGTCACGGTCTTGCCGCTCGACTGACGCGCCTCGCCCAGCGACACCCACGCGCCGTCCGGGACCGGCAGCCCCAGCTCCTCCTCGAACTCCCGCCGGGCGGCTGCGGCCGGCTCCTCCCCGGGCTCGTACTCACCCTTGGGGATCGACCAGGAAGCCGCCTCGCGGCCCGCCCAGAAGGGGCCGCCCATGTGCCCGATCAGCACATCGACGTCCCGTCCGCCCCCGGTGACCCGGTAGAGCAGAACACCCGCACTGCGCCTTGATGTCGGCATGTCGCCAAGTCTGCCGGGCGGAGTTCCGCAAGGCCACCGACGGCCGCCCGTTCGGCCGAGCACCGAGCCACCCGGCACCGACGGCCATTCCTTCGCCGCCCGCTGTTTCTCCTGATGTCCTCGTTGTCCTCTGGTGCGGCACCGCATGCCCGGCCATGCTGTCCGCCGACAGCGCTTACTGCCGGCGCAACCAGCTCTGCACCAGGAGGACTTGTGGGCCAAGGCATACTCGGCACCGCAGTGCGGCCACTCGTGCTGCTCGCGACGGTGACCGCGATGACGGTCGGGGCCATGGCCCCCGCAGCCGCCGATTCGCATCCGGATCCGCGCCCCCGCAACTCCGCCGAGATCCTCAGACCGGTCGCCCCGCCGCCCGCGAGCAGGCCGTCCGGCGGGCCGAGAGCCGTCGTGGACGGCGACGGCATCGAGACCGCCCGGAGCTCCCGGCCGCTCGCCCCCGGTATCCGGCTCAGCTCCTACGACCGTCTCGAATCCGACAAGTGGCTGCGGGTCGACACCCTCTCGGTCGACCTGGAGGCCGGAGCACGCGCCGACTACCTCTCGGCCGGCAAGGTCGCGGAACGGCGGACGGTATCCGAACTCGCCGCCGGGCACGACCCGGGTCAGGGCCGGCGCACCGTGGCCGCGATCAACGCGGACTTCTTCGACATCAACCAGACCGGAGCGCCGCAGGGTCCCGGAATCAAGGACGGCAGCCCGGTCCACTCGCCCGCCCCGGGCGTCAACCGCGCTGTGGGCATCGGTCCGGAGAACGCGGGGCGTGTTCTGCAGCTGTACTTCGAGGGAAGCCTGACGCTTCCCTCCGGAAAGCATCCCCTCGCCGCGTACAACGCCGCGAACGTACCCGCCGGGGGAGTGGGCGCCTACACCTCCGCCTGGGGCAGTGCCGACCGAGCCCTGACCGTCGACGACGCGTCCCCCGTCGCGGAGGCAGCCGTACAGGACGGCAAGGTCGTCTCCGTGTCGGCCACCCCGGGGTCGGGGCCCGTGCCCGACGGCACCACCGTCCTCGTCGGACGCGAGGCCGGAGCGGCCCTGCTGACCGCCCTGAAGCCCGGCGACCCCGTCGCCATGGAGTACCGGGCACGCACCGACGGCGGAGCCGTGCCGCGGACCGCCGTCGGCGGCAGGGAGCTCCTGGTCGTCGACGGTGCCGCCCAGAACCACGACGGCGAGGGCAACAACACGGCCGCGCCCCGCACCGCGGTCGGCTTCTCCAAGGACGGCCGCACCATGCAGGTCGTCACGGTCGACGGCCGCCAGACCGACAGCGGCGGTGTCACTCTCACCGAGCTGGGCCTGATGATGCGCCAGGCGGGTTCGTACAGCGCGCTCAACCTGGACGGCGGCGGCTCGTCGACGCTCGTCGCCCGCGAGCCCGGAAGCGACACCCTCCAGGTGGAGAACAGCCCGTCCGACGGAAGCGAGCGCACCGTACCCAACGGCCTGGCCCTCACCGCGCCCGACGGCAGCGGCAGCCTCCACGGGTTCTGGGTGGAGACCCGCACACCGGTCGGCGCCGCCCCCGGCGCCGACCCCGTCAGGGGCGGCCACCCCGAGCGCGTCTTCCCGGGCCTGACGCGACAGCTCACCGCCGCCGGGTTCGACGAGACGTACGGGCCCGCCCGAGGCACTCCGCGCTGGCGCACCGCCGCCCCGGCCATCGGCAGTGTCGACTCCCACGGCACCTTCACCGCCCGCCGCAGCGGCACGACCGACGTGCGCGCAGAACGGGCCGGTGCCCACGGAGCCACGCAGCTCACCGTCCTTGACCGACTGGCCCGGATCCAGCCGACGACCGTCCGGGTCGGCCTGGCGGACACGCAGGCCACCGGCACCTTCGGCATCGTGGGTCTCGACGCCCACGGCACCAGCGCACCCGTGGAGCCGGACGACGTCACCCTCGACTACGACCGGGCCCTGTTCGACATCGACGACGACGGCCGGGGCTCATTCACCGTCAGGTCTCTCACAGGCAGCGGTGCGGGACAGATCAAGGCCACCGTCCAGGGCAACCGCACCACCCTCGCGGTGAGTGTCGGGCTCACCGAGCAGGCGGTGTCGGCCTTCGACGACGCCGGGTCCTGGAAGTTCAGCCAGGCCAGGGCAGCCGGCTCCCTCGCCGCGACACCCGACGGACACACCGGCACCGGACTGCGGCTCACCTACGACTTCACCATGTCGACCGCGACGCGCGCCGCCTACGCCGCGCCGCCGCAGCCCGTCCCCGTACCCGGCCAGCCCCAGTCATTCACCCTGTGGATCAAGGGCGACGGCAACGGAGCCTGGCCGACGCTGCACCTCAAGGACGCCGCAGGCTCGGACCAGTTGCTGCGCGGCCCCTACGTCACCTGGACGGGCTGGCGCCAGGTCACCTTCGCCGTACCGCAGGGCGTGGCGATGCCGCTGTCCGTATACCGCTTCTATCTCGCCGAGACGGCGGCCGCCCGGCAGTACACTGGAGAGATCGTCATCGACGACCTGTCCGCCCAGGTGCCGCCGACCGTCGAGCTGCCCGAACAGACAGCCCCTGCGGACCCGTTGATCGACCCTGCGGCCGTCACCGAACGCAGGGACTGGCAGTTCGCGGTGATGTCCGACGCCCAGTTCGTCGCCCGCGACCCGGACAGCGCGATCGTCCGGCAGGCCCGTCGCACCCTGCAGGAGATCAAGGCCGCACAGCCGGACTTCCTGGTCGTCAACGGCGACCTCGTCGACGAGGGATCACCCGCGGACCTCGCCTTCGCCCGCCGCGTCCTCGAGGAGGAACTCGGCGACGCGCTGCCCTGGTACTACGTACCGGGCAACCACGAGGTGATGGGCGGGAAGATCGACAACTTCATCACCGAATTCGGCCCCGCCCAGCGCACGTTCGACCACAAGGGCACCCGTGTCATCACGCTCGACACATCGAGCCTCAGCCTGCGCGGCGGCGGCTTCGCCCAGATCAAGGAACTGCGCGCGCAGCTGGACGCGGCAGCGAAGGACCCGTCGGTCGGCTCCGTCATGCTGATCGAGCACGTACCGCCGCGCGACCCCACCGTGCAGAAGGGCAGCCAGCTCGGCGACAGGAAGGAAGCGGCTCTCGTCGAAGAGTGGCTCGCCGGATTCCGCCGCACGACGGGCAAGGGCGCGGCCCTGATCGGCAGTCATGTGGGCGTCTTCCATGCCTCGCACGTCGACGGCGTCCCGTATCTGATCAACGGGAACTCCGGCAAGGCACCGGCAGGACCGGCGGACGAGGGAGGCTTCACCGGATGGAGCCTGATCGGCGCCGACCGCGTATCGCCCGCCGAACGGGCGACGGCGCGCCACCGGCCGTGGCAGGGCGGACCCGACTGGGTCTCGGCCCAGACGCGCGCCCACGTCGACTCCCTGACCCTCGACGCGCCGTCCGTGATCGGCACGGGGGAGCGTACGGAGGTCGGCGCGCGCGTCACCCAGGGGTCGAGGACCGTGCCGGTCGCCTTCCCGCTCAGCGCCGACTGGACCGGCTCCCCGAATCTCCACATCGGCGGACCGGGCGGCGTGCGCGGTCGTCACGTCGCGGCGCTGGACCCGGTCACCGGAACGCTCACCGCACTGCGGCCCGGCACCGTCACGCTCGCGGTGAGTGTGAACGGCACGACCCGCCAGGTCCGGATCGAGGTCGCCGCCGGGGCGGTGCTCGCCCCGGCAGCCTGAACCGCCACCGGTGCGGCACCCTGCGGAGGGTGCCGCACCGGCCACCGGAACCGAAGGGGCGCCCGGGGCTCCACCGCGCCCGGCCGGTTCAGACGCGCTGATCGCCGGCTTTTCGGACGGATTCCTCGCCGCGGCTGACGGGCACGCCGACCGGTGCGGCGGCGGCCGCCGGTGAACCCGGCTTCGAGGGCAGGTGGTTGAAGAGGATGTTCAGCACGATGGCCGTCAGACAGCCCGCGCTGATCCCGCTGTGCATCACCGTCTGGAACCAGGCCGGGAACTGGTCGTAGAGCGTGGGCACCCCGACCGGCAGCACACCCATCGCCACCGAGACGGCGACGATCGTCAGGTTGTTGTTGTCCTTGAACTCGACCTGGGCAAGGGTCCGCAGGCCGCTCGCCGCGACGGTCCCGAACATCACCAGGCCCGCACCGCCCAGCACCGGAGCGGGAATCGCCGCGATCACGGCGCCCAGCTTGGGCAGCAGCCCGAGCAGGACGAGGATCCCGCCCGCCGCGGCGACCACCCAGCGACTGCGGACCCTGGTCATGCCGACCAGGCCCACGTTCTGGGCGAACGCCGTGTAGGGGAAGGTGTTGAACACGCCACCGAGGACCGTGGACAGACCGTCGGCCCGCAGACCGTCGGCCAGGGCGCGCGGCTCGACCCTGCGGTCGGTCATCTCGCCGACGGCGATGAAGTCCCCGGTCGTCTCCGTCATCGTCACCAGGGCGACCACCAGCATCGCGATGATCGCCGAGGCGTGGAACGTCGGAGCGCCGAAGTGGAAGGGCGTGCTGATGCCCACCCAGTGCGCGTCCCCGACCCCGCCGAAGTCCGTGAACCCGAACGGCACCGACACCGCCAGGCCGACCGCGATGCCGATCAGCACGGCGATCCGGCTCAGGAAGGGCGGCGCGAAGCCCTGGACCGCCAGTACGACGACCAGGACGAAGCCCGCCAGGGCGAGGTTCTTCGGGGCGCCGAAGTCCGGCGCACCCGCGCCGCCGGCCACCCAGTTGCCTGCCACCGGCAGCAGCGAGACGCCGATGATCAGGATCACCGTGCCCGTCACGAGCGGCGGGAAGAACCGCAGCAGCCGGCCGAATACCGGGGCGAGGAGGACGATCGCGAGTCCGGCGACGATCACGGATCCGTAGATGGCCGGCAGCCCGCCGCCCTGCGTGCCGATCAGCACCATCGGCGAGACGGCTGCGAACGTACAGCCCTGCATGATCGGCAGGCGCACGCCGAAGCGCCAGAAGCCGACACACTGGATGAGCGTCGCCACCCCGCAGATCAGCAGGTCCGCGGTGATCAGATAGGCCAGATCGGCGGGGGGCAGTTTCATCGCGCCGCCGACGATCAACGGCACGGCCACCGCGCCGGCGTACATCGCGAGCACATGCTGCAGCCCGAAGGCCGCCAGTTGGCGTATCGGTGGGACCGCGTCGACGGGATGTACGGGTGTTGCGGACACCATGGGGCGCTCCTAGGACGGGCGGGCGGGACGGAGAAGGTCCAACAGCACGAGACCGTAAGGGCTTTAAACAATTTGTTGATTGCGTGCTCGTTGCCGGGATGTGTCGTACCCGCCGGGTCCTGTGTGACCCGTCCGTGCGGCGTTCGGGGCGTGGCGGCGCAGGAAGTGTTACGGAGGGGCCCTTGTGGAGAGTCCCAGCAGCCCCATAGGTTCCACGCCGGAGCAAGAACTGGGAGCGCTCCCATCACTGGGTCCTACCGAAAGGACATCATGAAGAGCCTCATCGTCTCTCTCAGGTCCGCACGGAGCGCCGTGACGGCGTTACTCGTGGCACTGGCCTCGCTCGCGGCCCTCGGCACGGTCGCGACGCCCGCTCACGCCGACACCCTGATCTGCGACCAGTACGGCTCGGCCGTGATCCAGGGGCGGTACGTGGTCCAGAACAACCGCTGGGGCACCGCGGACGAGCAGTGCGTCAACGTCACCGCGAACGGCTTCACCGTCGCCCGGGCCGGCGGGTCGGTGCCGACGAACGGGGCACCCAAGTCGTACCCGTCCGTCTTCAACGGCTGCCACTACACGAACTGCTCGCCCGGTACGGCGCTTCCGGAGCGGCTGAGCTCGATCAGCAGCGCGCCGAGCAGCATCACGTACGCATTCGTCGACAACGCGGTGTACAACGCGTCCTACGACATCTGGCTCGACCCGGAGCCGAAGACCGACGGAGTCAACCGGACCGAGATCATGATCTGGTTCAACCGGGTGGGTCCCATCCAGCCGATCGGCTCGCAGTCCGGCACCGCCTCGGTCGGCGGCCGCACCTGGGAGGTCTGGACCGGGAGCAACGGCGGCAACGACGTGATCTCGTTCGTGGCACCGTCCGCGATCAGCAGCTGGACCTTCGACGTCATGGACTTCGTCGACCAGACCGTGGCCCGGGGCATGGCCCAGCCCTCCTGGTACCTCACCAGCGTCCAGGCGGGATTCGAGCCGTGGCAGAACGGCGCCGGCCTCGGAGTGACCTCCTTCTCCTCGGCCGTCAACACCGGCGGCGGTACGGAGAACCCGGGTGATCCGCAGGTGCCCGGCACCTGCCGCGTGGCCTACGGAACGAACTCGTGGTCGGGCGGGTTCACTGCCGACGTCGCGGTCAGCAACACCGGAACCACAGCTGTCGACGGCTGGAAGCTCGGCTTCACCCTGCCGTCGGGACAGAAGGTCACCCAGGCCTGGAACGCGACCCTCTCGCCGTCCTCGGGCGCGGTGACCGCGACCGGCGTGGGCTTCAACGGCCGGATCGCCGCAGGCGGCACCCAGTCGTTCGGCTTCCAGGGTACGTACTCTGGTGCCTTCACCGAGCCCCAGCAGTTCACGCTCAACGGCGCGGTCTGCACGGTGACCTGAACGCGCGGGTGATTCCTGGCAGGCCGCCCCGCCGCGCGCGGGACGGCCTGCCTCCGCTCACACCTTGCGGTAGTCGTACGCGTCCGCGGCCGCCGCCTCCACCGCCGCCAGATCGCCCCCCGCCGACGCGGTCACCAGGGCGGCGACCGCGCCCTCGACGAACGGCGCGTCCACCAGCCTGGCGCCGTCGGGCAGTTCGTCCCCCTCGGCCAGCATGGCCTTCACCGTCAGCACCGCGCTCCCGAGATCGACGAGCAGAGCCACCCCCGCACCCCTGTCCACCGACCTCGCAGCCCCGGCGATCAGCTCCGCGCTGGTCCCGAGACCTCCGGCGGATGTGCCCCCGGCCGCAGCCACCGGGGCGGTGACCCCACCGGCCGCCAGCTCCTTGGCCAGCTCCACGACGGCTTCGGCCACCGGGCCGCTGTGCGACACCAGGACGATCCCGACCTGCTTCTCCTCGCTCACGCGTCTCCTCCGCCGCTCGTCCCCGCGGCCTCGGCGAGCGCCGCGACCAGAAGCGCCGACGACGTCGCACCCGGATCCTGATGTCCGATGCTGCGCTCGCCCAGATAGCTGGCCCTGCCCTTGCGCGCCTGCAACGGCACGGTCGCCAGCGCGCCTGCCTGAGCCGCGTCCCGGGCCGCCGCGAACGACACCCCCAGCGCGTCGACGGCAGGCAGCAGCGCATCGAGCATCGTCTTGTCCCCGGCCTGAGCACCGCCCAGTTGGGCCACGGCGGCGACGCCCGCACCGAACGCCTCGGCCAGCTGACCGGGCGTCACCTCGGGCGTCTCGCCCAGCGCCTTTCCTGTCCGCCGCAGCAGCGTCCCGTACAGCGGTCCGGACGCCCCGCCCACCGTCGAGATCAACTGCCGCCCGACGAGCGTCAGCACGGCCCCGGGTGTTGCGGGAGGGTCCTTCTCCAGTACCGCGGTCACCGCGGTGAAGCCGCGCTCCAGGTTGCTTCCGTGATCGGCGTCCCCGATCGCGGCGTCGAGGTCGGTCAAACGGCTCGCCTCACGCCGGACGGCCGCCGCGGTGGCGGCCATCCAGCGAAGGAAGAAGTCGGTGTCGAGCACATGATCTCCTGTTCCCTCACGCATGCCGGGCAGTGGTTCACCGGCCCCAGCGGAGCGCAGACGTCTGCACCGGCGCGTCCCAGAGCCGTAGCATCTCCTCGTCCACCTGACAGAGCGTCACCGAGCAGCCCGCCATGTCGAGCGACGTCACGTAGTTCCCCACCAGCGTACGAGCCACGGCCACGCCCCGCTCGGCCAGCACCCGGTGTACCTCGGCATTGAACCCGTACAGCTCCAGCAGCGGGGTCGCGCCCATCCCGTTGACGAGGGCCAGCACGGGACCGTTCGGCCGCAGATCCTCCAGCACCGCGTGGACGGCGAAGTCGGCGATCTCTCCCGACGTCATCATCGGGCGCCGCTCCCGCCCGGGCTCGCCGTGGATACCGATGCCCAATTCGAGTTCCCCACCGGGGAGATCGAAGGTCGGGCTGCCCTTCGCCGGCGTGGTCACCGCGCTGAGCGCCACCCCGAAGCTCCGGGAGGACTCGTTCACCTGCCGCGCCACGGCCTCCACCCGGTCCAGCGGCGCACCCTCGTCGGCGAGGGCACCGGCGATCTTCTCGACGAACACCGTCGCGCCCGTGCCGCGTCGGCCCGCCGTGAACGTGCTGTCGGTCACCGCCACGTCGTCATCGACCAGGACCCGGGCGACCTGAATGCCCTCCTCCTCGGCGAGCTCGGCCGCCATGTCGAAGTTCAGCACGTCACCCGTGTAGTTCTTGACGACGAACAGCACCCCCTCGCCACTGTCGACCGCGGCGGCGGCCCGCACCATCTGATCGGGCACGGGGGAGGTGAAGACCTCGCCGGGACACGCGGCGGACAGCATCCCCGGCCCGACGAACCCCGCATGCAAGGGTTCGTGCCCGGACCCGCCGCCGGAGACGATTCCCACCTTCCCGGCCACGGGCGCGTCGCGCCGCACGACCAGACGGTTCTCGACGTCCACGGTGAGCTCGGGGTGGGCGGCGGCGATGCCGCGAAGGGCGTCCGAGACGACGGTCTCCGGCACGTTGATGAGCATCCTCAACGGTTCCTCCTGGGTAGGTTATCCCGTGGTGCGGGGTAATGCCTGGTCAGTGGGCCTGTAGCGGTTCTTGGCGAGTGGCGGTCGACAGCTCCCTCAGGCGGTTTCCAGCGGGGCTGTCGCTGACTCGATGCTGAGTTTGATGACTGATCATCAGATGGCCCCGCGTGTCGCTGACGAGTCCAAGGACGTCGTCCAGTATCGAAGAGGCGGGGCCCTATCCGTAAGCGGCGCGTCGAAGGCTGGGCCCGGCCATCTCCCACCATCTGGGCATCGAAAGTTTCGAACGATTCACAGAAACTTTTACTGGTGGAAGTATTGACGATGCATCATCAATACCTCAATCATTCCTGTCTGAGGAACCGGCCACAGTTCGATATTTCGAACCACAGCCGCCCTGGGCAATCCGTGCCACATGGAAAGTCCGCGCACAACTACAGCTCCGCGCACCGAAGCACCTGTGCCACCCCGTTTCGTTCCGGTGAGGCTCGCATCAGCGCATCCTGGCTCTTCACGCAGTTTGGAGAGGCATGCGACGCCGCGTGGCGGTCCCCCGGCTGAGCCGCGATGGAGTCCCCCGTGCCTGTGCCGAAGAACGTCCCGTCCCACGACAGCGGTGTCCGGGGATTCCGTGCTGCCCCGGTTCCGGCCCGCCCGTCCGTCTGTCGACCGGGAGCGGACGCAATCCCCTCCGCTTCTCGGTCCTTCCCTGATTTCTACCTTGGAGGCACAGCCATGGGCTCGTATGCCCTTTGCGGACCCGGAGTCCGCCGGAAGATCCGCGGTCTGCTGTTAACGCTGGTCGTCGTCGTACTCGGTGCGGTCGCCGCGCTGGTGGCGCCGCCGACCGCACACGCCGCCGAGAGCACGCTCGGCGCCGCCGCGGCGCAGAGCGGACGCTACTTCGGCACCGCCATCGCCTCGGGCAGGCTGGGCGACTCCGCCTACACGACGATCGCCGGCCGTGAGTTCAACTCGGTGACGGCCGAGAACGAGATGAAGATCGACGCCACCGAACCCCAGCGGGGCCAGTTCAACTTCACCGCCGGTGACCGCGTCTACAACTGGGCGGTGCAGAACGGCAAGCAGGTGCGCGGCCACACCCTGGCCTGGCACTCCCAGCAGCCCGGCTGGATGCAGAGCCTCAGCGGCAGCACACTGCGCCAGGCGATGAACGACCACATCAACGGCGTGATGGCCCACTACAAGGGCAAGATCGCCCAGTGGGACGTCGTGAACGAAGCCTTCGCCGACGGCAGCTCCGGAGCCCGGCGCGACTCCAACCTGCAACGCACCGGCAACGACTGGATCGAGGTCGCCTTCCGCACCGCGCGCGCCGCCGACCCGGCCGCCAAGCTCTGCTACAACGACTACAACGTCGAGAACTGGACCTGGGCCAAAACCCAGGCCATGTACGCCATGGTCCGGGACTTCAAGCAGCGCGGCGTGCCGATCGACTGCGTCGGTTTCCAGTCGCACTTCAACAACGACAGCGCCTACAACAGCAACTTCCGCACCACCCTGCAGAGTTTCGCCGCGCTCGGCGTCGATGTGGCCATCACCGAGCTGGACATCCAGGGCGCATCGGCCGCGACCTACGCCAACGTGACCAACGACTGCCTGGCCGTCCCGCGCTGCCTCGGCATCACCGTCTGGGGTGTGCGCGACACCGACTCATGGCGATCGGAGCAGACGCCGCTGCTGTTCAACGGTGACGGCAGCAAGAAGCCCGCCTACACCGCCGTCCTCAACGCGCTCAACGGGTCCACCACTACACCCCCGGCCGGTTCCGGACAGATCAGGGGAGTCGGTTCAGGCCGCTGCCTGGACGTGCCCGGCGGCACCACCGCCGACGGCACCCAGGTCCATCTGTGGGACTGCAACAGCCGCACCAACCAGCAGTGGACCTACACCGACGCAAGCGAGCTCAGGGTCTACGGCGACAAGTGCCTGGACGCCGCCGGGACCGGCAACAGCGCCAAGGTCCAGATCTACAGCTGCTGGGGCGGCGACAACCAGAAATGGCGCCTCAACTCCGACGGAACCATCGTCGGCGTCCAGTCCGGCCTCTGCCTCGACGCCGTCGCAGGCAGCTCCGCCAACGGCACCCTGATCCAGCTCTACTCCTGCTCGAACGGCAGCAACCAACGCTGGACCCGTACCTGACCCGTCGGCGAAAGGGTGAATCAGTGAACCCCATCGGTGTGGCTGCCCCCGCCCCTCCGCAGAGACATCGCTGGTGGTCGCGGTTCGTCGCGGTGGTGGTGGCGACCTTCGCGATCGGCATGCTGGTCGCGGCGAATCCGGCGCCCGCCGAGGCGGCGACGGTGGGGATACCGGTGCCTGGGTGACGCCCCGCTGCGGCACAGCTCGGCCAGCGGACGTTCCCATCTCGCCCCTGCCGTACGGTGCGGGGCCGGGCAGCGCTGCCCGGCCCCACACCCCGCCACTCGGCTGACCAGGGTGATCTGCGCGCCTGCCCCTGCCGGAGACGCGGCAGGGGCGGAGGCGAGACGGTCCGGTGCAGATCCTGGTGGTGGTCTCACCCCTTCACAGCACCGGTGAGACCTCCGACGATCTTCTTCTCGAAGATCGAGAAGAAGATCAGTGCGGGCAACATGGCGAGTGAGGTGAACGCGAGAACCTTCGCGGTGTCCGAGGAGTACTGCGAGGAGAACGCCTGGACGCCGAGCGGCAGGGTGTAGTACGCCTCCGAGTTGAGGATGTACAGCGGCAGTACGTAGTTGTTCCAGCTGCCGATGAACGCGAGCACGCCGACGGTCACCACGCCGGGTAGCGACAGCGGGATCACCATGCGGAAGAAGAATCCGAGTCGGCTCGCACCGTCGATCGCGGCGGCCTCCTCGATCTCATTGGGAATGGCTCTGAGGAACGGCACCAGGATGATGACGGTCGTCGGCAGGCCGAAGGCGATCTGGGGGACGATGATGCCGAACAGGTTGTCGACCAGGCCGATGTTCTTGATGACGATGTACAGCGGGGTGATGGCGATGACCATCGGGAACATGAGGCCGGCGGCGAAAAGGGAATACATCGCGCCCTTGAGCTTGAAGTCGTAGCGCGCGATCACGAAGCTCACCATCAGACCGAGGACGACAATGCCCACGGTGCTCACGAGCGCGACGATGGTGGAGTTGGCGAATTCCCCCCAGAAGATGTTCGACGTAAGGACGTCGGTGTAGTTGCTGAGGACCCACGGGCGCGGCAGGGCGGCCGGGCTCGTGGTGAATTGCGAGTTGGTGCGGAATCCGCCGAGCACGATGTAGAGCACCGGTGCGATGCAGACCCCGATGAAGAGCAGCGCGACGAAGTAGGTGAAGGGATTCCCCCACTTCTGAGGCTTGTCACGCTTGGTACGACGGTCGATGGGCGCGTTCGGCTCCGCGTCGGAGGAGCCCCAGGAGGTGACGGTCGTCGCGCCCATCAGGCGGCTCCCTCGGTGACGGCGCCGCGGAGGTCGCGGCGCAGGACGAAACGCTGGTAGATCAGCGCGACGACGAGCGAGATCAGGAACATCACGACGGCGATGGCGCTGCCGTAGCCGTAGTTGCCGGCGTTACGGCCCTGGGCGACCATGTAGATCGCCATGGTCGAGGTGCCCGCGGTGCCCGCGACGTACGGTCCCCAGATGATGTAGACGAGATCGAACAGTTGCAGCGAGCCGATGATCGACAGGAACACCCAGATGCGGATCGTCGGCCCCAGCAGCGGCAGCGTGATGCGGCGCTGGATCTGCCAGTAGGAGGCGCCGTCGATCCGAGCGGCCTCGAAGAGTTCCTCGGGGATCGACTGCAGGCCGGCGAGCATCAGAATCACCGCGAAGCCGATGTACTTCCAGGAGATGATGCCCATCAGCGTCCAGATGGCCAGCTTGGGGTCGGAGAGCCATTCGGCCTGCAGGAAGCCCAGGCCGACGTGCTGCAGGAGGTCGTTGACGGCGCCGTTCGTCTGGAGCATCAGACTCCAGCCGGTGCCGACGATGACCTCGGAGACGACGTAGGGCACAAAGATCAGTACGCGGATGAACGAGCGACCACGGATCTTCTGGTTGAGCAGGAGCGCGAGGACGATCGCGAACGGCCCCTGGATGACCAGGGAGAGCACCAGGATCAGGAAGGTGTGCCACAGAACCTGCTGGAAGGCGGGGTCGGTAAGAATCAGCTTGTAGTTGTCCAGGCCGACCCAGTCGGTGGGCGCCCCGTAGCCCTTCCACCGGTAGAAACCGTAGAACGCGGCCAGGGCCACCGGGAGGATAACGAACGTCAGGAACATGATGATCGCAGGCGCGGACAGAACCGCGATCTCAAGTCGCATCTTGGCACGGCCGCGGCGGCGCGCGGCCGCTCGCAGCGCAGTCGGGGACGCGGACTCGGCCGCGCCCCCGACTCCAGGCGTGCCCTGCGACTGGCGGCCGGTGGCCGGGTCAGTACCCAGGGTGTTGCTCATCGTCTGCTTACTCAGCCCTTCGCGGCAGCAGCGTTGGTGTCCTTGGCGATGTCGGCGGCGGAGCCCTTGCCGGCCATCAGGTTCACGACGGCGGTGTTCATGGCGTTCCCGACGTTCTGGCCGTACATCGTGTCGAGGAAGAGCATGGAGTAGGCGGCCTTGTTGAAGGCCTGCAGTGCCGAGACGTTGTAGGGGTCGGTGACGACCGCCTGGGCGTCCTTGTTCACCGGAATCGTGTAGAAGGCCTTGGCGTAGGCCTTCTGCTGTTCCTGGGTCACAAGGAACTGGAGGAAGCCGAGGGCCTCCTTCGGCGCGTCCTTGGACAGCGAGAATCCGTCGAGGCCGCCCATGATGGCGGTCGGGTCGCCCTGGCCACCGGCCACGGCAGGGAAGGGGAACCAGCCCAGGTCGGGGAGTTGCTTCTTGTCGGGGGTCAAGCCGGCGATCACCCCGGGTTCCCAGTTGCCCATGAGCTCCATGGCCGCCTTGTGGTTCGCTATCATGCCCGCCGACGACCCGGCGCCCTGCTGCGACGAGTTCGTCAGGAATCCCTTCTGGAAGGGCTTGACCTTCAGGAACGACGCCAGGTCGTCGCCGGCCTTGGTCCAGCAAGGATCGGTGAACTTGAGCGACTTCGCGGCCTCTTGCATGGTGTCCTGGCTGCACTCGCGCAGAGCGAAGTTGTAGTACCAGTGGGCGGCCGGCCAGGCGTCCTTGGCACCGACCGCTATCGGCTCGACGTTGATCGCCTTCAGCTTCGCGACAGCGTCCTCGAGCTCGTCGATCGTCGTCGGGGTGGAGGTGATGCCTGCCTTCTGGAACAGGTCCTTGCTGTAGTAGATGCCCTCGGGCTGCGTGTCGACCGGCATGGCGTAGACCTTGCCGTCGATCGAATAGCCTTCGACGGCCGCCGCGCCCGCGTTCGCCTTGTCAGTGGCGGTGAGGTTCAGCGCCTGGACCTGACCGGCATCGACCATGGCCTGCATCTTGCCGCCACCGCGCTGCAGGAAGATGTCCGGCGCGGAGCCCGAGTTGAGGGCGGTCTGCAGTTTGCCGTCGAGGTCCTCGTTCTGGATCGCCTGGATCTTGATCGTGACGTCCGGGTGCAGTGAGTGGTATTCCTTCGCCGCGGCCTGCCAGTACTTCTCTCCGGGGCCGGGCTGCGCGTTCTCCCAGAGGGTCAGCGTGACCTTGCCATCGGACGAACCGCCGCCATTGTCCGTACTGCTGCCGCCGGCGCATCCGGTGGCAGCGAGTGCGATGCCCAAGCCGATTGCGACAGCCGTCGCGGCGCTGCGCTTTTCCCTCGCCATAGTGCAAGCTCCCTGATCTGTCGTCATAAACGCAATGCATAGGAACAGTTGGTGGACATTGATGGCCTGCTGAGCCCTACGAGTCCTGCCATGTGCGCTGATCCAGGAGTTCAAGGGTCAGGTTTCGTCCGCCGCAACAGGGAGGGATCGGGCCTCCCGTTCGCGGATTCGCGACGATCGCCGCCACCCGTGCTTACCGGCTCCGGGCATGCGCTGTCGACGCGCCCGGTGAACGGGTGTGAACGTACGGGGTCCTCTCCGTTACGGGAGGCTTCGATCGCTCGGAAGTATGCGCACGACGCAGAGCGGCAGTCAATGACTTGTTTCCGAAAGTTCTTCGAAACTTACGAGTAACTGCCGAGCGTGGCTACCGAAACATTTCGAAGCCTCCGAAGATCGTGCCCTCCGGACTGCAGTCCGTGCGGTTCGATCCATCGAAGCTCTGCAGCACCAGGCCGCCAGGACCTCCGGCTGCGCGCCGGGTGGTCCCAACAAGCGGCACGGTCCCCGCAGTTGCGCGGCCTCTCAGTAGTGCGCCGGCTCGGGCAGGAGGTCGCCGCTACTCCTCGTCGTCCACCGCCGAGAGGTATGGTCCGCAAGCTCACGACGGGAAGTGTGCACCCTTGACGGCAGGTAATTGTGTCTCAAAACTACCTCCTTGGGGTTGAGGGGTTCCAGATCTCGACTGTGATCGCCGATGCCCGCAGTGGAGGGGCTTGCCGCGGCTCCGAGCCTGCTGGGGGCCGGACACGGTGATGTGTGCGTGGGAGGAGAACGGGTTGCTGATCTGCAACGACGCACCATCGAAGGCGAGGGAAGCGGGCACATCATCAGGTGCCTGAAGCAGTACCCCGCCCGCCAGATCCACAAGAGCATCCGACGGGCATCACTGCCGGTCCCTGCCTCCAGTACCGCAATCGCAGCTTGACCCAGCTGGGTCGATCACGTTTCGCGCATCACGCCTGGCTCGGCCGGCGGCTCGAAGGGAACATGCTCTGTGCGTACGTACGACAACCCCGTGATCAGCGGGTTCCATCCCGATCCGAGCGTGTGCCGAGTCGGTGACGACTACTACCTGGTGTGCTCCAGCTTCGAGTACTTCCCCGGGCTGCCGCTCTTCCACAGCAAGGACCTCGTGCACTGGGCGCACATCGGCAATGTGCTCGACCGCCCCGAGCAACTGCCCCTGCCTCTCCCCGGAACCAAGGCGTCCGGCGGCCTCTACGCCCCCACGATCCGCCACCACAACGGCCGTTACTGGATCATCAACACGAACATAGACGGCGGCGGCAACTTCGTCGTCTCGGCCGAACGGCCCGAGGGGCCGTGGAGCGACCCGGTGTGGATCGACCTGCCCGGGATAGACCCCGATCTGGCGTGGGAGAAGGACGGCACCTGCTGGTGCGCCTTCTCCGGGCCCGAAGGCGGCATCAACATGGCCAGGATCGACCCGGTCGAGGGGGAGGTGCTGGAGGGACCCTTTGCCACGTGGTCGGGCAGCGGCCTCAAGTTTCCCGAGGCACCGCACCTCTACCGCATCGACAACTGGTGGTACCTGCTGATCGCGGAAGGCGGCACCGAACGCGGCCACAGCGTGTCCATCGCCCGTGCCGGCTCCCCGCGCGGCCCCTGGGAAGGCGCGCCCGCCAACCCCCTGCTGTCCCACAGCGGCACCGCCCGCTCCATCCAGAACACCGGCCACGCCGACCTCGTGGAGGCTCCCGACGGCAGTTGGTGGATGGTGCTGCTCGGCGTCCGGCCCCGCGGCTTCACGCCCGACGTGCACGTGCTCGGCCGCGAGACGTTCCTGACCCCCGTGGAATGGGACGAGGAAGGCTGGCCCGTCGTCGCGCCCGTTCCCGAGAGCCACCCAGCCCCCGGCGGTGCCTGGCACCCCGTTCCGCCCCTGCCCGCCCGCGACGACTTCGACGAGTCCGCCCTCGCGCCGCACTGGGTCTCGCCGTTCACCCGCCCGGAGGGCTCCTGGTCGCTCACCGAGCGCCCTGGCTGGCTGGTCCTCAGCGCCACCGGAGCCACCCTCGACCGCCCCGGGTACACCTTCGTCGGCCGCCGCCAACAACACCACGACTGCCGCGTCACCGCTGTCGTCGACCCGGGTACGGGACGCGGCGGCCTCAGCGTCCGCCTGGACGAGGCCCACCACTACGAACTGGAGGTCGGGAACGGAGAGGCCGGCGTCGTGGCCCGGATCGGTCCACTGCGCCAAACCCTGGCCCGCCGACCGATCCCGTCCGGGCCGCTGACCCTCACGGTAGCGATCCGGACGTCCGACCTCGTACCCGCGTCGCCCGAACTCACCGGTGGCGGGACCACCGGCCCCGACACCATTGCCTTCTGGCTCGGGGATCCCGACACCTCCGACTCCCCACCACTCGCCGAACTGGACGGGCGCTACCTCTCCGCCGAGGTTGCCTGCGGCTTCACCGGCCGCGTCATCGGTATGTACGCCACCGAGGGCGCGGTCGCCTTCGACTGGTTCGAGTACGCCCCCTGCGCGGCGCCCTCCGTGTGAGGCTCGGCGTCCGGCCGCATGCGGCACCGGCGTTCAACGCGGACTGCTCAACGACCCAGCCTGCTGCGTTTGCTTCGAACGCCTTCAACACCCACCACGATCAGGCGTTCCGAGTCCGTGGTCTACGTGAACTCCTCGGCAGCGCACCGACGATCCGGCCATGAACGTCACCCACAGCCGCCTTGGACGCCTGACCCGTCAAGGCTTCCTCGCTCAACCCGGACGCGGTCTCTCCCAGAAACGGACTCAACGTCGAACTTCGCGGACTGGAATCGGCACAGCCGACGGCCGCCACTCCCGCCTGATCAACCCGAACACCCACGAGTCGGATACCTCGCCGTTCACCACGCAGTCTTCCCGCAACGTCCCTTCATGCACGAATCCGATCTTCTCCAGAACCCGGGCAGATGCCACGTTGCGCGTATCGGTCTCGGCCTGGACTCGATTCAGGTCCAGTGTGTCGAATGCCCACTGCAGCAAGGCGTGTGCTGCCTCCGTGGCGTAGCCGTGGCCCCACATCGCCTCGTCGAGGACATAGCCCAACGACGCGCTGCGGTAGTCCGGGTTCCATCCGGTCAGACCGCACCAGCCGACGAAGGCCCCGTCGGAAGCACGGTCGATGGCCACCCGCGCCCCGGTGCCTTCGTCCGCCATCGTCCGGCACCTCGCGATGAAGCGCGCGGCGCGGGCCCGTTCGTTCCACGGCGGGGAGTCCCAGTAGCGCATCACGTAGGTGCTGCTGTGGAGCGCGAAGAGGGGGTCCGTGTCGGCGTCGGCGAAGGCGCGCAGTCGCAGGCGATCGGTGTGCAGCATGGGGGTGGCCAAGGTCATGCGGACCATCTTGTGTCCTCAGGGGGCGGGCAGAACACCGAATTTCCGGCCCCGGTCTCCGGCCCTCACGACCAAGGCACCGCCTACCAGCAGAGCGTGCATGCGACGACCCGGGCATGAACGTCCGCAAGCTGCGGATCCGCCACTACGGCGTTCTCGACGGGGTCACCGACGAGTCGCCGGTCTTCGGTGAGGTGAGGGGCTACGAGGGCGACTCGCCACTCGACGCGGAGCTTGTCGACGGGGAGTCCGCCCCGTCGGCCGGGTTCCGTATCGGGGCTGCGGGGCCGAACGGAGAGAATCCGATGGTGAGCTGTACGCCGGGGCCGGGAGGCAGCGTGAGGGCGAGGATTCCGTGGTGGTTGCGGTGCTGCTCGGCGCAAGCGGCCGTGAGAGCGGCGTACCGGCTGAGATCCAGCCCGGACCCTGCGGCGAAGTCCAGGAGCCGGCGGCGAGCCACGCGGTCCGTGCCGAGCCAGCTGAGTGCCGGACCGGAGACGGTCAGGGAGGGGCCGGCGAGACTGATGTTGACGTTGAATCCCGGGAGCTCGTTCACGAACGGGCGCCCGACGAGTCGTACGAGTGCTGCGGTCAGGGCCTCTGCCCGACCGTGCGAGCCCTCGGGGACGAGCCCCCGTAGGTCGGCCACCGACATGGTGCCGACCCGGTAGTAGCGTTCGACGCCGCCGGTTGTCAGATCGAGGCCGACGAGGCGGAGCCTGCCCTGCTGAAGCGGGAACGGCCGGGTGCCGAGATGGGCGGTGAGGTCCCGTTCGAAGGGGACCGCGGCCGCTTTCGGCACTTCCACGTAGAGCTTGAACCGATCGCGCCGGGCATCGTGCCGGCCGCCCAGCCACGTGCCCCAGACCACGGTGTGGCACCGATGGGCGCGCAGCAGGAGCTCGGCGACCTGGTCGTCCGGCCCCGGCAGCCGGAGTTCGCGCAGCCGTTCCAGTCCCGCGGGCAGCCGCGTGGCCGGGGCACGGTCGGGGGAGACGAATTCCGTGGTGTAGCGCGTCATGTGCGGGGAGGAGCTCGCCACGCTGAACTCGACGGGGAAACGGAGGGGCGTCAGGAGGCTCGTGTGCCAGCGGTCTTCACGGGTGCTCCGGGCGACCGGTTCGAGCAGTCTCGGCAGCCAGTGCCCGGCGCCCGGGCCGAGCAGGGGCAGGGCGTGGCTCAGCCGGGGCGGAAGCGGGGTGTGGCGAGTTGTGCGGGCGTTCATTGCGGCCGGACGGTCAGAAGGGCGTCGGTCGTCGATACGAAGCCGGTCTGGGACGTGCTCCCGTCGCTGCGTACGAAGGTGAATCGGTAGGAGAACTCACGCTTCTCCGGGTCGGGAAGTGCAATCCACGTCCGATGTGTCGCGGTCAGGGCACCATCCAGTTCGATGCGCTTCTCGCGGTGGTAGTCGTGGTCCGCGTCCGTGTACTGGAGGTCGATGAACACGGCCCGCATGTCGACGGTACTCCAGGCGGGTACGAGGTCGATGTCGAGCTGACCCGGATACGGGTCGTTGACGGCCAGTTGCGTCGCTCCGGTGGAGACCGGATCGCACGTGACCACTGCTCCGCTGCTCAGGGTGTGAACGAGCTGGTACGTGTAGGTGATGTCCTTCGGATCCGCCGTGCGTACCTTCCACTGCGTGGCGCTGTCGGCCGGCCGGACGGTGCGCGTGTCGTGGAGCACCGATCCGTCGGGCTCCTGCCGCGTCAGTTCGACACGGGTTTCCTTGACCACATCGGCGTCGACGTCGTGCGGTGCGACCTCGACGCGCAGAAAGCCGAGGAACTGGTGCGGATCGATGTCGAGGGTGTGGTGCTCGCTGGTGCCTTCCCGTACGTAGGTGTTGCTCTGTCCCTGCCAGCCGGACTCCGCCGCGAAGTGGTACTCCACCCGGTAGGTGTAGCTGGTGTCCATCGAACTGTTCACGAAGAAGGTGACGGGTTCGGGAAGCGGATTGCTCGCGTCGACCAGACGGTCGAACGTCTGGACTCCGCCGTCGTCCTCGGGCCTGCCGTAATGGATCGTCACCGCGATGCTGGTCAGGCCGAGGCCGGCGAAGTCCACCGCACCGAGCAGTTTCACCGTGAGCGTGGTGAAGAACTCGTCCCTCAGGTCGACGTCGATGACATGGGGCGGCCCGTTCAGGTCGGCGGCCAATGTGCTGAGGAATCCCTGGGGCGCGTAAGTGCGTTGCACGGCCTCGGCACGGTCGTAGCTGAAGAGCACCTCCTTGTCCTCGATCTGGAGGCCGTACCGGAGCTTGAAGGAGAGCAGCGTCGGGTTGACACCGCCGGTCGCGGCGGGCGCAGGCCCTGAAGGTCGCAGAGGCGTTGGAGCCGGAGCCGGAGCCGGGGGTGACGCGGGGCGAGCGGCCGGTGCCGGGGGCTGCGCCGGGCGAGGGGCCGGTGCAGGTGCTGCTGGTGGTGCGGGAACTGGGGGTGGTGCGGGAACTGGGGGTGGTACAGGAGCCGCGACGAGGCCGGGGACAGGACGGGCGGTCCCTCCCGCTGCCGGCGGTGCCGGCGCTGCCCCCGGCCGAACGAGTGGCGTCGCTCCGGAGCGTGTCGGACCGCCCCCGGCGGGCACGGGCGCGCCCCGCACGGGCGTGGGAGCGCCCGCTACCGGTGTTGCGGGAGCAGGGCCCGCGACCGGCGGCGCGGGGCTTCTGGCGCCCGGGGAGGGGAGGTCGCGGGGACTGAGCGTCGGCTCGAACCACTTGCTGAGAATGTGGTTCATGAACGTGTCCAGCGCCCATTGGATCTTCTGATCGTTGTCGTCGTCGGTCGTGAACTCGTGGATCTTGATCTTGATGACACCGTCCTGGCGCAGCTTTTGGAAGGCAGCCTCGAGTCCCACGTGGGCCCAGTAGATCTGCGCGTCCAGCCCGGCGGCCAGTTCGCTGTACACCCGGTGGAGGTTCGCCGTGATCGTCACCGACACGGCGGGCCGCAGTGCGGTGAACTTCAGCCGGTAGATGACACCAACGGGTGTGCCGCCGGCTCGGAAGACCTCCTTGAGAAGCTTCGCGCCCTCCTTCGAGAGCGTGAGGCTGAACATGGCCGTGTTCTCGCCGAACAACGAGGGCACGGCCGCGCCCAGGATCGTCTCGACGGCACGGAAGGCACCATTGGGAAGCTCGGCGACCGTCCCGCCCGGCCCCTGCGCGTTGAGGGCGACGCACTGGACGTCGCCCTCGTCGTACGGGACCGGGGAGAGGCGGACCGTTCCCGGCGCCCGCTCGGCCAGCCGGCTCTTCACAAGCGCCTCGGTGTCCGGGGCGAGGACCAGGGCCGTTGAGAACATGAGGAACCCGCCGCCGTTGGCCCCCGCTTCCACCACGGCGGGGCGGTAGGTGATGAGTGTGAAAGCCGGCCCGTCCTCCCGCTGGGCGAGGGTGACGGGGGCGGGCAGATACCAGAACTGGTTGGGGTCGGCGTGATCAGGAAAGACCTCGACGCCTTCGATGAGTAGGGACGTGGTGCCGATCTGCAGCATGGGGGAGGCCTCCGGATAGCTCGTCAGGAGCCGGGGATGTCGAGCACGGGGTTGTTCGCATCGGTCCATGCCCCCACGCGCTTCATTCCGCTGCTGTGGAGGTAGGTGACGCGGTACCGAAATCCGGGCGTTCCCTTCACATCGAACTCGTGGACGACCGAACCGGTGTGGAGCGTGAACGGGTAGCTCGCGACGGCCGTGTCCGTTCCCGGCTCCGAGAATTCGACCAGTACTTCGCTCACGTCGGCCTCCGCGCAGGTCGAGGTGTCGACCCGCACGACCACCGCCTGGTGGGCGGGCATGTCGGGGCTGACGATGAGCTGGGACCGGCCGGTGGACGATTCCGGTACAGCACTCTTATGACCGTCGTTGTGCAGTGTGGTGATCTGGTACGTCGCCCGCCGCATGGCCGGGTCGCGCAGGCCGACTGTGAACAGCTGGGCGCCCGCCTTGTCCTTGGTGAACTCCATGGTGGCTTCCTGCCGTACGCCGTTGGCGGGATCCATGTACGTCAGGTTGACCAGCATGGTTCCGACCGCATTCCAGTCGGCCAGCGGACGGACAGTGACGTCGTACTTGTCGGAGAACGGGTTGCTCACCCGAACCTCGGAGCTGTCCGTCTCCGTCCACTCACGCACGACGTCCTGCCGGCCCAGGCCGCGGTAGGTCAGACGGTAGGAGAAGGTGCCCGGTGCCGAACCGATGAGGAAGAGCTGCCACTGCCAGCCCGTCCCCTCCCTGACGAGGTCGAGCACCTGCTCTCCCGACGTACCCCCGGCCTCGTCCTCGTAGCGGAGCTCGACCTTGACGCTCGACCAGTTGTCCCAGGTGACACCGTCGTCACGGACCACCAGCGTGCGGATGCGAAAAGCGTCGTCGGGCCGGACCTCGGCGATCTCGTCCTCGACGACGCTGCTGACGGAGAGCTTGTCGGGCAGCGTGTAGTTGTCGACGTTGGCCAGGTGATACGTGACATCCATCGCCACCGGCTTCACCAGCTGGCCGTCCTGGACCTGACTGAGCCACTGCGCCTCGCCGGCGTTGTTCGACGCGTCGAGGAGGACGGTCGTGGATTCGCTGCCGTAGCGCAGAGTCACTTCGGCCGAGGTCAGGAAGGTATGGGGGAACTGGATGCGCGAGCGGACGTCGACGCGGCGTGACTTGAACCATGGGTCGTCGACGGTCACTTTGCGGGTGAAGTCGCTCAGAGGACGCCCGGATGCCGTGATCAGCGACGCGATGCCACTGAGGTGGCCCTGCGGGTAGACCGTCCGGCGTACGGTGGTGCGTTCGCTCATCCGCACGTTGAGGATCTTCTGCACCTCCTGGACGGACGAGTGCCGCCGGTAGGTGTAGTTGCCCATCAGCGAGAGTCCTCCGGTCACGGCCACCCGGCCGAACTCGTTGGCCATCGCCGCGGCACGGTCCCATCCGTCCGGGGCCGGCCGCGGGGGCAGGGTCACCTCGAACAGCGCGTCCGTGATCATGTCGTAGACCGCCGAAACCGCCCGGCTGTGGTTCGCGATCACGTTCTTGCCCGCTTCACCCTCCGGGATGAACATGTCGTCCTGGATGTCGATGATCCGCTCGTCCTTGAGCTTGTCCAGCTCCTCGGTGATCTGGCTGGAGACGAAGACGCCCGAGACACCGAATGTCTTGTCGAGCCGCTGTTTCATCTGGTCCCACCGGACGTTCAGTGTCACCGCGTAGGCGGGGCGCAGGGCCAGGAACTCCAGCGAGTACACGACTCCGATGGGTGCCACGGCGCCGTCCAGGCAGCCTGCCATCAGGGCCGCGCCCTGTTGGTCGAGGCGGGCCGAGAAGGCTGCCTGGTTCGTACCGTACAGACTCGGTTTGGCGTGCTGGATGATCTTCTCGACGAAGGACGAGGTGCCGGGTTCGTCACCGGTCTGGCTGTCGAGCAGAACGAGTTTCACCGAGCCGTCCTCGACGGGAACCGGGGCGGGCCGGCGAGGCCGATCGGGAAGACTCAGCTGGGACTGGATCTGCCCGGCGACGTCGTCGAGCACGCTGTCCAGGATCTCCGCGTGCGGCCCGAGCACGACGTCGAAGTTCAGCAGCCCGCCGGTGATGTCCTCCTCCCCCTCCGCCCCGCGGAACTGCAGCAGTGAGAAGACGGGGACGGGCGCGCCGCCCTCGGTGCGTACCGCGATCGACGGCCCCATCGGCAGGTAGTACCACTGAAGCGGGTCGGCGTGGTCCGGGAAGAGCGTGAAGCCGTTCACCGACAGGAACGGCGGTGCCAGCGAGAGCATGGCGACTCCTAGGGCGTGGTCGCGAGGCGGGGCAGCAGCACATTGGTGTCACCGGTGGTGACAGAGGCCGTGCTGGCGCTGGTGCCGTCGTTGAGGTAATACGTGGCGGTCCAGGAGAAGTCCTTCTTCGCCGCAGGATCGAGCAGGTAGAAGGCGATGGAGGGCGGAACGGCGTCCTTGCGTACCACCGCGCTCTTGATCTGCTGATCCGCAGGGTCGTCGGTGTCACAGGTCAGGGCGACCTTGACGAGGGCGACCGTGCTCCAGTCGACGAGGTCGGGTGCGATGGTCACGGCGATCACTCCGGCCACCTCGTCACCGACGAGGATCGACGGGTCGTCCGACACCGTCTGGGGGATGTCGCGGACGGTTCCGTCCTTGTAGCGCACCAGACCGCTGTAGGTGACCGTGCCGCCGTCGGAGTCCAGGACGGGGAAGGCCCATTCCCTGAACCCGTTCGCGGCGTTGAGTTCGGCGGTCGAGGTCTGGATGTAGCCGTTCTCGGCGTCCTCGTAGCGCAGGTCGACCAGGATCGAGTCGATCTTGTTGGTCAGGTCGCCGACCGCCAGGACCTTCACCTTCCGCACGTTGGTGAAGGGCGAACTGATATAGAGGCGCTGCCTGTTCACCTCCACCCAGTCGCCTTCGATCACCTGGCCGCTGGGCATCCGGTAGTCGACCTTGTAGCGGATCGGGCGGTCACGCTTCTCCGCGATCAGCCAGCTGAGTTTCTGCTCCTTGTTCTGTTCCTTGGTGAACACGACCTGATCCTCGACCGGGGTCCCCGTGGCCGGTGCGTAAGCGAGGGTGACGGTCGCGGCGGCGACCTTCTCGAAGTCCAGGTTGCCGGGGAGCACTTCCACCTCCAGGACGCCCAGGTCGTCGACGTTGATCGTCAGAGGGCCCTTGTGCGGTGCGGCAGGCGCGCGGTAGACGGTGGAGCTCCCCTTGTAGTTCACCGTGAAGGAGTACTGGACCTCTTCGGAGTCTCCCTTGACGTACGAGGAGAACGATTCGGTCTGGTTCGGTGTCTCGAAGTGGTAGTCGCCCGTCACCAGGGTGTCGCCCGGATACTCGACGTGGGCGTCCACGCTGTGCACCAGCCCGTCGCTGAAGTCGGCGTTGACCCGGACCGGGATGGAGAAGGACCGGAAGAAGGGGTCGTTGAGATCGATCTCGCGGTAGTGGTCGGCCCACTGCACGGGCTGTCCCTGCTTGTCCACCAGCGTGGTGATGTTCGGCAGGGTTCCTTGCGGGTTGAACGGCCAGAGCACCGCGGTCTGCTGACTGATGTTGATGGTGAAGTCGTCGACGCGGATGTTGCTGTACTCGCGGTGGATCGCCTCGTAGTCCTCCAGGACCGACCGGTCGCCGGTGTATCCGTCGATCTGCTCGGTCATCCTCTTGGTGGCCATGTCCAGCACCGTGCGCCGGATGCTCTCGTCGATCTTGGCGACCACATCGGGGTCGGCTCCGGCACCCGATTCGGTGTGGACGGTGACCACGTCTCTGTTGACCGCGAGCTCTGACATCTTGTTCGAGAAGGAGTCGTCACCCCAGCCGGCATCGTCGTGGGCGTCCTGGACGAAGGAGCGGAACTTGAGCGAGTTGAAGTGGCCGTAGCCGGTGATTTTCGGGAGTTTCACCCATCCGTTCATGGCGTAGGAGACCTGGACGATGCCCCCCTTGCCCTGCATCGCCTCGGCGAAGAGGGTGGCGCCGAAGTCGGGCATCTCGACGGTGAACGGGGTGACGTTGTCGCCGTACAGCGAGGGGCTCACCGGGTTCCAGACCTTGGTGACCAGCTTGCCGCCCACCTCGGAGAGGTTCAGATGAGCGGTGCCGCTGGCCCAGGTGATGGATCCCAGGCTGACTCTGTCGGCCAGGTCCGGGCCGACCTGCTTGCGCAGCTCTTCCAGGATGTCGACCCGGGCGGTGTCGTCCAGCGCGAACTGGGTGTCGAACGTGGCGAACCCGCCGCCCGTCTGCCCCGAGGGCTGAGGCTTGGGCTGACGGTATTTCAGGTACATGAAGATCGGCCGGTCCTGTGCGTCACAACGAAACGTGGGCTGTTGTGGCACCGCGTAGAACAGTGCCGGGTCGGCGTGGTCGCCGTAGACCTGTACGCCTGAGATCATCTGCGCTTTGTCGATCTGGAGCATGCTGGCCTTCCTTCGGCCGGCCGGGCTGCAACAGTCGATGACTAGACCCGGACGTGTGGGCTGGTGGAACGGACGGTGTGTTTGGGGACGGTGCTGCCGTCACCGGAGGTCTCCGACACATCGACGACGAGCTCGCCGTCGAGGTTGTCCTGAGCGCTGGCCACCCGCCAGGACGTCGACCAGGGCGGTGCGTTCAGGCTGATGCTGCGATGGTCGGGCAGGCCGTCGCCGGCCGGCTGGTACCACACCTCCAGCGCGACGACCGTCCCCTCGGCCCGTCCTGGTGCCTCGCACGTGACGGTGACCACGCCCAGTGCGGCGTCGTCGACGGTCCACCCGGAGACATCGGGACGTGTGGTGCGGGGGTAGGGCTTCCCGCTGTCGCCCCGTACGGCGATCTGGAGGCTTTCCGCCGCCGGCAGGCTGGCCGGGGCCGGGCTGTCCGAAGCCACGGTCACCGCCCAGGGGGCACCCGATTCGTCGGTGCCGGCGAGGTCGATCGCATGGACCGGAGGCTCTCCCACCGGAACGGTGATCCGCAGCGGCAGCGACGCCGGCGGCGCGGCCGACGGGGATTCGGCAGCATCCGGCTGTGTGGCCGTCAGGAATACATGCCTTTCGGTTGATGGGGCATCAGCCATCGCCCTGCCGACGTCGAGTTCGGCGAGCATCCGATCGGTTCCCAGCGTGGCGTCGAAGCGGACGAGGAGCCGGCCCCGGGAGCCCTGGAGCGCGTCCCGCGCGACGGGAAGCAGTTCCGGCGACAAAGGGCTGGTCAGTATCGTCGTGAACGGGGGGTAGCCCGATGAGGACGACGACGCCAGCTCGATCTCGTCGTCTCCCTCACCGAGGGCCACCAGCGTGACGCGATGGACCTGGACTTGGCCGACGGTGACGGTCACGGCCGACGCCGGAACCTGCAACTGATCGGCGGCCTGCGCCACTAGGGCGGCGGTCTCCTGCTTGTCCGGCCACCAGTGCGCACTGATCTGCAGAGACACGGAGCTGCCTGCGCCCACCAAGGTCGCCATGGGTACGCCCTGGGGCGAAACGTCCAGGGCGGGGCTGCCGGGGATGAGATGGACCGTCGGAGGGTCACGCCGATCAACGACAAGTCGAGGGGGAGAATCAGAGAACATTTTGCCCCTTATGGGTGATCATGCTCATAATTGAGTCTAGAGCGTGCTCCAGCCTCGTGCAGAGGAAGAAGTGGACGCCAGTGCTCCGACTCCCAGCCCTCACTGTTCGGCCGACATGGTCGCTCTTCGCCGACGACCAGTTCGACGAAGTCTTCTACGCGATCGCATCCGTCCCCCGGCTCAGCCGCGCCCCTGACGGTGCCGCCGTCCTGTCGATGCTCAAATACCGCTCCGGCCCCGACGGGCCGCGGGGCGGAATCATTGAATTGCAAACGGATTTGGCCCTGAGGCCCGAGGAGAGTGCCGAGGCGCTGTCAGCGGCCCGCACCCACCTCGGCGCTGTGTTCGCCGGCCGCGCCGCTCCCGAGCCCCGGCTGGCTCAGCCGCTCTGGCTCGACGGAACCGCCTCGCTGTCGATTCCCGATCCCGCGGCGGGGCCCGGTGGCGGCTCCGCCCGGACCCAGCCTTCACTGTCGGGCAACAATCCGGCGGCGTTCCAGGCCGCGCTGTCCATGGAGGGGGCCACGCTCCAGTGGGAGGTGCTGCGGTCCGGAAAGCCCTCGCTGCAGGCCGCCTACCGGATGCGGGCAATGGCGCGCATCCCTGACGGCCGCGTTCACGCGTACGCGCGCAGCGCGGACGTCACGGCGCTCTGGGCGAAGGCCGGTGCACTGCCGGACGTCCGGGGCGCGCTGGTCGAGGCGTCCGCAGCCGGTGTGGACCTGCTGGACTGGCCTCCGGACGGTGACCCCCGACTGCGTGACCACTTCATCGAGTGGGGATGGGCGTGGCTCTCACCCTGGCTGCCGCCGAACGGCACGCCACCGAGCTCCGACATCGACGCCGAATTCACCGGATCCGCCGGGCTGCCGTGGCCCTTCGAGATCGCGGGCAGCCTCGACGGACTCGACATGGCCAAGGACGAGGGATGCTTCCTGGCGGTCGATCTCTCCGATCCAATATTCAAACAACGGCGCCTGGTCACCCGGTGCAACGCGGACTTCAGCCAGGGCAGAATCGCGGCGGTCACCGCGAACGTCGAGTACGGGGAGCGGCGCCACACCGCGGTATTCACCGCCAACGAGGGCGCCGACAGCTTCGTCTTCCCTCTCGACCCGGCCCTGGGGCGCACGATCACGGTACGCCCGGTGGTGACCTTCGCCGCTTCCAGCAAAGTCATGCACCTTCCCGAGATACGTACCGACGACGAGTCCGTGCTGATGAGCGTCGACACCGACGGCTGGCTGAACATCGATCTCAGTACGGCGGCGCTGGACTGGGCGACGGTCCGTCATGTCGAGGCGGGGCTGCGCTACGAGGACAAGGAGCACGGGGTCGACCTGGTCGAGGACATCCTGAAGCTCGACGCCGCGCACCCGAACCAGCGATACGAGCGTGCGCTGTACGCACCGCAGGCCGGACCGTACGAGCTTCGGCTGTCCTACGACCTCGGTGACGGCCGGACCGTGGACCGTGACTGGACGCCGACCACGGACCGGACCGTCCTCATCCCGCCGCCGTTCGACGACTGGATGACGGTACGGCTGCGGGTGCCCGGCGCGTTCGAGGGCATCACCTCCTATCTCGTCGACCTCGAGGCCGACGATGCCGTCGGCCGGAAGACCGGCACCACCGTGCAGTTGACGCCGGAGAAGGACACGGCGGAATGGCGGGTCGGGACCGGTGACACGGGCGCCGGGACCTTCCGGTACCGGGTGACATCCGTCTTCGCCGACGGCCGTTCCGCAGTGGACCCCTGGAAGGAGGCCCAGGCCTCGCAGAGCCTCCACATCGGGCCGGCGCCTTCGGCGGTGCTGGACGTGACGGTGATGGCCGATCTCATCGACTTCTCCGTGGTCAAGCTGGTGAAGACCACTCTGAGCAACCGGGCATCCGGCGGGGAGGCGGACACGAAGGAGCTGATGTTCGCCCCCGGGCAGCCGACCAGTGGTTCGTGGCGTCTGCCGTTGTCGAAGGACGACGCCGGGGCGCACAGCGGCTACACCGTCACATCCACCTTCTACATGCGAAGCGGTGGCCATCGCACCACGCCCGAGACGCCCGGAGTCGATCCGGTGGTCGTTCTCCAGCTGCCGCCCGCGTGAACCGCACGTCGAGGGAGAAGGCGAGCCGAACCTGCCGAGCATACCGAACGAAAGCGTCGAACTCGGCATGAAAACTGATGAATTAGCCCTTACAGTGATTATGGCAACAAGGCGAGATCAGTGAACTTCGCCCGTACGTACGGGAAGAGGTGGACGCTTGTGCTGCGGCTTCCGGCGCTCATGGTCCTGGTCTGCCCCTGTCTGCTCGGACCACCTCGACACAGTTCCTGCTGACGATGTGCCAGCTGCCGCCCGCGTGAACCAGACGCCCTGGGAGACGCCATGCTGAACCTGCTGAACAAGTTCGTGGTTCCCGATGTGAGCCACGTGGACATCTATCAGGACGACGAGGACGCACTGCAGTTCTGGATGGTCCCCCAGCGTGTGCGTCCGTCGATGAGGCCCGACGGCGACCCCGAACTGTCGATCCTCGCCTTCGCCAGGGACCTGAGTCTCATGGCCGGGATCGACACCGCACTGCCGGTCGGCGAGACCGAGGGCGGGCTGCTGACCATGACCATCGAGTGCACCGTGGATCAGGAGGACCAGAAGAAGATCGTCGACTACCTGCGTGCCCAGGTGCTGTCAGGGGCGCTGAAACTCGTGCGGCCGGTGGCGGTCGACGGGAAGGTCACCACGGAGTGGCGTCAGCCGGTCGGGGGCGAGCCCAAGGTCGCCTATCCGACATGGATCGACGGAGAAGTCCAGTTCTGTCTGCCCTCGGCACTCGGTCCGACGTTCATCAAGCCGGGGGACAACAAGACCAAGCCGTCGCTGACGGGCTCGAACGTATCGAGCTTCACCATCGCCATGGGGCAGGAAGGCATCCGGCTGTTCCGCGAAACGATCAGCACGGGAAAGCTCCCCGCGCATGTGGCCTACTCCCTGCAGTTCGTCGCCCGCGTTCCCTCGATCACGGTCACGGTCACTGGGGACGCCAACAATGTCTTCAAGGAAATCAAGGAACACACTCCCATCGTCGAGTCCGTGAACGGCACTCCGGTCCGGACATTTCCCCAGGTGTCCAGTCTGAAGCAGCTCAAGGAGATCTCGGGAAGTCTCCATGTGGAGTACACCAAGTTCGACTTCGCGGCGGGCGACGACAAGTTCCGCGAACAACTGGAGAGTTTCGTACTCGAGGTCACGCAGACGTACCTCAAGAGCATCTTCTGCCAGCCCGTCATCAACGGTCAGCTGGACAAGGAGAAGCTGGGAACCGACCCGATGCAGAACTTCAAGCCGCCCGGCCCGCCCGCCCCGCCCGTCGCAGGCGGCAACCAGCTGTGGCTCAAGGAGTTCGAGCAGGGCGACGAACGAGACTTCGGCATGACGTTCAACGGAAGCATCGCCAGGCCGTTCGCCACGTACCCGAATTCGGCGTTGGTGGCCATGGTCACCCAGGCACAGCTCGAGAAGGCTTTCGTCACGGCGGACCTCAACACGCCGATCTTCCACACCCTCCAGGTGCCGGTACGTGTCACCGCGGACTTCGCGAACGACCCGATCGCGGGCATCCAGGTGACGCTGGACTACAACCAGACCGACGACAAGACCGGAGCGGTCAAGGCTTTCTCGCAGACGTACGACTTCGTCAAGGGCGACGAGAAGTTCTACTTCCGCACGACCCTCGCCAAGGACGCCCAGGGGGCGCCCAAGGACACCTTCAACTACTCCAGCCGCCTGCACTACAAGGCATCTCAGGAATCGACGGCGATTCCCCCGCAGCCCACACGCGAGAAGAGCCTCATCATCGGCTACGACCGCCTCGGGTGCGTCGACGTCAAGGTCGTGGCCGGCACCGTGCCCTGGGCGGCGGTGCAGTCGATCCAGGTCGATCTCAGCCTGCCGGGCGTGTCCCTGCCCTCGGCGAAGGAGACGCTCGTGCTCACCGAGGCGGCTCCGGAGGGTGCGTGGTTCAGCTACACCGGTGGGCAGGCCACCCACGAGTACGAGTACACCTGCGAGTTCCTGCTCAAGAACGGCAGCCGCCTCAAGGCGGGGCCCGAGCGCACCTCCTCGGCCCGGCTGCTGGTCGACGCACCGTTCGAGGACCGGATGTCGGCGACGTTCGTGCCGCAGGGTCTCTTCCCGCCGCTCCAGTCGATCGTGCTGTCCGCCAAGTACGCGGACGAGGCCTCCGCGCACCACACGGAGGCCACCCACGTCTTCGCCAACAACACCGAACCGTGGCGCTGGGAGGTCGACCTGCCCGATGGGAAGAAGCGTGAGTTCCAGTACAAGGCCGACATCACCTACGTCGACGGTACGACGACTCCAGGCCAGTGGCAGGTGGGCCAGGAGGGAACCGTGCTGGTCGGAGAGGTCAAGAGCTCGCTGATGGACGTGTCGGTCACAGCCGCGGCGCTGGACATGGCCAAGTGGAAGCTCGTCGTCGTCAAGCTGCGGTACGAGGACCCGGCCACACACGAAGTGCAGGACGAAGTCGTTCAGTTGACCGCCGCCAACGCGGGCCAGAACGCCTCCTGGAAGGTCGCGCTGAAGGACCCGAAGGCCGACACCTACACGTACGAGGTGGAGGGCTACGGCGTGGACGGGACACGCAAGACCGTGCCCGTCACATCCAGCAGGGACGAACTGCTCGTCGTCGAACTGTGACGGATCCGGGCGCAGAGGGAGCGGTGTCATGAATGACGAGGTCAACGTCTCGAATCTGCAGGCACTCCAGCTGGATCCAGGGCTGACGGACGCAGCCTCCGCGCCGAACACGACCGAGGCCGGTGACACCTTCCAGCCCGGTCTCCTGGGCGATGTGATCGCCCATCAGGCACAACTGCCCGCCGAACGGATCCCGGTCCTGCAATCCGCGCCGACAGAGTCCGGGGAGGTGCTCCGGAGCGCCGACGGCTCCGCCTTCTTCGTGCCCGTCGCGACCCTGCCCACCCGGTCGAAGAGATCCAAGACACCCGCGGTGTTCCTCGAAGCGGACGACACCGGCCAGTGGAGCCTGCTGGTCTGGATCGACCTGGTCCGGCCGGCCGGGGCACCGAAGGACGCGCAGCCACTGCCGGTGAGCGACATCACTGCGCTCCTCACCGCGACGGCGTCGGAGTCCACGGCCACCTTCTCGGTGACCGACCTGCCGCCGCCCGACGCCGGAGTGATGCGCCGCCTCGCACTTGCCGTTCCCGTGGACGCCGCCGTCATGGCGGACGCACTGCGCACCGACATGAACGCGGCCGTCGTCGTGAGCGGAACGGTCTACTACCGCGACCAGAGCGCCGTGGAGCTCACTCCCGAGGAGGAGGATGCACTGCAGGCCGAGGAGCAGGCACGCCGTGAGGAGATGGAGCGGTTCCGCGCGAGCGGAGGCTCCGACGAACAGGCCTATCGCATGGCTCAGCTGCAGAGCGAGCAGGCCCACGCCTCGATGTCGGAGCTGCTCGACGTGGGCAGTGCCTCGATGCTGCTGGGACCTGGCGGGGGAGGGGTCCCGGCCTTTCTGCCGGTGTCCGACAAGCCCAACCGGCCGATCTACTACCACTGGAACTTCAAGAGCGGTGCCGACACGCAGGAGGGCATGGACCCGGACAACGTGTGGGTCGACAGCGGAGCCGGCCTGTGGCAGGTGTCGCCGCTGCCCAACCAGTACTTCGTCCTCCCGCACGAGTACCGGCTGGCCTTCGACGTGGAGCGGGGCACCCCCGCCATGAGCGTGCTGCTCGTACGCGAGGCCGGAGCCGGCGAGACCGAAGGCCCGGCAGAGGCGTGGAAGGTGCGCGTGCGCTTCAAGCTGGTGCCCTGGCTGGAGCCGCAGGAGCTGGAGAAGCTGCGCACGACGATCACCGAGCTGGAGGGGGTCTCCTACCCGCAGCTCGTGATGGGCGGATACTCGGGCGCCACCTTCGACGAGTCGTCATGGCTGCGGGACCTGGGCGGCAAGGCCCTGAGCTCGGAAGGCGGAGCGACTCAGGTCGATGCCCGCGGCTTCGAGCTCGTACTCGACTGCTCGATGGAGTTCTACACGCTGCTTGCCAGGCTGCTCGCTCCGGCCACCGGGGCGGCGACCGGAGTCGAGGGGCGGGTGATGCTCGATCTGCGGACCTCGTCCGACGAGCAGGCGGCCCTGGCCCGCCGCGAAGTGCCGGTGAAGATACGCCTTGACCGCCCGGACGACGGGTTCCTCACGACGGAGCAGATCACTGCACCGTTCCCCGATCCCGCCACATGGCCGACGGGATGGACACCGCCGTTCTACGCGAAGGTCCGAAGTCCGTGCGCCGTTCAGGCCGATGTGGCCGGCGTGATGGCCGCACTTCTCGTAGTCGACCCGCTGACCGGTGTGCCTGTGGACCACGCTCGCGCGGCAGCCGCACCCACCGCGTTCTCGGTAGGTCTCCCCAGTGCGCCTCCCGTGCAGCCTCCGCCCGAATCGGCGCCGGCCGCCGCTGCGGGAGCCCCCGCCTTCCAGCCTCCGGCCAACCCGCAGGTGGGAAACGGCGAGGTGCTCGTGCGACTCACACAGACCGAGTCGACACCCGTCGATCCCCGCCTCGTGAGCTCCCTGGCCCTCGACTTCACCGGAGTGACCGTGCGCCTGGACCCCGCGGTGATGCTGGAGCGTGTCCACGAACTGGGCACCTCCACCGGGCTGGTGGCGAGAGTGGACGTCAGCAGCTACCAGCTCAAGCACCCGGAGAGCCTGCCCCCAGAACTCGCCGACGTGTTCGGCATCGACGTCGAGGTGAAGCGTGGAACCTCCGAGGCGGTGACCGTGAGCCTCAACCGCGACACACCCGAGGCGAGCATCGACATCCCCTTCGGATTCTCGGACCTGGTCGCGGACCTGCATCCGGACCAGCCCAAATTCGAGTACCGGCGGCGCAACGTCGCGACCAAGGGGACGGGAGAGTTCTCGCCCTGGGAGTCGGTCGTGGGGAAGAACCTGCATATCACCCCGGTCACCTGAGGGTCGGCCGACGATGAGGAAGGGCGAGGCGAATTGACCGGGTCCGTGACGAGTTCCATGCCAACCACCTCGCGCTCATGCGGCCGGACACCGGCATGACTGCAGCGTGATTCTCCAGGAGATGGGCCGTGACCAAGACATTCGTTCTGCTCATATCCGGCCTGATGGCAGGCGCTGTCGGCCTCGGCACCACACAGGGCGCAACGGCGCAGGCTCCACTCGATCCCGAGGCATGCGTCGAGGGATTCGTGTGGAGGGGAGCGACCCCCGGTGACCGCGTCTGCGTCCCGCCCGAAGTCCAGCAGCAGGCCGCCGAGGACAACAGTCAGGCGGAGGCCCGGCGCAACCCCGAAGGAGGCCCCTGGGGTCCCAACACGTGCCTTGAGGGATACGTGTGGCGGCTGGCGACTCCGGCGGACCTCATCTGCGTCACGGTCGAAGTCCGGAGCGCGACCGCGCAGGAGAACGCCGAGGCACCGAACCACTGGAAGGCCACAACCCGGTCGGACGGGTCCAACACGAATCCGTTCCTCCACCCCGGCCAGGCCTACACGGTCGCCGTCCGTCCGCCCGTTCCGTCCGGCCCCGCCGAGGGTGAGGCGCCGGACCTGGTGATCGACGCCGAGGGGCAGGTGCTGGAGACCGGTCAGGGGGCCGAGGTCGTGAAGGAGGCGGCCAAGGAGAGCCAGCAGTTCGAATTCCAGCGCTCCGGCGACAGCGTGGCCCTGGCGAACGCCTTCCAGATCAAGGACCGCGCGAGCGGCCTCTGCCTGACTGTGGCTGGAGCGGCCAAGGACAACGGGGCCAGAATCCTCATGGAGCCCTGCGAGGAGACGGACAATCAGATCTGGTACCTGGTCAGCCGAGGAGACACCTTCTGGGATCTGCGCGCACGCCACAGTGACAAGTGCCTGACCGCCCACAACCCGAAGCTGACGACGCCCCTGCCGGGCGCCTACCTGGAGCAGTGGGACTGTCTCAACGCCAAGAACCAGGCATGGCGTCTGCAACCCGTTCCTCCCCAGTGAGGCTCCGGCAGTCCGTACGCCGTGTCCAGAAGGGCGTGTCCCACCGGCGTCCGGCCCGGTAGCAGACCGTCCGTGCCCGAAGGAACTCGGCGTGCACCGCGGACGTGAGATCGGCGTAGCGGTCAAGGGCGTGTCCGTCGCCGTCGGCGAAGGCCGTGAGCGCGGAAGCCGCGGCAATGCCCGTCGCCAGGGCCGTGGTGATGCCGCGTGCGGCAATGGGGTCGGTTGCCGTTGCCGCGTCGCCGACGGCCACCCAGCCAGGGCCTGCGGCCGGTGATACACGTGACGTACCGGCACGAAGCACGGAGAGCCTCTGCGGTGGCCCCGTGCCGCGCACCGCCAGGCGCGCGCCCACGTGCTGGGTCGATGCGAGAGCATCCGACCAGCCGGCCGGCGTGCGCAGCCCCGCGCGTGCGACCAGATCGGGATCGGTGACGGCCATGGCGATGTGGTGTCCGGACGGCAGGGGCGCGGTGTACCACCAGCCGAAGGCGGTGGACTCGACGAGAGACACGCGTTCGGTGTCGCACGGCGCGGTGCCCCCCTGAGGGCCGGATCCGGGGAGCACGGCGGCCACGGCGACGAGGTGGTCGGTCGGCAGGACGCGGGCCCCGAGCCGGCGGGCGACGCGGGCTTCCGCCCCCGTGGCGTCGACCAGGAAGGGCGCGACGACTTCGGAGCCGGTTACCGTCACCCGCCACAGGTCCCCGGCGGGAACCACCGCGGTGACGCTGCCGCTGTGCAGGCTCACCCCCGCCTCCTGGGCGGCTTCCCGCATCGACCTGTCGAAGAGCGGCCGGTCGAGATGCCAGCCCGATCCGTAGGGGCCGCCGATGAAGTCCGATGCTGTGAGGGTGTCCTGTCCCCAGGCGGAGTGGTTGCCGTAGCACGGCCGGTGGCCGTGCGCCGTGACCCTGTCCAGGATGCCGAGGTGTTCCAGCAGAGGGCGTGCGGTGGGCGCCAGACTTTCCCCCACGTGCACCTGGGAAGGGCGATCCCTATGGACGAGGACGACATCGGCACCTGCGGTCGCCAGGGCAAGCGCAGCGGCCGAACCGGCCGGGCCCGCTCCGGCGACCAGTACGTCGGCGCCCTTGCGCCGCGACGTCAATGGATCGTGCCCATACCGTGAATGCGCAGCCTCAAGGGGCTGTCGAAATCGGTGACCGACTGCGTGGTGGACAGGCTCACCCTGCTGGTCGGTGCCGCAGTATCGGGCAGGGGACAACCGGCGTCGACCCAGTCTCCGACGATGTCCCTGACAGCCTTGGTGACGGGCAGATCGTTCGCCAGTCGCGAGTGGTCCGCCCTGGCAAAGAACTCGTCGATGAACTCCCGGCCTGCTGCGAGGCCGCCCTCGGCCCCGTCCGACGACGCGCGCGCGGTGGCGTTTGCCGGGTGAGCGACAGCGGCGAGCAGAGCCGAGGCGGGCTGGAGGGACCACCAGGCAACGGGCCTCTCGACGATCTGGTCCGGATTCCCCGGCTGCGGTCCCACAAGGGTGGCGTCGGCGGACAGGAAACCGTCCGGCCGTGCGCGCACCGCGTCGGCCAGCAGAACCATCGACTCGAGGGGGGAGTAGGTTCGCTCCTGCGCGGGTTCTTCGGCGAGTGAGCGGATCCATTCACGCCAGAGTTCGGTCTCCTCCTCGTCGAACACCTTGTACATCGGGCCGTCCCAGCCGAGCAGTCGGAAGAACCTGCTGTCGTCGGGATCGCCCCGGGTGATCCACTCGGATTCGCTCAATGCGGCCAGGAGCCCTTCCGGATCGGCGAACCAGTCGTTGAGGTAGCTGTCGGCGAGCTTCTTCCTCTCATGGTTGAGCGCGGCCCGCGGTGCCTTGTCCTGGATGATGCGGATCAGCCGTTCCTCCGCGGTGGGCGGCGCTTTCAGCCGGGCGACCAGTTCCTCGCCGAGGTTGCCGGTGATCTGGAAGGCGACGTAACCGTTCCAGATGCGCTCCCACTGTCGCTGCACCGCTTCGTCACCGCCGAGCGTGTGCAACTGGTCGAGCGAGTGCATCACGGCGTCGCGGGCGAGTGCGCCGTGGCCGTCGGCGGCGTTGTCGATGCCGATGTGCATGCGGAAGAACCGGGAGTCGATTCCGTGGTGCTCCAGCAGCTTCGCCGTGGGGAGGACACCCATGACTTCCCACTCCAGGAACAGCGTCATCCCGAGGAGTTCGGGGAAGAAGGTCTCGGGATGGGCGGAGATCGCCAGTTCGAACGCCGGCACCGTATAGGCGGAGTCGAGGATGTCGGTTCGTGCGGCGAATGCGTAGGAGTCGACGGGCGGAAGGTAGATCCCCAGTTGCTGGAGCAGGGTCTGGTACAGATTCGAGTGGTTGAGGGCGGGATTCCCGTCGCCGACCTCCTCCTTCCAGATCGAGAAGAGCAGGGCGTGCACGTCGTCGATGGGTTTGCCCTCGGTGACGTAGCGCAGCCAGACACCGTCGAGAAGGTTGAACGGTGCCATCTGTTTCAGTCGTTCGACGACCGAATCCCGGGTGCGGAAGACCGGCTCGATGTCCGGGTCGGCGGGATCGTACGCCTCGGCATCCTGCGCCAGGCCGGTGTAGATGAGGTCGAGCCGCTCCTCCAGGTTCTCCCGGGTGTATCGGAAGGGGCGCAGGGTCTGGGGCGCGGAGGGGCTGTGCTGCGCCGCGACGGCGGCTCTGAGAACGGTGTGCACGAACGCTCGTGAGGTCTTGACCTGCTCGGGGAAGCGGTCGGGGTGCTGGAGTGTGTAGAACCAGTCACGGTGGCTCAGGCCCACATGGTGGGACCGTTCCGATTCGACGAGCGCCCTGCTGCCGTCCGGGGACTGCCGGGCCACGACGAATCCCAGCCGGTTCCATTGCTCGACCATGTCGTTTGCGCCCGCGTGCTCGCGGATCCTCTTCCACGCATCGGCCACCCGCTTCTCGTACGCCGTGTCGCTCTCGCCCGCGCCGCGAGGCAGCTTGGGCTTGTGGACCACCTGCTGTCCCACTCCGCGGGCCCACGGGCGCCGGTAGGGGAACGGGCCGGTGACCGAAGCCCCTTGCTCGCCCGCGGACCGGATCAGCGCGTGGAAGTGGGACTCGGGATAGACGTCGTCAGGTCGTTGGGCCGGCCACCAGTGCGTATGGCATTCGTAGAAGTCGGCCTGCCACGGCAGGGCCATGTGTCTGGTCAGATCGCCGGCCATCAGATCCTGGCGAAGACGGAACGGGCCCGACCACGTATCCGGGCGCTGGGCGATGTAGGTCATTTCGATGCCGGGATAGAACGGGCCTCCTGTGCACGCCTCCAGAGCCGCGCGCACCAGGGCGTGGGGCTCCTGCGACAGGGTGGGTTCCAGGGGTTCCGGGGCCGAGCCGGTCCAGTCCGCGACGAAGTCACCCTCCGCCCAGCGCCTCATGCGCTCGTACTGCCCCGGCAGCAGTGACATCCACGTCTCGGGTCGGCCGTCCACCGGCTCTCCGTCGTCCCCCGCGAATTGCGGCATGTACTCCGAGGTCGCCTCGGCCACGTTCGCCCCCGGCTCGCGCAGCCTCCGGAAGATGGTGCTCCGCAGATCTGCGCTCTCCGGACCGTTCGACGCCAGTTGCCGCAGGAGCGCCGGATCGACGAAGTGGCCGGGCTCGCCTTCACCGTGACCCCGGAGCGCGGCCGCGTTGACCCATTGGTAGTCGCTGATACGGCGCAGGATCGGATGGATGTCCCAGGTGAACGAGACGTCCTCGGACTGCCTGGAAGCCTGGGTCTCGGCGACCACGTCGTAGAGGGTCACAAGGTTGACGGTGTGCGGGGAGAAGTCGGGTGGCGCGACGATGACCCACGCCGGCTGTACCTGGAGCGTCCGCCTGCCACCACGCAGTGTCACCCGGGCGGACACCGGACCGTCGGAGACGTCGTCGTACCAGAAGTCGTTGTTGGCGTAGTCGGTGATGGGATTGTCCGCCTCCGTCGTGCCGGAGTCACCGAATCCGCCGAGGACCAGCAGGCGGCCGTCGCCGTCCGTACGCAGTTCGCCAAGGGGCACCTGCTTGCCCAGAAAGGCACCGGTGTCGAATCGGCCGGCGCTGCCGTCCTGATCGGGGCCGCTCACGGTACGGGGACCGGGCCTGATGACCAGACGGGCGCGGGCATCGGGCTCGTCGACATCGATTGCCTGGTTGCGGCGCGTCCTGGGATCGCGGCTTTCGCCGTCGGAATTGCCCTGGTCCTGCTCATCGTGGTGGCGACCGAGGAACTTGAACCACTCTGCCTTGGAGTTGGCGAGTTCGGCCGTCCAGGAGATCTCTGCGTGCGCGGAGGTGAGCTCACCGACGACATCGCCGTCCGCGTCGTAGCCGTAGACGCGGAAACGCGCCGCCTGCCGCTTCACACGTCCGGCGGTGTCCTTGAAGCCTCCGTCGGGCTGCGCCGGAACTCCCGGGCGCTCGGGACCTACGAAGAACTCCGTCGGGCTGTTGCCGACGCGGGCGATGCCCACGGTCGGATGGATCTCGCATCGAACTACGTCGTCCAGATTCACACGGAGAAGTTCACCTGATGTCTCCGGATATGAGGGGAACGGCTGCCGCAGGACACGGATTGTCACCTGTGCGGGGCAGTGCAGGAACGATTGATCAAGCGAAATTCCAGGAAACCTTCGACGCGAATTCTTGAGTCATAGTGACTAAAATCAAGAGTTGTTGGGCCAGGAACTCTGAAAGTTGAAACACGACCGGCAGAAGGAGTGTCCCTGATGGCGAAGCCAAAGGAAGAACCCGGAGTCGACCCGAAGCAGGACCTGAAGGCGGCACAGAAGAGCGCTGAGGAGATGAAGAAGCGGCAGGAGGGACAAACGCCTGAGAAGGCTCCTACCGGCGACGAGCCGCCGGCAGAGGCCGTACCTCCGGAGCAGGACCCCCGGAGGTACGGAAGGGGCTGAGCTGGCTCCCCTGCGTGCGAAGGCGTTCCCCACGTGACGTCACGTGGGGAACGCCTTCGCTTGCGGGGACCCGTGAAACACAGGTCAGGGCCCGTCGGATGACACAGGTCAGGGCCCGTCGACCAGGTAACCCTGCGCCGTCAGGGCGGCTGCCAGCGCGGCGAGTGTCTCGGGCGTGTACTGCCCGTCCTGCGGCAGACCCTGATCACCTTGAAAGGCTTGCACCGCAGCCTGGGTGTTCGGCCCGTCCAGGCCGTCGATCGCCCCGGGGTCGTATCCGAGTACGGCCAGACCCTGCTGAACGCCCACCATCGTGGCCAGATGAATGACCGTCGGGCCGCCCGCCCCCAGGACCGGGGGCGATCCGTCCTGCATGAACGAGACGGGGGTGACGGTGTCCGAATTGGCCGAAGTCTGGAAGAAGTCGTACAGGTTGTCGACCCCCTGGTACGAGCCACCCGGTGCGCCGCCGACGATCTCGACCATCGCCATGTGGAGATGCGACGCGGTGCCGTCGAAACGGAGCACCGAACCGAGCACTTCGCCCCGGCCGACCGGGGTGCCGGTCGTCAGGTGGGGCGGTACGTCCTTGAGGTGGGTGTAGAAGCCGCCCATCATGTCGTTCGGAGATCGCATGAAGATCTGAGCCCCGTAGATCTTGGGCGTGTCCGTGGCGGGGTCATGGGGATGGAAGACGGTGAGATGGGCGTCGAAGGCGGCACGGACTTCCGCACCCTCCTGCGCACCCAGGTCCATCCCGTACTCGATGTACCACTCAGCCGGTGGCGCGTGCGTACCCACATGAGGGCCGCCGAGCCCACCGGTGAAACCCCCGGAGAAGGGACTGGACACATCGATGTCGAAGGCGGTCATGCCAGGTCCTCCCATCACCTTCGGGCTCACAGCACCGTGAAGCCCAGCTCTGCGAGCCGGGCGCCCAGAGCGCTCACGGTGTTCGGGTCGTTGAACGCCCCGTTCTGGTCGAGTCCGTTGTCGCCCTGGAAAGACATGACGGCGCCCTGTGTGTTGGGCCCGTCGTCACCGTCCTGAAGTCCGGGCTTGTAGCCCAGAACCAGTAGCGCGCCCTGCACGCCGAAGGCGTCGGAAAGATACAGGGCCATCTGCTCACCGGGCAGCCCTTGGTCCTCGACGATTCGGGCCAGCAGGAAATGGGACCGGTCAAGCATGTTCCGGATCCTGATGGTGCCGATATCCGGCGTGAAATGACACTCTTCTGCGGCGGCATTCCAGTCGCGTTCTGCCACCCACCCTTCGAAGAGAGGGAAATGGAAGTTGGGCCCCAGTGCCCAGCACATACTGAGGGTTGCCAATTGTGCGTTGGCCGACCAGGTGGAGAACTGGGCGAAGGGGGCGCGCGTGATGAGGAAGGACTCCATCTGGTCGAGCTTCGCGTATACGTGGCGGTCGATCTCGCTGTTGTCCAGTCGGAGACCGGTCAGTCCTTCGAACGCCCGATGTCCGTGGGGTGCCAGGTCGAGGCGGGCTTTGACTGCGTCCCATGCAGAGGCGACATCCTCTTGCGTGGCAGCGGGTCCGCCGCTTCCCACCTGCCACCCGAGCTCGTTGGCCGCGGCAAGTGAGGCCTCACGCTCCGCGTGGCTCGGAGGAGAGTTCTCCTGCACCGTTTCGTCGATCTTGTTGCCGATACCGGTGCTCACCCAGCCCTTCTGGTCCAGGTACATGAAGTCGACGCGTCCTTCGAGCGGGTCGTTGAACGCAATCCAATAGTCACGAACGCTCTGATGCATGGGACCTCGCTCATCCCGGTGCAGCGGGGGAATCGACCTCGAGGGGCAGATCCATGGACACTACGCATGCATAAGGGGAGGGATGCCTTTCGACAGGAAACGAAGGGGGTTTCGGTGAAACGCGGCCCGGCACCCTTGCGCCTTCGATACTTATCCCGATGTTTACGAGCCTAGGCCCTCGAATGGACTGTTGCGACCGGGGCGTGGGGCCCCGGTCATCGATCGCTACGAGGCAGCCTTGTCGCGACCGGACGGTTCGGCGTCTGCTGGTGAGGCGGGGGAGTGGGCGCGGTCAACCGTGCGGTCTTGCCATGCGGTTGCCGCACCTGGCTGTGCCGCATCCCCGGGACCGGGCTGTGTCAGTGGTTGGTGGCACCCTTGCAGGGTGCTGATCAAGGGATACGACTACGGCCCGCTGGTTGCGGGGGAGTCACTGCCTGCTCGACCGGGCTTCTGGTCGAACTACCTCTTGGCTATGTGTGTCGACGTACCAGGCGCTGAGAGTCCCGTTCCGGAGTGGTTCGGCGACGACGGCGCCGATGCCGATGCCCTGTCCGAGATCCTCCTCGATCCCGAACGCTGGCCGGTGTTCCGGCTGCCCTCGGCAGACGGTTCCGGAGTCGTGGTGGTCTACCGAAACATGGTCGGCGACTACGGCATCGACTACCTCCTCACTCACCCGGGGCGGAGCTCCGCACAGCAGATCGCCACCTGGGAAGGAGGGTTCTCGGGGGCCGGGCTCACCTGGAACGAGCTGGTCCGCATCGCTGACAACCCCGCTCCCGCGGCCGAAGGGGTCCAGGAGCCTTCCGCCCGACTCCTGCTGGGCCTTCCCCTTCTCCACGACATGCACTTCCCGGATTCGGCGCAGGCGCGGCTCAGTGCCGCCCTGACCGCGACGGGCGCCCCCCGAACCACCGCCCCGGACACAGCGGAGCTGCTGATCACGCATCTGAGGGGGAGAGCCCACCACGACCGCGCATGGGGCTCACCGCTCAGTGGCACCTGAGGGTGCCCCCCAGTCGCGGCGCGGGCTCAGCCCGGTCCCGCCCCAGGTTCGAACCGTCCTACCGCGCGTGCTGTCGGCGGACCAGCTCGGTGATCCAGACGGGCGCGAACGGCGACGTGCAGCCCGGGGACGTCGGGTAGTCCTTGAGCACTTCGAGACGCTCGCCGATGTCGATCGCACGGGCGCGGTGCTGGGGGTGCTCGATCCCGATCTGAGCCAGGCAGTGGTTCATCGCCCACTGCAGGCGATCCGGGGCGTCCTTCATCTCTGCCTCGATGATGTCGAGCAGTCCTGAGAGGTCGAGGCCCTCGGGCTTCTTCGCCACGCGTTCGGTGGTCAGTGCCCAGCCGGCACTCGCGACCACCGGATCCGGATCGGCGAACCAGGCCAGGCGCAGCTCTTCGGAACGGGGGTTCTTCTTCACCACGTAGTTCACGAGCCAGTCGTGCACCTTCGGCGTACGCGCTTCGCGCACCATGGCGTCCAGATCGTCGCGCTCGAACGCCTTCGGGCGGCAGATCAGAATCGCCAGCAGTCTCGCCGCGGTGTCACCCGTCTCCCAGAGCCCGCACGCGAGATCCTGCTGCGTCTTCAGCCGCTTCGCGAGGGCGCGCAGCTTGCTGAGGTTCACACCGTGATCGTCACCGTGCTTCTCATTCACCGCGCGCGCTTTCGGGTCCTCCAGCTCGGCCAGCTCGGCCATCACCTCGGCCACCGTCGTCCCGGCCACTTGAGCCTCCTGTCCGTTCTCGTGCGAGATTCAGCCTACGACGGGCGCCCGCCTCCCGTCGTACACGCCGGTCCGGGCGGCGGAAGCCGACGGGTACGTGATCACCCCGGCCCGACGCTGCTCCGCCGGCCTCCGCTGCGGTGTCACGACCGATGCGGAGGCCGGTCACCGCGCAGCGGTACGAAGTCCCGGCGCAGTCTCTGCTCCTCGTCCACCACGGGCGCGGCGTTGGTCGCCGGGGCGTGCTCGGCGAGCCAGTTCTCGATGAGCGTCCACGACTCACTGATCGGTGCGGTCGTGGCACGGCATCCTGCCGCCCGGTGCCGACAACTCCCCGGGAAACAAACGATCATGGCGAGGCGTATTCTCTGTGCGATGGCATGGGGGAAGCGGCGGATCGCGGTGTGGGCTCTGGCGGCGGTCGCCGCCACGGTGGGCGCACGCTGGGGGCACCAGGTGGCGCAGCACCGGCTCTTCCGGTTCGGCCCGCATGATCAGCCTGTCTACGACGTCGAGCACAACGCCGTCTACGACCCAGGTCTGGCCGCCTGGCGTGATCTCACCACGTACGAGCTGCACCGGTACACGCCCGACTCACCGCTGATGCCGTACGGGCTGCCCCTGTTGGGGGCCGGTTGCTTCGCGTTCTTCGTCTTCGCGGTGAGCTGGACCGTCACACACCGGCGACTGGTGGGGCACGCCTATCTCGCCTTCGTCCGGCAGCCGGTGGCGATGCCGCTCAAGTTCCTCGCTGTGCTGGGCATGTTGGGGCTTTCGGTCACGGTGCCCTTCCTGCCCGAGAGCGAGGACTTCGACGACCTCCTGTCGGACCGGACGACGGCGAACTTCCTCGGCGTCACCTTCGGCGTCCAGGTACTGGTGCCGGCCGTGCTGGCGTTCGTCCCGTGGTGGGCGGACCGGATGCTCGGACTGCTGGTCATCGCGATCCGCGCCGTGGCAGCCCGACCCGACCGCCACGCGGCCGGCCCCGGGAGGCAGGACGCCCTGCGCAGGGTCGTACAGCAGGCCGAACGGTTCCGGCTTTCCGGCACCCGCGACTTCGCCTCCATAGCCTGGTTCATGCGGACGGAGGCGCTGATCAACCTCCTGGCGGAGCGGGGGAACGACACGGCCGCGCTGGACGACCTGCTGAGGGACGGCCCCACCGCGTTCGGCGCTCCGCCCCGGCACTCGATCGACCGGCTCATCCTCGCCCTGGGATGGCCGGCGCTCGAAACGAACGTGGCACGGGCATTCGTCCTCCGCTACGAGTGGACCGGGGCAGTGGTCAACCTGGACCGTGCGATCGCCGTTCTCGACCGGCTCGCCGCGAAACCCCGCCCCTGGTTCTGGTTCACCTTCGCCCGATGGTCCTTCGTCTGTCTGAACCTGACCTGGGCGCTCAGACACCGCTACGAACTGCGCGGGGACCCCGCCGACCTGGACCGGGCGCTCGCCCTCGTACGGCGCGTGGGCCGCCGGTATCCGAACCGGGTGCACGGCCATGTCAGCGAGCTGGAGCTGCTCCTCTACCGCGCCACGGCGGACCCTGGGGCGCTGGCCGCCGCCATCCGGGCAGGCCGACGCGCCGCGCCCGACCCCGACACGGTCCGGGCGCTCCTCGAACGGTTCGCCCGCGACGGGGACCGACGGGACCTGGCCGAGGCCCAGGAGCTGGCCGCACGTCTCGTGGACGAGAAGGGGCCCGGTCACCCGTGGCATGCGGCGTGCCTGATGGTCCACGCCAGAGCGCTCTCCGCATCCGGCAGGAGCGACGCAGCCGCCGACTGCCTTCGAGAGGCGGCCGGCAGCACCTCCTCGCCGCTGCAGGCGCGGCTGGCCGCCGCCATGAACCTCGGTGAACTCGGCGCCGGAGGAGCCCTGGCCGTCGAGGGCTACGGGGCAGCGGTCGAACTCCTGCCCCAGCTGGCGTGGATCGGACTGCGCCGCGACGACCAGCGGTGGCTGCTCCGGCGTTGGCAGGGGGTGTCGACGGCAGCCGCCGCGGCCGCGATCGCCGTCGGCCGGGTGGAGTACGCGGTCGAGATCCTGGAACACGGGCGCGCCGTCATGTGGGGCCAACTCGCCCGGCTGCGGGACGGAGTCGAGGCGGTCCGCACCGCCGACCCCGCCCTGGCGCGACGCCTCGACGAGATCCGTGCCGAACTCGACGTGCCCGACGAGACCCGATGGCACCTCGACGAAGGCGGGGCCGACGTGGAGCGACGCATCCGCCTCGGCAGGGAGTGGAACGAACTCTCCGCACGCCTGGGACCGGCCGGGCGGCGGGACTACCACGAGCTCTCCGGAGCCGCCGCCAACGGGCCCGTCGTCGTGGTCAACGCGAGCCCGCTGCGGTGCGACGCGATAGTCCTGCTCGCGGACAGCGAACCCGTCCTCGTGCCGCTCGACAGGCTCGAATACGGCGAACTGGTCGCATGGGCCGAGCAGTCCGTCGACCCCGACGGTCGCCACCAGGCGTTACTCAACGTCGTATCCGCACGTCTCTGGGACGACCTGGCGGTTCCCGTGCTACGCGCCGTCACCCCCCACCTGCGGGCCGGGCGGCGCATCTGGTGGTGCCCGACCGGACCGCTGGCCGCCCTGCCCCTCCACGCGGCGGGCCACCACACCCGGCCCGGCGGCCCCGCCCTGCTCGACGAGGTCGTCTCCTCCTACACCCCCACCATCAGCGCACTGATCAGGTCGGCCGAGCGAGTGGTGGCGCCCCGCCGCAGACTCGTCGTAGCCGCGACCCGGACCCCCGACAAGCCCGACCTGCCGGCCGTGGAACAGGAGGCCGAGGAGTTCCTGCAGCGCTTCCCCGACGCGGTGCCGCTCAATCCCGCACGCGTCGCCGACGTCCTCGCGCAGCTGGGCGGCGCCCACTGGGTGCACTTCGCCTGCCACGCCGACGCCTCCGGGCTGGCCGTGTCCGACGGCGTCGTCTCGCTGGAGGAGCTGGCCGATCTCCGGCTGGACGACGCCGAGTTCTGCTACCTGTCCGCCTGCAGCACCGCCGCCCCGGACCCGCGCGCCTACGACGAGGCCGTCCACCTGGCCGCCCTGCTCCACCTCCAGTCGTTCGTCCACGTCGTGGGCACTCTGTGGGAGGTCGACAGCGACAAGGCCCTCCACGCGGCACGGGAGGTGTACCGGACCCTGACCGAGCACGGCGCACCTGACGGCGCACGTGCTGCCGAGGCCGTCCACAACGCCGCGCAGTCCCTGCGCCGCGCCGCCCCGCGCGACGTCGACGTCTGGTCTTCCCTGCTGCACATCGGACCGTAGAGGAGTGATTCGCATGCCCATCCGCGTGCGCCTGCCCTGGCAGCGACGCCCCCGTCGCAATGCCCCCGACGCCGAAGCCCCCCGACCCGCCGCCACCGAGGAACAGGCGGCCCTCGGGTGGCTGTGCGCCAACCTGCCCGACCTCAGACAGAAGGCCGACCGGTTCGGATGGCGGGCGGACCTCGACAGGGAGCTCGCCGAGGTCCGTGCGGGCAAGGCTGCCACCGACGCACTGAGCGAACTCCGGCTCCGTCGCGAGGGATCCCGCGCCTCCGGACTCCCGGCGGGTGAGACCTGGCAGGAGCGGCCCGTCATCGAAGGATTCCGGTGCCCGCACGGCCGCTGCCCCGCACGGGGGCGCAACGCCGACGCCACGGAACCGCGCTGCCATCTCGACGGGACCCCGATGCTCTCCGAGGACGGTGGCTGATGGACGGCATCCTCTCCGACCTCGGCAAACGCATAGCCGACCGCTGGTTCGCCTTCCTGATCCTGCCGGGCGTGCCCTTCGCCGCGACCGTGGTCGTCGCCTGGGCGATGGCACCCTCCGGAGCGGCCCACGCCCTCGACCTCGACGTCCTGGTCCGGCGCCTGGACGCGCTCGTCGGCACGGCCCGGAGCACCAAGGGTGTCGTTGTCGGCTGCCTGCTCTTCGCGGGAGTCGCCGTGACTGCCGTGCTCGTCAGGGAGACGAGCCTGGTCGTGAACCGGCTCTGGACAGGAAGGTCCGCCCTCCTGTGCCGCCTCATGGGCCCCGGTATCAGGCGCCGCCGCCGGCTCGCCCTGGACGCTGCCCGGCGCGGCGGCTACGCCTCGCCGGAACGCTACCTGCCCCACCGCGCCACCTGGATCGGCGACCGCTTCGCCCTCGTGGACGAGCGGGTGGCCGTCCAGTACGGCGTATCCCTCGCCAGGGTGTGGCCCCGCCTCTGGCAACTCCACAGCGACCGCACCCCCAAGGTCGTCTCCGCCGCGTGGGACGACTACGCCGCCGCGACCGTCCGCGTCGCCTGGGCCCTGCCCTACCTGGCCGTGTCCGTCCTCTGGTGGCCGGCCGCCCCGCTCGCCCTCGCCCTGGTGCTCCTCGGCTGGTCCCAGGGGCGCCGTGGCGCCGACGACTTCTGCGTCAGCTGCGAGGCCGCCATCGATGTCCAACTCCGGCGCCTGGCACACATCGTGGGTGTACCGCTGCCCCATCGGCGCGTGACAACGGCGGAAGGCCGGCAGATCGACGGCATCCTCGCCAAGGGCGCCTACCTGCCCCGAACCGAGGCGGGCGCCCCGCCTGCAGCCTGAACTGCCGGTGTCGCCCCGGCCGCCCGGCACGATGGTGGCGGCACCCCCGCGCGTTGGCGGCACGGGGGCTGTGGCGCGGTGGCAGGCTGCGGAGTGCGAGCACAGTGCGCCACTGGCTGTGCGCCACGGGACAAGCCAGCCGCCTTCGAGGAGCAATGATGGAAGCCACCCGCATCACAGTGAATCTTCGCGTGCCGGACATCGCGGCCGCCCGGGACTTCTACACCGGCTACCTCGGCCTGAGCGTCGAGGACTTCAACCTGGGCTGGGTCGCCCGCTACCGGTCGCCCCACGGAGGTGCGGAACTCCAGCTCCTCACCCGCGACGCCACCGCGCCCCAGGATCCCGTCGCCTCGGTCAGGGTCGGTGCGGCTGTCGACGACGCGTACGCCGAGGCGCGACGGCGCGGGTACGAGATCGTGCACCCGCTCACCGACGAACCGTGGGGGCTGCGCCGGTTCTTCGTCCGCGCACCCGACGGCAACATCCTGAACATCGCCGGACACGTGGACGCCTGACCGGCGACGAGCGGCGTTGATCACCCACGCCGTCAGTCCCAGGGGCGGGTGTCCTGCGTGGGCAGCGGGCGCAGCGTGGACCAGCGTTCCAGCAGGCGTGCGGCCAGTGCCGCGCTGAGGTGACCGAGTGCGTGCAGACGGTCGTGGTCGCGGGTCATGCCGGCGACCACGCCGAGCCGGTGGACGAGGCGCTCCCGGGCGGATACGTAGCCCCACTCGAAGTCCTCCGCCGGTACCCGGGCGAGGTGGTCGACCGACTCCCGGTGGGCGCGTTCGACGAGTGCGTCGCCACGGATCAGCCAGCCGGCGCAGGCGTCCGCGAGGTCGCCGGGGACGTCGGTGCCGGTGAGGCTCCGCCAGGTGGCACGGTAGACGCCCTCGGCTTCCGCGAGCGGCGCACCCGTGACCGACATCGCACACCAGCAGGTCGGGAACCCGATACGGAGGTAGGCGAGTTCGACCAGGCCGTTGCCCAGCGACGCGTGCTCGAAGTCGACGAAGCGGACCCCGGTGGCGGTGCGCAGGTCATTGCCGGGGCAGGGGTCCCCGTGCAGCAGCGCATGGTGGGGCGCGGGTCGGAGCCGTTCGATCAGGCCGGCGAGTTCGTTCGTCACCGAGGGTGGGACACGGACGTCGAGGGCCTTGGCGAGGGCGAGGAAGGAGTCGGCGTCGGCGGCCGTCGGCCCGGACCAGGAGGGGAGCGTGCCCGCATCTGCCGGCCCGGTGAGCGCGTGCAGCCGGGCCAGGGACTCGGCGTAGCCCGGTAGCCAGTCGTCGACCCCGCCGAGGTCGTCCAGGTACTCCAGAACCATCACACGGGACGCCGGGTCCGTCCCGAGCAGTGCGGGCGCGACGGTCGGACGGGTGGCCCGTGCGGCGAGCCGCAGCGCGGCGACCTCCCGCGCATAGCGCGCGTCCCCGTCGGGCCCGGTACCGCCTCCGCCGCCATCGGTGATCTGCTTGACGATCATCCGGCCACCGTCGCGAAGCTCGACCCGCCACACCCGGGAGCGCGGGCTGCTGTCCAGGAGGGTGGCCTCCGTGGGGGAGCCCAACGCGGAACGCAGCTCGTCGCTGATCGGCACCCGGGTCGGCATGAGGCCCAGCGTAGGGCGCTCCGCCGCGCGGTGTACGGACATCCGGTGAACGCCCCGCGCTGTCGGGCCGGCCGACGGACCGCCTACTGAGGTTGCGTCGCGATCTGGATCAGGTTGCCGCAGGTGTCGTCGAAGACAGCGGTGGTGACAGGGCCCATGTTCAGGGGCTCCTGGATGAAGCGGACGCCGAGGCCGCGCAGGCGCTCGTACTCCGCCTCGACGTCGTCGACGGCGAACTGGGCCAGCGGGATGCCGTCCTGGACGAGCGCGTCGCGGTAGGTCCTGGCGGCCGGGTGACCGGCGGGCTCCAGGAGGAGTTCGGTACCGCCGGGCTCGTCGGGCGAGACGACGGTCAGCCACCGGTCCTTCTCGCCCAGCGGGACGTCGTGCTTCGTCACGAAGCCGAGGATCTCGGTGTAGAAGTGCTGGGCCTTGGCCTGGTCGTCGACGAAGACGCTGGTCAGATGGATCTTCATGAGGTGCTCTTCTCCGGTCCGGATGTGTCGGGCACGAGCCACCGTTCGGCGATCTGCCGCAGAGGGGCTGTGTTCAGGTCGTGGAACTTGTAGCGGCCCTCCCGCCTGGTCTCGACGAGCCCGGCGGCCTCCAGCACGGCGAGGTGCTGGGAGACCCCCTGGCGCGAGATGCCGAGCTGATGCTTCATGCTCAGCCGCGAGCAGATCTCGAACAGTGTCTGTCCGGACTTCTCGGTGAGCTCGTCGAGGATCGTGCGGCGGGTCGGGTCGGCGAGGGCTTTGAAGAGGTCGTCGGCCACACCCCCAGGATAGGCAAACATTCACTTGCCTATCAAGTCGGGCCGCACCCTGCGTGGCGGTTCACGATCCGAGGCCCGGATGGGCTGCCGCGCCGCCCTCGGAGGCCGGGCGCCGCCCTTCCAGCGGTCAGGCGCCGCCCGCACCGGTGATCGAGACGGCGGTCGCATCCAGTCCCGGCGCCGCCCGCCGTGCGAGTTCCAGGGCATCGTCCCGATCCGCCGCGTCCGCCAAGGTGATGCTCACGCGGGCGGATTGCAGGCTCGCGCCGACGACCGGGTGCTCAGCGACCACGGCCTCGTACGCGGCGATCGCCTCCGTCGGGAGGCCGCCGTCGACGTCGGACTGGACGAGGAGGCCGGGCCGCGTGTCGCGCCCCGTACGGACCTCGACCGATGTCACATCCGTCAGCGGTCGGTGCAGGCCGCCGCTGCCGGCCATGTCGTCGAACACCGCCAGGGCGCCGGCGGAGTCCACTGCGGTGACCTTGGACAGCCAGCGGTGGCCCTTCTTCGAGGACGACCCACTGATGTCGCCGTCCACCACCCGTTCGTCCGCCGCCAGGGACCGCCACAGTGCCACGACTTCGCCGGCACGCCGCTCGTCCGCGTCAACGGTGATGGTGATGCCGTCCGCCGTGATCCGGCCGGTGACCGAGTCGTTGCGCGCGACGTACTCCCTCAGCTCGTCCGCCCGCTCGGCCACGCGATCGGGCGGGGTGCCGTCCTCGAGGACGAGCACACCGGTCGCTTTTCCCATGAAGGGCAGGGTGTTGTCCTCGAAGGTGCTGACCTTCTCGACGTCCGAGGTGCCGGCCCAGTTCTCCTCGAAATCCGCAGCGAGCGCCGTGCCCTCGTCGATGGCGCAGCCGGTCAGCAGCGGCAGCGCCAGAACGAACGCGATGATCGGTACCGGCCACCGCGAGGCGTTGCTTCTCACTGCCGTCTCCTTGAATGCGGGCGAGCAGGCCGGAGCGGATCAGGCGCGGGCCTGGCCTGCGGGAAGTCATGACAGCCGTAGCCTACGGCGCTGTCTGCTGACGGAACGGAGGTTTGCCTTCGCCGGTGGCCGCCTCACTGTTCGCGCGTGCCCGGCGCTCCCACGGGGAACTCCTCGATGCCGAGCACCCGCAGCAGCTCCAGCCGCTCACGGGCCTCGTCGTCCGCCGGGGTGAGGACCAGCAACTGCTGTCCCTGGTCAGGAGTTACCAGGGTCTCGCAGTCCATCACCAGACGGCCCACACGCGGGTGCAGGATCGTCTTGCGGTCGGCCCGCCGGACAGCCACCTCGTGTTCGGCCCAGAGCCGACGGAAGTCGGCGCTCGCCGCCTGCAACCGTTCGACGAGTCCGGCGACCGTGGGGTCGCCGGAACGGCGGCCGGCGACCGCGCGCAGGTCGGCCACGACCTGGCGGGAGCGGTACTCCTGCTCCTCGGGAGAGCCGACGGCGCGGGCAGCCGGATCGGTGAACCAGCGGTACACGAGGTAGCGCCGGTCGCCGGAGAAGCCGCTCTGGTCGCCCGTGAGCAGAATGGAGGCCCGGTTCTGCGCGAGGACCTCACCCAGGTCCGACAGCACCATGGCCGGGGTGTCACCCAGGAGGTCGAGCATGCGGATCAGGCCGGCGCGGGCGAGCCGGGCCACCCCTTCCGCGGGCGACGGCTGGTGGCCCGCCAGGTGGAACAGGTGGTCCCGCTCGTCGTCGGAGAGACGCAAGGCCCGGGCCAGCGAGCCGAGCAACTGGGTCGACGGCTGACTGCTGCGGCCCTGCTCGAGGCGTACGACGTAGTCCACCGACATTCCGGCGAGCATGGCCACCTCTTCCCGGCGCAGCCCGGCGGTGCGGCGGCGGGGGCCGTCGGAGATGCCGACCTCGGCCGGGCGGATCGCCTCGCGGCGGTGGCGCAGGAAGTCGGCGAGCTCGGCGCGTTGCATGACCCCATGGTCCCTCGCGGGGACGATCCGATCCAGGGAGCGGCTCTCCCATGATGAACGCTCCGCTCCCGTACGCCGCCGCGCGGCCGCAAGGTGGGAGACAGACCGACGACGAAGGAGAACGCGATGCAGACCCGAAACCTTGGCAGCACCGGACCGGCCGTTTCCGCGCTGGGCCTGGGCGCGATGAGCATGTCGGGTGTCTACGGCGCGGCCGACCGGGCGGAGAGTATCGCCACCGTGCACGCCGCGCTGGAGACCGGCGTCACGCTGATCGACACCGGCGACTTCTACGCCATGGGCCACAACGAGATGCTGCTCGCCGAGGCGCTGCGCGGCCGCGATCGGGACAGCTATCAGCTGAGCGTCAAGTTCGGCATGCTGCGGGGGCCGGGCCCGGAGTTCAACGGTACGGACGGCCGTCCCGAGGCGGTGAAGAACTTCCTGGCCTACTCACTGACCCGGCTGGGCACCGATCACATCGACATCTACCGCCCCGCACGGCTGGACCCGGCGGTACCGATCGAGGAGACGGTGGGCGCGATCAAGGAGATGATCGACGCCGGGTACGTGCGGCACGTCGGCCTCTCGGAGGTCGACGCGGCGACCGTCCGCCGGGCGCACGCCGTGCACCCGGTCTCCGACCTGCAGATCGAGTACTCGCTGATCTCCCGTGCGGTGGAGGCGGACATCCTGCCCACGCTGCGGGAGCTCGGCATCGGCCTGACCGCGTACGGCGTACTCAGCCGCGGCCTCATCTCCGGGCACTGGTCCGCCGGCCACACCGCCGGTCCCGGCGACAGCCGCAGCTTCAGCCCGCGGTTCTCGAGCGGGAACGTGGAACACAACCTCGCCCTCGTGGAAGCCCTGCGCCGGGTCGCCGAGGCGAAGGGGTGCACCGTCGCCCAGCTGGCCATCGCCTGGGTGGCCGCACAGGGCGAGGCCGTCGTGCCGCTGGTCGGGGCTCGCACCCGCGAGCGACTGGCCGAGGCGCTGCCCGCGATCGACCTGAACCTCACCGCGGACGACCTCGCCGAGATCGAGAAGGCGGTGCCGCCGGGCTCGGCGCGCGGTGACCGCTACCCGTCCGCGTTCATGTCGGGCCTCGGCGTCGGGAACTGAGCGCAGTCCCCGGCGCAGGCGAGGTGAGTCAGCCCGCAGCTTCGACGTACGACGCCAGGTTGTCCAGCGAGGACGCGATCCCGGCCTCGTGGTCCGCTTGGTCGATGCCGGGCGGTACGTCCGTGGCGGTGACCGTCACCTCGGTCCCGTCACCGGCGGAAGCGAGGTACCAGGTCATCGTCATGGTGCCCGCGTACGACGGGTCGTCGGCCTCGAACACGGCCCGTGTCACCACGCGCTCCGGTGGAACCAGGTCGGCGAACACGATGTCGACGACATCCGTCGCATCCGAGGTCTTGCCGGGGCTGTCTGCGGCGTCGAGGTAGGTGAGGATCATCCGGAATCCGCCACCGGGCCGGGGATCCCACCGCTCGACCCGCCCGCGCATGCCGTCCGGCGGCAGCCAGGCCTCGAGCGACTCCCGGTCGAGGAGAGCGCCGTAGACAGCCGCCGGTGGTGCGGCGATCATCCGGCCGGCGCGGTCAGTCCTGCTCATGGCCCGATTCTAGGAGCAAAGGGGTTCGCGAGACCCTAGGCCGCGTTGCGCCACACGGTCACGTCCAAGGTGGCGTACGCCGTCCCCGACGAGCCCCGGAACGTCATGAGCCCCACGTGGCCCGTCCCGCTGACGACGCACAGGTGCTGGCCCACGGTGAGATCCTTGACCCAGACGTAGCTCTTGTAGCCGGTCGCCGCCCTGCACGCCGACAGGGTCCCCTGCCGACCGGCGGGCAGCAGGGCCAGGGAGCTGCCGGAAGTGGTGCCCGGGGCAAGGACGGAGCCCGAGGAGTAGACGGCGTACGTGAGGTCCTCGTCGGCGCTCCCCGCGTCCGCCTTGGACCGCACCGGGGTGTCCGCCAGATACAGGTCGTGGCTCGCCGTCATCCGGATCCCGGAGTACGTCACCGAGGCGGGGGGCTTCGGGGCCGCGGGCCTGCTGGGCTCCGCGACCGCGGGAGCGGACGTCGCGGCCCGCGTGGGTGTCGCGGGGCCCGAAGGGGTGGACCGCAGTGCCGACTCGGTGGGCGTGGGCCTCTTCGAGGCTCGGGCGGACGGGGAACCCGACGCCGACGATGACGCCTCGGCGGCAGGAGCCGACTGCGAGGCGGCCGAACCCTGCGCCGCCCCGTCGCTCTTCTCACCGCCGCCCGGGACGAGCAGCAGAGCGGCGGTCGCCCCACTGGCGACGAGTACGACGGCGGCCGCCGACAGCATCCAGACCCGGGCCCTGCGGCCCTTCCCGTTCGCGGCCACCGAGGAGGTCGCCGCACCGACCGGATGCTGTGACTGCGGTCCGGCAGGCGGCGCGTACCCATGCGGTACGGCCTGAGATCCCATCACGAACGGCCCGGGCAGAACGGCGTGGGACGGATCGGTGGGGCTGTAGCCCGACGCGGGGCCGAAGCCGTCGTGACGGTACGCGCGCGGATCCGCCCCCGCCCTGGCGTGATCGGCCCCTTCGGTACGAGCCGTGATTCCGGCCGCCAGCTCGTCCGGTAGCCACGCCTCGGACGTGAACTGCCCAGCGTCCCCGTGATGCGCACGGAGCGTCTGAACCCAGCGTATGACCTCCTCGACAGAAGGCCGCTCGGCGGCGGGCTTGCGCAGACACGCAGCCACCAAGTCCCTCAGGTGGCCGGGCACGTTGCCCAGGTCGGGCTCCTCGTGCACGACCCGGTACAGCACCGCGTGCGGATCCCCGTCGCCGAAGGCGGCACCGCCCGTCGCCGCGAACACGGCGGTCTGCCCCAACGCGAACACATCGGCCGAAGCGGCGGCCTCCCCGCCGAGCACCTGCTCCGGTGCCATGTAGGCGACCGTGCCGAGGGCCGTACCGCTCTGCGTCACCGACGTGGTGTTCGCGGTCCGGGCGATGCCGAAGTCGATGACACGCGGCCCGTCCGAGGCGAGCAGTACGTTCGACGGCTTGAGATCCCGGTGCACGATGCCCTCGCGGTGGACCGCCTGCAGTGCCTCCGCGACTCCGGCGACCAACCGCAGCACGGTGTCGACGGGCAGCGGCCCCTGGTCACGCACCGCATCGGCGAGGGACGGCCCCGGAACATAGGCGGTCGCACACCACGGCATGGAACTCTCGGTGTCGCTGTCCACGACCGGAGCCGTATAGAGCCCGTGGACACGGCTCGCCGCAGCGACCTCGGCCCGGAACCGCTTCCGGAACTCGGGGTTCTGGGCCAGTTCCGGACGGATCACCTTGACCGCCACGGCCCGCCCTCCCGGCGTGTGCGAGAGATAGACGCGCCCCATGCCGCCGGACCCGAGCCGCGCCACCAGGGGGTAACTGCCCGCGACCCGCGGATCGTCGTCCTCCAGCGGCTGGAAACTCCCCGCGACGGGACCACCGTTGCTCAACACGCGCCACTCCACCCCGTGATCTGCTCTGCGGCCCCCATTGCACCACGGGGCTCGTGCGCCCCGCCGAAGGGTCTGCCCGCAGATCCGTCAGGAGGCCGCCGAATCAGTGAGGTTGGGCCATACGCGCGTGGCCGCGGCGCAGGGCGTCGGGGCTACCTCGTCCCGAGGTGTGCAGCCACCGACAGCGTGTCCTCGATGAGGTCGACGGCCCGTGTGGTGCCGCCCTCGGCCTGCATGTCGGCGCGGAGTTGCGCGGAACGCCGGCCGACCTCCGGGTCGGCGACCAGCTCGCACAGTGCGGTCCGCAACGCCGAGGGAGTGGCCGCGGCGGTGTCGATGCGGCGGGCGACGCCCAGCTCGACCAGGCGGTCGGCGTTCATGAACTGTTCGGCGGCCTGAGGAACGGCGATCATCGGAACACCGGTGGACAGCCCCTCACTGCTGCCGCCCATCCCCGCATGGGTGACGAAGGCATCGGCCTGCTCCAGAATCGCCAACTGGGGTACCCAGGAGTGCACTTCGACGTTGGGCGGGATGTCGCCGAGCTCCTGCGGATCGGTGTGCTTCCCGATCTGGAGTACGACGTGCCAGCCGGGCAGGTTGCCGTACGCGGCCAGGCACCGGCGATAGAACTCGGGCTGACGTGTGAACGCCGAGCCCAGGGAGACCAGCAGGACGTTGTCGGCCCCGGAGGGGCGTACCCAGGCCTCCCTGTCTCCCCGCGGGCGAAAGCAGGGCCCGACGAACGTCACCGTGCTGCTGTCGACCTGGTCGGCGTGCGGTTGCATCGCCCGGGGGATCAGGGCCAGGGCTCGCGCGGGGTGGCCGGAGAAGGCGTCCATGTCGGTGGTGGACGCTCCGCAGTCGGTGAGCCACTGGGTGAACCTGGCCCGGTACGCGTCGGCGCCGGGCAGCTTCCACACCGGTGCTGCGACCTCCTGCTCGTAGCCCGTCCAGGCCACGAAGGTGGGGGACAGCTGCACGGCGGGACGGCTCTGCGCCTCGGCGAGGGCGCGTGCCGCGTAAGCGCCGATGTCGTACAGGTACAGCTCCGCGGGGTCGTGGTCGTAGACGGCACGCAGCTGCGGGAGGGCCTGGACCGCGTCGTCGAGGAAGAGGCCCATCGCGGCGATGGGGTCGTCCGGCCAGTTGTTGTCGGCGACCGGCAGCACGGAGGTGCAGGCGACGAACTCCGCTCCGGTGGCGGTGATCAGGTCGGCCACCGCCGGATCGTTCGCGTACGTCACCCGATGGCCGCGGGCCACCAGCTCGCGGATGACCTCAAGAGTCGGCAGGACATGGCTGACGATGGGGATGCCGATCATCGCGATGTGGGCACGGCGACGGGACATGGAAGATCACTCATTTCAGTTCTACGGCGAAGGGGAAACAGCACACCGGTGCGCCGGCCTCACGAGAGGCGTCCCTGTCGTGGAGGCGCACGGGCGTGCGTGACGGAAACGGGGCGCTGCCCCGTCCGCCTCAGCCGTAGATCTGATGGAAGTGCATGCCAGGACTCTAACCGGGCTCCTGCTCCCGCGCCCCTGATTTCATGGGAATCCCCGTGCAGGCCGCAGACCTCCGCTTACGGCCGTGCGGGAGCGCGCCCGGGGGACGCATGCAAGCGGCACGGTCCGCCCCGGGAACCGCCACGCTCCTTCCGGGCGTCGTCAGGCGCGCGTGTGCCACGCCGAAATGCCTTGCGTGCCACGCCATATACCCAAGGAGCAGCAGATGAGCGTTCACGGCAGCACGCGACCCCACAGCAGACGGAGCAACCCGGTTTCGTCATCGCGACGCGGTCCTGGTGCGGGTGCCAGGGCGGTGCTGCTCCTCGCGCTCGTCCTCGGGGTCACCACTGCCTGCGGCGAATCCTCCGGCGGCGGCGATCAGAAGGCCCGGGAGTGGAAGGTCGGAGACTGTGCCGGGCCCGACAGCGGCGGGGCGAAGGACAGCTTCCAGAGCCTCGACTGCGACGACCCCAAGGCGACGATCAAGGCCCTTGCCGTCACTGACGGTTCCTTCTTCGCCGGGGCCGTCGAATGCCCGGCCGGTACGGACGAGATCATCTCGGTGAAGGTCGCCATCGGCTCCGGTGACGCCAGCAACGGGCTCCCCAGCAAGACCATCTGCGGCCGCAACCTGTCCGGCGACCACCCCGGTGATGCCGGAGCGGGCGGTGGCCAACTGGTGGTGGGCGACTGCGTGGACGACACGGCCAAGGAAGTGGCCTGCGGTGCTGGGGGCAGCGGCGCGAGCAAGGTGGTGGCCCTGACGAAGACGGCCGAGGAATGTCCTGCGGGAGCCGACCCCATGGACCTGTTCCCGAGTCCGGGCAGGCCGTACGACACGATCTGCACCAGCAAGGCCTGACCTGCTGCGGCAGGCCCGGCCGAACCCCGGCCCGGCGAGGCGGAGTTCCGTCCCGCCGGCCCGTGGTGCCGACGCACGCCCCGCTTACGGCCGATGGACGCGTCGGCGCGCCGAGCCCCCGCCGTCAGTCCCTGCCTGCCGCCGCGGACTCCGGAGGAGACGCGTCCAGGCAGCTCGCGGCGTCCGAGAGTGCGGTGAGCAGGGCGCCCAGTGACGGCGGGACGTTCGTCGTCCCGCGCACCGCCGCGCAGATCTCCCTGACCGGTTCGGGCCCCCGGACCCGGCGCACGACAACGTCCGCATCGGTGCCGCGCAAGCCCATCCGGGGGATCAGCGCCACACCGATGCCGGCGGCGACGAAACCCAGCGCCGTCGCGTAGTCCCCGCTCTCCACCGTGAAGCCGGGGCTGAAGCCCGCGGACGCGCATGCGGTCAGCACGATGTCCAGGCACCGGTCGGAGGCCCGCTCGCTGCCCACCCATGCCTCGTCGGCGAGGGCGCCGAGATCGATCACCGGCTGCCCTGCCAGCCGGTGCCCGACCGGCAGGACCACGTGGTACGGGTCGTCGAGAAGAGGTACCAGGCGGACCCCACCCGGGACGTCCCCCTGCGGCCGGACCACTACCGCCAGATCGGCAGAGCCCTCTTTGACCTCCGGCAACGGGTCGTGAGGATCGCTCAGCTTGAGCTCGACCCGGATGCCCGGGTGGCCGTGCCGCATGCGGGCGAGTGCCGGAGCCACCAAAGAAGCGCCGGCGGAGCTGAAGTAGCGGACACTCACATGGCCGGTCCGGCCCTCCCGGAGGTCGGCGAGCGCCGTCTCCGCCTCGGCGACGGTCCTGCTGATGGTGTCCGCGTACCCGGTCAGCAGCCGCCCGGCCTCGGTGGGCCGTACGCCCCGGCCGGCTCTCTCCAGCAACGGCGTCGCCGCCTCCTTCTCCAGAGCCGCTACCTGCTGGCTGATGGCCGACGGTGTGTATCCGAGATTCGCGGCCGCTGCGGACACCGATCCGCTGGTGACCACAGCACGGAGGATCTGCAGGCGCCTCATATCCAGCATGTAGATGAGCTTAACAGTTGCTATAGATCATTTCACTTGTCCTGTCGAGTCCCTGGATGCAGGGTGAGGAGAGGAAAGCGCGGCGGCCCCCGCCGAGACGCCCCCGACACGACAGGAGCCTTCACCATGCCGTCCCGCCAGGATCCGCACGACCCGCTCGCCCTCACGCACGGAATGGCCGACCTGTCCCCGGGGATCCGGCTGCACTACGTGTCGGCCGGCGAGGGCGCCCGCACGATCGTGCTGGTCCACGGCTTTCCCCAGACATGGTGGGAGTGGCATCGGGTGATCGGGCCGCTCGTCGCAGCGGGATACCGCGTGATCGCTCCCGACTACCGCGGCGCAGGGCACTCGTCGCGCCCGGCCTCCGGTTACGACAAGTGGACGGTGGCGCGCGACATCCACGAACTGCTGCACGAGCACCTCGGCATCCGCGAGCCCGTCGTACTCGTCGGCCACGACATCGGCCTCATGGTCGCCTACGCCTACGCCCAGCAGTTCCGCGACGACGTGTCCCATCTCGTGGCTGTGGACGCCCCGCTTCCCGGTACCGAAGTGTTCGACCGGCTGCGCACCGACCCACGCGTGTGGCACTTCGCATTCCACGGGGCACGCGATGTCGCGGAGATGCTGGTGGCCGGACGTGAACGGCAGTACCTCCAGGCATTCTTCGCCGTACGCAACTCCGACCCGTCGGCCATCGACGAGAGCGACTTCGACGTCTACGTCTCGGCCTATTCCGCGCCGGGAGCGATGCGTGCGGGATTCGAGCTGTACCGGGCGTTCGACGCCGATGCCGAGGAGAACCGCGCGGCACTGGGGCGCAACGGCAAACTGACGGTACCCGTGCTGGCGGTCGGCGGGGCGATGAGTACCTCGGGGGCGCTCGTCGAGGAGATGATGCGGGAAGTGGCCCACCGGGTGACGGGCTTCATCGCGCCGGGCACCGCGCATTGGATCCCCGAGGAGAACCCTCAGGAATTCACCGCCGCAGTACTGGCGTTCCTCCGCGGACAGGACGCCTGACAGCGACCGGCCCGGCGCCCGCCGGCGTACGCCCCCTGCTTCAGAGCCGGCCCAACCACGCGTCCTGCCCGTCCGCCAGCGGCTGCGGCAGTGGAATCGGCACGAACCTGCAGGCGAACACCAGGCCCGCGTCCTCGTCGTCGCTGCGGACGCGGTGGCACCAAGCGTCCACCGGGGTGCCCGGGGGCCACGGAATCGTGGCCGCCGGGCCGTGCCGCGGACTCCGGGGCGGCCATCAGTCGCGCAGGCAGAACCTCCGGTTCACCACCCACTGGCCGAACCAGTCGCTCAGCGGAATGCTGATGCACCACTCGGATCCGTTGGTGTCCGGTGCGGGCACGGTCGGAGTGGGCTTGTCGGGCTTGGGTGTGCCGCTCGGCGTGGGTACGGGCGAGGCGGGATCGGCGGTACCCGGCGTCTGGGTCAGCATCTCGCGGTACACCCGGGACGACTCGGGGTTCTCGGCGCACTGCCACACACCGTGCGGGCAGTAGTCCGTGATCGTCTGGTACACCGGCTTGTGCTGCTCGATCCACTTCAGCATGCGCCGCATGTACTCCGGGTTGTCGCCGTTGCGGAACAGGCCCCACTCCGGATAGGAGATCGGCTTGCCGCGCTCCGCCGCGAAGTCGACCTGCTTCTGCAGTCCGTACGGTTCGTTCACCTGCTCGTCGAACGTCCGGGCAGGAGGCTGGTCGTAGGAGTCCATGCCGATGATGTCGACGACGTCGTCGCCGGGATAGCACTCGGTCCAGGGGACGGCGTCCCGCCCTCGGCTCGGGGCGAAGTCGAAGCGGAACTTCTGGCCCGGGACCGACCGCATCGTGGTGACGATGCGACTCCAGTACGCCTTCCAGGCCACGGGATCCGGCCCGCAGCGGTGCGTGTACGTGGTGCCGTTCATCTCCCAGCCGAGGACGATCACCGTGTCGGGGACCCCCAGCAGGACCAGTCGGTCGGCCAGCTTGCGGAAGTGCTCGTCGAACTCTCCCCGGGCACCCGCCCGCAGGAGCCTGCGCACCTCCGAGTCCGGTACGCGCGCCTCGTTCCGCTCCAGCATCGGCGTATTGAGTACGAACATCCGGTCCTCGGACGCACGCCGCCAGGCACCCCAGGCCGCGAGGAATCCGGGGCGGCCCTCGATGTTCTCCCACAGGTCGCCCGGCAGGTAGCTGTGCCCGACACGCAGCTCCTTCCCGCCGAGCCAGCGCGACAGCTCCGCCATCCGCCGGATCCCGTCCGGTCCGTAGTCCAGGTAGGCGCCGACCGCGGTGGTGCCGGCGGCCGGCGAGGCGGCAGGTGAATCGCCCTTCCCGGCCTCGGAGTCCGACCCGGTCCGCTCGGTGACGACCGCACCACCGACGAGGAGGCCGAGCACAGCCGTCCCGATGCAGAAATTGATGAGACGGCGCTGTGCGGGCACGGCTCCTCCTTGGGTATTCGGCATACCTACGACGATCTCGACCCTAAGGAGAAACGCTCAACAATGGGCTGTGCGAGCGCTTTTGAGTAGGCCATTCGCGACATCCGGAGAATCAGACCGGTCCATTCGGGTGACAATTGTCGAAGGTGAAGGGAAGCGAGCGGACGCGGTTGTCGAAATTCGAATCGACCAGAACCGGTTCGCCCACCGCCCGCACGCTCCCGAGCCGCGTGAGCAGTTCATGGAACAGTGCTTTCATTTCCAGCCGTGCCAAATGTGCTCCCAGGCAGTGATGGGGTCCGCCCCCGCCGTATCCGAGATGCGGATTGGGGGAGCGGGTGATGTCGAAGGCATCGGGGTCGGTGAATACCGAGGCGTCCCGGTTCGCCGAAGCGTAGAGGAGCATGACCTTCTCGCCGGGAACGAAGGTGCGCCCGCCGAGTGTGGCCTCGGCCGCGACCGTCCGGCGGAACTGGATGATCGGCGTCGAGTGCCGGACGATCTCGTCCACCGCGCCGTCGGCGTACCGGTCGAAGTCGGACTCCAGGAGAGCGCGCTGCTCCGGGTGTGCGGTCAGCAGGAGCAGGCCGTGGGCGATCGCGTTACGTGTGGTCTCCACCCCCGCCACCAGCAACAGGGAGAAGAAGGCACCGAGCTGACGCGAGGACAGTGCCTGCCCGTCGACGTCTGCGCGGACCAGGGCCGAGATCACATCGTCGGCGGGCCGCCGACGGCGTTCACGAGCGAGCTGCGCCATCACCATCTGCATACGGCCCAGGGAGCGCAGACCACGGCCGGGCACCCGCAGCCGGGCGCGGCCCCGGCGCCGGACGCCCACGTACTCCGACGCCTGGTCGATCTGGGCGGCGATCCCGGCGCGATGGCGGCCGGGGATTCCCATCAGGTCGCAGATGACCTCGAACGGCATACGGGAGGGAGCCGAGGGCATGAAGTCGCCGGGGCCGTCGGCGATCATCTCGTCCACCAGCCGCCGCGCGACGTCGCGGATGTTCTCCTCGGCGGCCGCGAGCAGCCGCGGAGTGAACGCACGGGAGATGGTCCTGCGCAGCCCCGCGTGCTCGGTGCCGTCCATGTTGACCATGGAATTGCCGAACACCGCCTTCGCCCAGCGGGCCGGTTCCGGTGTGGTGACACCGGGCGCGCTCGCGAAGAGGTGCGGCTGCCGGCTCGCCGCCTTCACATCGGCGTGCCTCACCAGCGCGTGGAAAGGCGCGTGCGAGCCCGCACGGGGGGTGAACAGGACCGGCGCGTCGCGTTCCCGCAGCAGTGCGAACGCCGACAGCCGCTCCGGCCGGGGCAACTGCCAGAACGACGGGTCGGCCAGATCGACGTCCGCCGTCCTGCGCACGCGGCTCGTGGGTACCTGGGTCGGCGCGTTCATGGAACCTCCGTGAGCTCGGACGGCCATGCTGGCCCGCCTCGCGCTGTCGTCCGGGCGACACGGCCGGACGGACCGGAAAAGTTCCCACGGTCGCGTGATTCGCACACGACGAGAACCGTTCACGCGCCGCCTCGTTGTCAACTTCGAGAGAGAAGACACCTCGGAAGAGTGGACGAGAGGCAGGTAAACAGATCATGGATCCGACCACCGGCACGAGCGGCGCCCGGGCCGGCAGGAAGAGCCCGGCCCGCCGCGTCGTGCTGCGCGCCGCCTTCACGGCGAGCGTGATCGCCGGGACGGGGGGCGCGCTCGCTCCGATTCTCGTGACAGACCGGGAGGCGCGGGCCGGCACGGCGGAGAATCGGGCCCCCGCCACGGAGACCGAGGCCCGCACCGGCGGGCAAGGGAGCCCTCCCGGGCCCGAGCGGTTCGCCGAGATGTACCGGGGCCGTGACATCCGCGGGACGGCGACGGCCCTGGTGCCTGCCGGCGGTGAGGCGGCCACCGGCCGGACCGGAGCCGTGGCCGCCGTCGCGGACACGCAGGTGAGCATCGACGGCAGAACGCTGCATGTGATGAGGCGCTCCGACGGGAGCTACCTCAGCACGGTCAACCACTACGAGTCGTTCCCGACACTGCTCGAGACGGCCCGCGCGGCGGTCGACGAGATCGGCACCGCCCAGCTGGCCAAGGCCTCCCCGCACACCATCTGAACCACGAAGGACGAGCACGGGTGTACAGCCGCAAGAATCAGCGCAACCTCACACGCACGGAGAAGAAGCGCCTGGTCGGTGCGATCCTGGAGCTCAAGCGCTCGGGACGGTACGACGAGTTCGTCGACCTGCACCGGGAGTTCTACGTCACCGACGCCGAGAGCCGGCCACGGCCCGCTCATATGACCCCGTCCTTCTTCCCGTGGCACCGCAGGTACCTGCTGGAGTTCGAGAAGGCCCTGCAATCCGTCGACTCCGGCGTGTCGATCCCGTACTGGGACTGGACGCGGGACAACACGCCCGCGTCCTCCCTCTGGGCGGAGGACTTCCTCGGCGGCAACGGGAGGTCCGGCGACCGACAGGTCATGACAGGGCCGTTCGCGTACCGGGAGGGAAACTGGCGTATCAGCGCGGGAGTCACCGACGACCACTTCCTGCGCCGGAACTTCGGCCGCCCCTCCGCGCCGGTCACCCTGCCCAGCAAGGCCGATGTGGACCGGGCGCTGAGCGACCCGGTCTACGACACCGCGCCGTGGAACAGCGTCAGCACCACCGGCTTCCGGAACAGGATCGAGGGCTGGGGGATCAGAGGCGGACGAGGGGTGGCCAACCACAACCAGGTGCACCGCTGGATCGGTGGCTCGATGGGGGGCGCCGCGTCGCCCGACGACCCGGTCTTCTGGCTGCACCACGCCTATATGGATCTGCTCTGGACGCGCTGGCAGAAGGCGCACCCGCGCTCCCGCTACCTGCCGGGCCGCGCACTCCCGGACGGCGATCCGCAGCGCGAGCGGGTCTTCGCCCTCGACGAGCCGATGCCCCCCTGGGACGTGGCCCCCGCGCAGCTCCTGGATCACACCCGTCTGTACCGCTACGTCTGAGCGGAGGGATCCGGCCGCGCAAACGGCCGGGCCGCTCCTCCCGGTGGGGAGGAGCGGCCCGGTGGCGTACGGCGTGGAGATCAGTGGCCGTAGCCGTAGTCACCCTTGTCCTCGTGGCTGTCCGACACGTTCGCGCAGGTGTTGCCGAAGGCCGGGTTGAGCAGCGCGATGACGTTCACGGTGTTGCCGCAGACGTTGACCGGGATGTGAACGGGCACCTGAATGGCGTTGCCCGAACCGACACCGGGAGAGTGGGCGGCGACGGCCTCCGCTCCGGCGTCGGCGGTAGCCAGGCCGGCACCGCCGGCGATCAGGGCACCGGTACCTGCCATGACAGCGGCTACCTTCGAGATGCGCGACATCTGTTCTCCTTGAGAGGGTCGAAACCGGCTGCAGAACGTGCGCCGGCATGCCCTGACAACGCGAAAATCGACAGACGGTAACGGATCGGATCAAAAGTCGTAATCCGCGGCTATCTCCGCCCGATGACGGAGAGGCCTCCGGCAGGCAGAGCGCTCAGCCGGCTGTGCCAGTCGCGTGCGGCAGGAAAGCGGTTCTTCACGACCTCCGCGGCCCTGTCCCGAGCCACCACCTGCGACTCGCGCAAGCGGAGCAGCGGTTCCAGGGCGGAGCGGGCGAGCAGCAGGCGCTGGTTGACGACCGGAACGGGTTCCCAGCTGTTCTTGTACTGCTCCGAGCCGCGCAGCAGACTCAGCACACTGCGTCCCGTGTCCGCCGCCTGCTGTGCCGCCTCGCGCAGCAGCATCACCGACACGTCCACCTTCTTGTCCCGGAGCCCGGGATCGGCTCCGTACAGATAGGCACCGGCCAGGTGCGCGGACCTGAGCGACAGGTCGGCGGCCACCACATCGCCGTCGAGCACGAACTCCGTCAGCGACGCCTCGCCGTCGCGGACCATCCGGCGGGTCGCACGCACCAGATGCGCGGAGAAGCGCGGGCGCAGGTGCTCGGGGTTGATCCCACGGCCGCGCCACTGGCGCTCGTGCAGCCGCACCAGGGTGGCGACCGCGTCCGCCACGCGGTGCTCGGGTGCGGGACGGCACTCGATCCGCAGAGCATCCAGCTTGCGCAGCTTGGACCGGGCGCGCTGGGCACGCGAACCGGGCATCCGTGAAAGGAGAGCGCCGATGGGCTCGGCGGGGAGTTCCATGCAGGTCGAGTCCGTGAGCCTGCTCCTGGCGCCGGACCAGTTCTCGTACAGCAGCTGGGCCGAGGCGTCGGGCCGCACCTCCCGCAGATCGATCACTGTGTGGACGGCGGCCCGTTCGAGTCCGCGCTCCAGGGCCGTCACCGCGCCCTTCGTCTCCTCGTCGTCCACGAGGATGTCGAAGAAGTCGGAGACCGCCCCGCCCATGGGGACCAGCAGGGGCAGCGGGCGGTGTACGAGCATCAGGGGAGCCGCACCGATCAGCCGCCCGTTCCGCCGGGCCAGTACGACGCGGAGCCTGCCCGGTGCTCCGTAGGACAGCCACCACGAATGCAGCCAGGCATGGCTCTGGAACGGGGTGGCGGTCGAGCAGCGGCGGTGCAGGGCGTCCCATTCCCCGGAGAGTCCGGCGAACTCCCCCAGGTCGCGGCAGAGGGTGACGGTGAGGCGCCCGTCCAGGTCAACGGTCATCGCACGAGCTCCCGTTCGTCGGCCGGGAGCGGACCGCCCGCCTGGACGGGAGCCGGCACCTGGGCGGGGACGCCCCGGTGGCCCGGGCGGGGCCGTACGAGGAGGACCAGGCCGCCGATCAGCCCGCCCGCACTCGCCCCCACGGCCGTGCCGAGGGGCACCGAGGGCGACACCGGCTGCGCCGAGGGCACGGCGTGCGAGAACTTGAGGAGTTTCACCCCGGTGTCCTTGGCGACATGACCGCTGCTGACCACCACGGCCTCGGTGACCGCGTTGGCGATGTCCGCGGCCCGCCGCCGGTTCTCCGACGTTCCGGTGATCGCGATCATGGGCGAGTCGGGGGAGGTCTCGGAGCGTACGTGGGTGCGCAGTTCCCGTACCGGCTCGCCCGCGGCGCCGCGGGCGTAGACCAGCGTCGCCTCGCTCGTGGCCAGGCGGCCGTACGACTGGGCGTAGCCGAGCGCGGCTGCCGGGTCGACGCCCTTGTCGGCCGCCACCATGGCGTAGCTCGTCGCCGAGTACTCGGTCGGGGCGAGCAGCCCGTAGGAGAGCCCGGACGCCGTTCCGAGGAGGATGCAGGCGGGCAGGGGCCACCAGTGGGGCAGTGCGGACTTGGGGCGGAGTCTGCGGAACCGTCCGCGGGCGGCCGGCTGCTGCTCGGGCGACTCGGTCATGAGTGTGCTCTCCAGGTCGAAGGGGCGGTGTCGAGGGCGTGCGCGTAGACGTCCATGAGGCGCTCGCTGCTGAGCCTGATGTCGTACTGGTCCACGGCCGGGGGCGGCGGCAGTCTTCGTACGCCGCTGTCCATCCGGTGGCGCAGCGCGGCCGTCAGCTCGTGCGTGAGATCGGCGTGGGAGGAGAGGGACCCGGCGCCGCCGATGCGGGTGGCGCCCGGTGCCCGGCCGGCCGGGAGGTCCTCGATGGCGGGACAGGCGCTGTGCACGACGGGGAGTCCCGCGGCCAGGGCCTCGACGGCTGCCAGCCCGAAGGTCTCCTCGCGGGACGCCGAGACGAAGGTGTCCATGGCCGAGAGCACCGCGGGGATCCCGGGGCCCGCCGTGCCACCGTCCGTGTCGCACTCGCCGAGGAGGCGGACCCGTTCGGCGATCCCGAGCCGGGAGGCCAGGGCGCTCAGCGAACCGGCCTCGGGTCCGTCCCCGGCCAGCACCAGCCAGGCGCCCGGGAGCGCCGCGACGGCACGGATCAGTACGTCGAAGCGTTTGCCGGGCACGAGCCTGCCGACGCCCCCCACCACGAAGGCGTCGTCGGGGATACGGAGCAGCGCGCGGGTCGCACGGCGCTGACCGCTGTCGAAGCGGAACCGGGCCGCGTCGATTCCGTTGGGCACGGTGTGGATCCGGGCGGCCGGCACGCCCCAGTCGAGCAGGCGGCCGGCGATGGTGGGGGAGACGGCGACCGTCGCCGCCCCGAGGCGCTCGGTGCGCAGGTACAGGGCCCGGGTGCCGCGGGTGAGCGGCCGCCCTTCGATCTCCGCATGCCCCAGCGAATGCTCTGTGGCGATCGTGGCACGCGTGGTCCCGGCGAGGCGGGCCGCGATCCGCCCGTAGACGCAGGCCCGGTACAGATGGGTGTGCACGAGGTCGTACGCGCCGCGGCGGATGAGCCGGGCCAGCCTGGGCACAGCGGTGAGGTCACGGTTGCCGTTCATCCCCAGGTGCCCGACGCGGATGCCGTCGGCGCGCAGCCCTTCGGCGACCGGTCCGGGGTTGGTGAGCGTCACGACGTCGCAGGGCACCGGAAGATGACGGAGCAGCAGACGCAGCTGCTGCTCCGCGCCGCCGACCCCGAGGCCCGTGATGATGTGCAGGGCCTTCATCGGGTCCCCCCGGCGGGGACGGGCGCGGGGGCGGCGCCCGGCCGGTGGCGAAGCCGGTGCCGCAGCTCCTTCGCGCGCAGCCGGGTGCCCCGGTCGGCGTGGCTGATGTGCGTACGCGGAAGGGCCAGCGGTCCGATCAGAGGGCCCGGGCCGAGCGCGCAGCCGTAGCCGTACCCCGCGTCCCGTACCGACGCCAGCACCCGCCGGTCGGCCGTGCCGTACGGATAGCAGAAGCCGGCCGGAGCGGTCCCCGTGATGCCGCGGATCGACTCCCTGCTGCCGTGAGTCTCCACGCGCAGCTCCTCGTCGCTCAGCGCCGTCAGATCCAGGTGGCGCATGCCGTGCGAGCCGACTTCCAGCCCCGCGTCCGCGACGGCACGGATGCCGTCCTCGGTCAGCAGGGGCTTCCGGGGGCCGAGCGGATCCCATGCGTTGGATCCGCCCGTCCGGCCTGGCAGCACGAACACCGTCGCCGTGAAACCGTGCCCGAGCAGTACCGGGAGCGCTTCGTGGAGGAAGTCGGCGTACCCGTCGTCGAACGTCAGCCCGACCAGCCCGCGGCGGCCGGCGGCGTGTGCGCGCAGCAGCGCCCCGACCCCCACGCCGGTGAGGCGGCGACGGCGCAGCCAGGTCAGCTGCTGGTCCAGGCGGTCGGCGGAGACGGTGATGCCGTACGGATCGTCCGTGGGGTCGCTCACCGAGTGGTAGGTGAGAATCCACGGCTGAGGTCGGAGAACGGACGGGACGGCGGCGTGTGCCGATGTGTCAGCGGCCATGAAGGAACCTCTGTCGGGTGAGAGCCAGCAGATGAACGACTTCGGGAGCTCTGAGGGCAAGTCCGGTGAGAAGGAAGGCTGCCGGGACGAGGAGACAGCCCGCCGCCAGGCTGAGTGCCGGATGGCCGATCGCCGGGGCGGCCGCCCATCCCGCGGCCCCGGCGACCACTGCCGCGGCCGCGGGCCGGCCGAGGGAGACGGCGACGGCACGGACCCGGATGGCGACCGCGCGCGAGCCCAGTCCGAGGAGCAGCAGCAGCGCGGCCGTGCTGATGCCGAGGGCGTTCGCGGCCGCGATGCCGTCGACGCCGAACGGGCCGGCCAGGGCCAGGCCGGCCCCCGTGGTGACCAGCAGCCCGGCGCCCATCGCGCAGACCGGGTACCACGTGGGCTTTCCGGCCGAGAAGAACGGCCTGCACAGCGTTCCGACCAGGGTGTGGCCGAGCAGCCCGAGTGCGTAGATCCGCATCACCCCGGCAGTGGCAGCGGTGTCCTGGGCATCGAAAGCGCCGCGCTGGAAGAGCACTTCGACGATCTGGTGCGCGTAACCGAGCACCATCGACGTGCCCAGCAGGACCACGGTCCCGGCCAGTGCGAGATCGCGCTCGACCCGTCGGCGGGCGCCGTCCTGGTCCCCGGCCGCCATCGCCCGGGCGACGACCGGGAAGGTCACCGTACAGATCATCATGGACAGCACCATCGGGAGCTGCGCGACCTTCTGCGCGTAGTTGAGATGGGAGATGGCCCCGTCGGACAGGGACGAGGCGAGGAACCGTTCGACGAACACCTGCGACTGACGGCCCACCACGAACAGCACGACGGGCGCCAGGACCGTGGCGCCCAGGAGCGGGGAGAGGCCCTGCCGTGCCGGGCGGGGCCCGACGCCGCGCGGCCCCCGCCGCGTCAGCAGCCGTGCGAACGTGGGCAGCTGGGTCAGGATCATCAGCACACTGCCCACGGCCACCCCGGCCGCCGCGGCGCGCACACCCCAGACGGAGTGCAGCGCCAGCGTCATGCCGATGATGCCGATGTTGTAGGCGATGTAGACCCCGGCCGGGGCCAGGAACCGCCCGTGCGCCCGCAGGGCCGCGCTGAAGTACCCGGTGACGCCGAAGGTGAGCACCGTGACCGCTGTCAGACGGGTGCATTCCACGGCGAGTCGGGGATCGCTCAGACCGGGCGCCAGAATCCTGACGACCCACGGAGCGCCCAGGACCAGCAGGGCGCCCGCACCGGCCAACGAGGCGAACAGTCGGGGAAAGGTGTCCGCTACGAGTGCCCGTACGGGATCGTCCGAGAGCCCGTCCGCAGCGGATCCGGCGGCGGCGCGCCGGGCCAGGGCATGGCTGAAGGCAGGGACGAGCAGCAGGGCCATCCCGTCCTCGATCAGCAGCGTGGCCGCCATCTCGGGCACGGTCCAGGCGATCAGGAACGCGTCGCTGGCATGGCTCGCGCCGAAGAGCCGGGCGATGGCCTGGTCCCGTACGAGCCCCAGCAGGGAGGCGATCACGGTCAGCCCGGCGGCACCGGCGGCCGCGCGGGCGAGGAACCGCCCCGGCCCCGGCGGAGCTCCGGGCGCGGAGGTCCCCGAGCCCTTCGCCTGCTCGGCCGTCGCCGCAGAGACCCGGCTCACGCGACGGTCGCCCTCTCCGGCTCCGCCAGCGCCCACCACGCGGCCAGTCCGAGCACGATTCCCGTGAGGACGGTGGAGGGACCGCCGATGTCCGCGTAAAGGAAGTCGACCGTCTGCCACGTCATCAGCCCGACCGCGGCGAGACCGCAGTCGACGGCCGCGGCTCCCCGGGCCCGGGCGAGGAACAGCCTGCGCACCCCGCCGGCCAGAATCACCACCCAGGTACCCGCCAGCGCGGTGAGGCCGATGAGACCCTGCTCGCTCAGCACGAGCAGGTACATGTTGTGGGGGGACAGCAGCGGCTGCTTGCGGAAGTCCTGCCCGGCGCCCGCGGTGTCACTGCCCGAGGAGAGGCCGATCGAGGCGTGTCCGTCGCGGTGCGCGGGGAAGCCCTTGAGGCCGACGCCGGTCACGGGCTGCTCGCGCCACATGCCGGCCGCGGCGGCCCACATGGTGTACCGGTCGTTGACCGACCGGTCGGGGGCGCGCGTCACCTCGGTGATGCTGGTGAGCCGCTGCGAGATCATCTCGGACCCGACGCCGAAACCACCGACGAGTACGACTCCGGCCGCGCACACCACGGCCAGCGCGCGCACGGCCTGTCGCAGCCCGGTCAGCGCGATCACGGCCAGGGCACCCGCGACCGTCGCGATCCAGGCGCCCCTGCTGAACGACAGGGTGAGCGGAACCACCAGGAGCGCGGCGACACAGAAGGCGCCGGGACGCAGCCACCGGGGCCCACCGGAGCGGGTCCCCAGCGCGTGGGCGGCGGCTGCGAGCAGCCCGTAGGCGACCACTGTGGCCATGCCCATCACGTCGCTGGGTCCGAACGTACCGACGGCGCGGATGTCCTCACCCATGTAGGAGGCGCCGGACCCGGTGGCGTACTGGTACACCCCCGTCGCGCCCTGGACGAGCGCGAGGAGCACCAGCGTGCCCGTGATGATCCGGAACCCTCGGGCGTCCTGGACCAGGATGTAGACGGCGGCCGGTACCAGTACGAAGATCTGCAGGTACCGGACGAAGCCGGGGAGCGCCGCCGACGGGTCCGCCGCAGTGACCGTGGCCACCGCGAGACCCACGGCCGGCAGCCCCAGAACGACGGCCGCGGCCGGGGTGAGAGGGCGCGTCCGCAGGAACAGCAGGCGCCCCAGACAGACGAGCACCGCGAGGCCCGAGACGAGGTCGGCCGGCGGAACGCCGTACACGCTCCCGGGTTCCGAGCCGTCCGCCGGTACGGCCAGGAGCAGTACCGTCGCGATCAGGGGCAGCAGCGGCCATCCGCCGGCCCACCGGCGCACGACCGGGGGCGCCGGTCCGGACCGGACGACGGGTGGTGCCGGTGCGGCGGTCAGGGTGAGAGTCACGGTTCAGCTGCCTCCGAGGCGGAAGACCGAGCCGGCGGTCCGCGCGAGGACGCACACGTCCTGCCAGAGCGACCAGGTACCGATGTACCGGTTGTCGAAGCGGACACGGTCCTCGATCGAGGTGTCGCCGCGCAGACCGTGCACCTGGGCCAGACCCGTGATGCCGACGGGCATGCGGTGACGGGCCCGGTAGCCGGGGTGGATCCCGCTGAAGTGCTGGACGAAGTAAGGGCGTTCCGGGCGGGGGCCGACCAGGCTCATGTCGCCGCGCACCACGTTCCACAGCTGCGGAAGCTCGTCGAGCGACGTCCGGCGGAGCGTCCTGCCGACGCGGCTCATGCCCTCGTCGTCCGACACGTTCCACCGGGTGGCGGACTCATGGGCGTCGGCCGGGCGCAGGGTGCGGAACTTCAGCAGGACGAAGGGCCGTCCGTGCCGTCCGATGCGCTCCTGCCTGAAGACGACTCCGGGGCCGTCACAGACGCGTACGGCGAGTGCGCAGGCGGCCAGCAGAGGGGCCGCCGCGATCAGGGCGATCATGGCCAGAACGGCGTCCATCGCCCGCTTGACCCGGTGGCCGGCCGGCCGGTGCCGGCCGTCGTCCAGCGCGTGGGCCGCGAACCCCCACACATGGTCCGGTCTGGACGCGGGCCGGCAGGGGGCGATCGTCCCCTCCTCGGTGATCAGCCACACCCGGCAGCCCTGTCGGACGAACTGCCCGAACAACGCCGCCCCGCCGGGTGCCGACTCCGGTGGGACCGTGAAAACGGCGTGCCGCACCGAGTTCTGGATGACCGCACGGCCGACGTCCTGCGCGGTCGTGAGTACGGGGAGCTGAGCTCCGCCGGACGGTGTCGCACCGGGCACGGGGGCATCGGCGGGCGGAACGTCGGACCCCACCCGGCCCACCGGCCGCAGCCCGTACTCCGGGTGCTCCTGCAGGACGGCGGTGACCCGGTGGGCGACGTGGCCGTCGCCCACGACCAGGGCCGACTGGGGGCTGCGGGCAGCCGACCGGAGCCGGGACCGGTGGACCGCCGTGCGCGCACCGCAGCTCACGAGCGTCTGTGCGGCGACCGCGCAGCCCAGTGCCGTCCAGCCGATGCCGTAACGGGGGTCGTACGCGGTCAGTGCCTCGGCCGTCACGTACCACTGGACCAGCGAAAGCCCGAGCAGCGCGGGGAGTTCCGCCAGAACGGACGGGGACAGTCCGATCCGGTACAGGCCCCGGTGGGCGTGCAGCAGCAACTGCCCCACAGCCTGGAGGACGAAGACCGCCCAAGGCCACGGCAGGGGGGCCACCAACGCCAGGGCAAGAGCCAGCGCGAGTGCGTCGGCGGCGACGAGCCCCGAGGGGGACCCCCACCTCCTGAGGCTCCGGGTGGCCCGCAGGGACTGCGCGCGCCCGGTACCGTCGCGCGGTGGGCGGACAGCGGAAGCCGTACGTCGTACGGCTGTTGCCTGGGCGGATCGGGGGACAGGTGCACTCTCCGTCGTCATGGCTCGGTGCGCTTCCTCGTCGTGGGGTGGGACAGGCCGACAAGTTCCTGGTAAAGGCTCAGAACCGCTCCGGCGGTCTTCCTCACATCGAAGACCGACCGGGTATGTCTCTGCGCCGTGCTGCCCAGCTCCTTCCGCAGCAGTGGGTCGGTCAGCAGAGCGGTCAGGGCCGTCGCGAGGGCTGCAGGGTCCTCGGGCGGCACAAGGCAGTGGGATTCGTGACCGGGCGGCAGGCTTTCCCGGGCTCCGTTGACGTCGGACATCAGGACGGGTGTGCCGCACGCCATCGCCTCGAGAGGGGCCAGTGCCATCCCTTCCCACCGCGAAGGCAGGACCAGGACGTCCGCGGCGTGGATCCACGGCCGTACGTCCCGGCTCGCGCCAGCGAACAGCACACCCGGGGGTGCCGCGCGCCGCAGTTCGTCGTGGCACGGCCCGTCACCGACCAGGACGAGCCGTGCCCCCGGGACCCGCGTCCGCCGCCAGGCCCGCAGCAGCACGTCCTGGCCCTTCTGCCGGCTCAGCCGCCCGACGCACACGACCAGGGGAGCACCGGCCGGGACGGTCTCCGGGAGCGGCAGGGCAGCGCGGGCCGCCAGCGCGGCCTCCCGGCCGGCCGGGCGGAAGTGGCCGAGGTCGATGCCGTTGTGGATCACGGACCAGTGGGCGGCGACGCCCGCGGTCTCGCCCGCGCGCCGTTCGGATTCGCTGACACAGAGGATGCGGTCGCTCCACCGTGCCCCGAACCGCTCCCACCGCAGGGCCAGCCGGGCGGTCCGGCCCTCCACCGCATCGAAGGACCAGGCGTGGGGCTGGAACACCGTCGGCACCCGGCCCCGGACGGCCAGCCGGCCGGCGAGACCGGCCTTCGCGCTGTGGGCGTGGATCACGTCGGGCGCGTACGCGCTGATCAGACGGCTTGCGGTGACAACCTCCCGGCCCAGCCCCGGCCCCGGGGCACGTTCGGCCGGCCAGGCACACACCTGGGCCCCTGCCACGGACGCTCCGGAGGCCAGCGAACCGCCCGGCGGGCAGGCCACGACAGGCCGCAGCCCTGCCCGGACCTGTGCGGCGACGAGGTCGGTCACGACCCGTGCGACTCCACCCTCCACCGGCTGGACCAAATGAAGGACCGTCAGTTGTCTTTCCTCGGTGCAACTCTTCTGCAGCACGCACGGCTCTCTTCTCACATGCCCCCGACGGGCCGGTTCGGGTAAGTACCGGCGGAAAGGAATATGGCGGCGGAGATAAGTGGGTAAAACCGAAATGCACTGTGACAGACAGTGTGTGGGAAAACACGCATGACTCGCGCGCCGGGCGATGCGGATTGGCTCCGGTCAGGGGTACTGACGCCGGATTGCTGAATGCTGCGGCGTGTCAGAGCCCAGCATCTTCTGCTGTTCGGGACGGTGCTCCATGATGGCAATGCCCTGCGCATTCCTCTTGCGTTCGGCCGATCGAGGAAGCCGCCGACTCGTGGTGGAATTCGAGGTACCGGAATCCTCTGATCCTGAAGTGCCGCCACCGGATGTCGAGTTGCGCGAGGCGAATTGCGGCCCTCGGTGCACGCGACCGGCGGGGGCCCACCGGTCCTGCCCGTCCCGCTGTGTTCTGCGCGGGAACCGGCCAATCGCCGTGAAGGACCCCCGGCGGGCGCCGTGCTGCGGATGTACTGCTGTCGGGCCGGGGTACCCGTGGGTGCGGCCGAGGGGGCAGTATCGGGTACAACTCGTGATGATCGTCCGCCCCGTGATGGTGGTCCGGGCCGTGGGCGCACCGACGAAGACAGAGGAGAACCGATGGTTCACGAACGGGCCGGTCAGCCGGCGCAGCCCGGAGACCTGGTGGACGTGGCGCGTCTGGTGACCGCCTACTACACGGTCCACCCCGACCCGGCGGAACCCGGCCAGCGCGTCGCGTTCGGTACCTCGGGGCACCGGGGCTCGGCCCTGGCCGCAGCCTTCAACGAGGACCACATCGCCGCCACGACCCAGGCGATCTGCGACTACCGGACCCGTCAGGGCACCGACGGGCCGCTGTTCCTCGGCGCCGACACCCATGCGCTGTCCGAACCGGCGCGGGTGACCGCCCTGGAGGTGCTGGCCGCCAACGGGGCCACCGTACTGATCGACAGCGACGACGGCTACACCCCCACCCCCGCCGTGTCGCACGCCATCCTGACGTACAACCAGGACCGCGGCAGCTCTCTCGCCGACGGAATCGTGGTCACCCCGTCGCACAACCCGCCGGCCGACGGCGGCTACAAGTACAACCCGCCGCACGGCGGGCCGGCCGGCTCGGACGCCACCTCCTGGATCCAGGACCGGGCCAACACCCTGATCGAGGGCGGGCTGAAGGAGGTCCGGCGGATCCCGTACGCCCGGGCGCTCGCCGCCGACACCACGGGGCGGCACGACTTCCTCACCGGGTACGTCGACGACCTCCCGTCCGTCCTGGACCTGGACGCCGTACGTGACGCGGGGATCCGGATCGGCGCGGACCCGCTCGGCGGCGCCTCGGTCGCCTACTGGGGCCGGATCGCCGAACGCCACCGGCTCGATCTCACCGTGGTCAACCCGCTCGCCGACCCCACCTGGCGCTTCATGACGCTGGACTGGGACGGAAAGATCCGGATGGACTGCTCCTCGCCGTACGCGATGGCGTCCCTGATCGAGCAGCGCGACGCGTTCACCATCTCCACCGGCAACGACGCGGACGCCGACCGGCACGGCATCGTCACCCCCGACGGCGGCCTGATGAACCCCAACCACTATCTGGCCGTGGCCATCCGCTACCTCTACTCCCACCGCGACGGCTGGCCCGCCGGTACCGGCATCGGCAAGACCCTCGTCTCCTCCTCCATGATCGACCGGGTCGCGGCAGACCTCGGGCGCCCTTTGGTGGAGGTGCCGGTGGGATTCAAGTGGTTCGTCGACGGACTGTTCGGCGGCACCCTGGGCTTCGGTGGCGAGGAGTCCGCCGGAGCGTCCTTCCTGCGACGCGACGGCCGGGTGTGGACCACCGACAAGGACGGCATCCTGCTCGCCCTGCTGGCCTCGGAGATCACCGCCGTCACCGGCTCCACGCCCTCCCAGCACTACGGCGAACTCACCGCCCGCTTCGGCGACCCGGCCTACGCCAGGGTCGACGCTCCGGCGACGCGTGAGGAGAAGGCGGTCCTGGCCGGGCTCTCCCCGGACCAGGTCACGGCAGACACCCTGGCGGGTGAGCCCATCACCGCCGTACTCACCGAGGCGCCCGGCAACGGCGCGGCCATCGGCGGCCTGAAGGTCTGCACCGACAGCGCCTGGTTCGCGGCCCGTCCCTCGGGAACGGAGGACGTGTACAAGGTGTACGCGGAGAGCTTCCAGGGCGCCGCACACCTGGCCAGGGTCCAGGACGAGGCACGCGCGCTGGTCGCCGAGGCGCTGGGCGGCACGGGCTGATCCGGGACCGGCGCGTGGTGACCGGAGTGGCGTGAGCGGGGGCTGTTACGCGCCGGGAACGGTGTGCTGGACCTGCCGGAGGAACGTTGCGTTGTCCGGGGTCGCGCGGACCTTCTCCAGCAGGACCTCCAGGGTGGCCTGTCCGTCCCTGGACTGCAGGGCGCGGCGCAGTCCCCGTACGGCCGCCAGTTCCGCGGCGGGCACCAGGAGCTCCTCGCGGCGGGTGCCGGACAGTGTGATGTCGACGGCGGGGAAGACCCGCCTGTCGGCCAGCCGGCGGTCCAGGCGCAGTTCCATGTTGCCGGTGCTCTTGAGCTCTTCGAAGAAGTAGTCGTCGGCGCGGGATCCGGTGTCCACGAGTGCGGTCGCCAGGATGGTCAGCGAACCGCCCTCCTCGGCCAGGCGTGCCGCCCCGAACAGCTTCTTCGGGCCGATGAGGGCGGAGGCGTCGACGCCACCGCTGAGGGTGCGCCCGCCCGCCCCGGCGGCGTTGTTGTGGGCCCGGCACAGCCGGGTCAGGGAGTCGAGGAGGATCACGACGTCCCGGCCCTGCTCGACGAGTCGCTTGGCCCGTTCCACGGCGAGGTCCGCGAGCGTGATGTGCTCCTTCGCGGGCCGGTCGAACGTGGAGGCGTACACCTCGCCCCGTACGGAGCGGCGCATGTCCGTGACCTCCTCGGGGCGTTCGTCCAGCAGGACGACCATCAGGTGGCACTCCGGATGGTTGGTGGCGACGGCTGCGGCGAGCTGCTGCAGGAGCACGGTCTTGCCGGTCTTCGGGGGTGCGACGATGAGGCCGCGCTGCCCCTTGCCGACCGGTGAGACGAGGTCGACGACGCGCGTGGCGGGTCCGCCGCGCGGTGTCTCCAGGCGCAGCCGCTCCCGGGGGTGGACAGGGGTGAGATCGCGGAAGTGCGGCCGGCCCCGAAGGTCCTGTGCCGCACGGCCGTTGACCGAGTCGATCCGGGACAGTGCCCGAGGCCGTTCGCAGGTTCCACCGACGACGTCGCCCTTGCGCAGGCCGTACTGCCGGATGAGTGAGGGCGACACCTGGATGTCACCGGGGGAGGGATGGCCGCCGTCGGTGCGCAGGACGCCGTGTCCGTTGTTCGTGGTGTCGAGGACACCTGCGGTGCGGACGGGCTGATCCTGTTGCGTGACGGGGCGTTCGAGTGTGCTGGTCATGGGTGGGTCCTTTCGCGGACAAGGCGAATGAGAAGTCCGGCGAAGCGGAGGCGGCGGAATCACGCCCCGTGTGACGGGCGGAAAAGCCCGGACCGGACAGAAGAAGTGGTGCGGAGAAGCTGGATCGCCGGTCACTGGAGGACGGGCGCAACAGCGGAAATGAGAGAAAACAGCACCGGCGCCCGATTCGGGGCGTACACATGTGCTGATCGCACCGTAGCACGCAAGCAAGGAGGAGGGAAGGAGACCGCCCGGCTACCTGGTGCCACCGGCGCCGGACCAGACCCGCTGGACCGCGCGGTAATCGGTCACCACGACGGCCTCCTGCCGAAGGATCTCGTGCGCCTCGGGCGAGGTGAGGAACGCGTGGTCCGTGCTGCGCACCTGCCAGCCGCCGTCGATGGCCCGTGACTCCTCGTCGGCCAGCCCGGGATGCACAGCCCACTCGCTCAGGCCGGCCGGAAGGGAGCGCAGCAGCTCGGCGAAGCGGGCCGCCTTCCCGTCGAGGTCCAGCGCGAAGCTGTCCAGGAAGGCGTGGTCAGTGACCGGCCGGCCCTGCCGCAGCATCTTCTGCCTGGCAGGCTCGAGCCAGATCCGCACGGCCAGGCCGTACTCCCCTGCCAGGGCCACGGTCAGGTCGAGGATGTCCTCGCGCCCGCCGTCCGCCAGACAGTGCCAGTCGAGATGGGTCGGCTCGAGACCGGCGTCCATGACCGCGTCGATCTGTGCACGGAACTCGCGCTCGACCTCTTCCGGGCGGGCCCGGCCGAGCAGCTCGGGGATGCCCGCCGGTGTGAAGAGCTCGCCCGCGTCGTCCAGCAGCGAGGGGACCCTGTCCCTCGCGCTCAGCGGCCCCCAGCGGTAGTCCGTCGTGTCGCAGACGAGCGTGAGGTGGATGCCGAAGGGGATCTCCGGCCGCTCCCGGAGCAGACGCATGCCGTGCAGCGCCCACGGGCACGGCACCATGAGGCTGCACGAGGCCGCGATGCCGTTCTCGATCGACGCGATCACGGCGGAGTTGACCGCGTGGTACATCCCGAAGTCGTCGCAGTTGACGATGAGTACCCGGGCATCGGGCGCGAATCCCAGCAGCTCACTGGAACGGGTCGTGGGTGCGGTGTCAGCGGTCACCGCACCCACTGTGCGCGAACGGGGCTCAGCTGTCTTCCGGATTCTTTCCGCCGGCCGTGTCCGGCGGGGCCGCCGCATCCCCGCGGAACGCTCCGAGGATCTGCTCCGCGGCCAGGGTTGCCGTCAACTCGCCCCCGCGTACTCGCTGTTCGAGCTCCGGGGTGAGCGCACGCACGGCCGGATGGCTGCGCAGGCTGTCCAGCAGCTCGTCGCGGACCATCGTCCATGTCCAGTCCACCTGCTGCTCGCGGCGCTTGGCCGTGAGCCGCCCCGTGCTGTCCAGGAGCGTGCGGTGCTGCTCCAGCCGCTCCCACAGTTCGTCCAGACCGGTCGACTCCCGGGCGCTGCAGGTCATGACCGGGGGAGTCCACGCCGCGTCCACGGGGTGCATCAGCCGCAGGGCGCCCGCCAGTTCACGTGCCGCCGAGCGGGCGTCGCGCTCGTGGGGGCCGTCGGCCTTGTTCACCGCGATGGCGTCGGCCAGTTCCAGGACACCCTTCTTGATGCCCTGCAGCTGGTCGCCGGTACGGGCCAGGGTGAGCAGCAGGAACGTGTCGACCATGTTGGCGACCGCGGTCTCCGACTGCCCGACCCCGACCGTCTCCACCAGGACCACGTCGTAGCCCGCCGCCTCCATCACCACGATGGACTCACGGGTCGCCTTGGCCACCCCGCCGAGCGTCCCCGCGGTGGGGGAGGGGCGTACGAACGCCCGGGCGTCCACCGCCAGCCGTTCCATCCGGGTCTTGTCGCCCAGGATGGAACCGCCCGTACGGCTGGACGAGGGGTCGACGGCCAGTACGGCGACCCGGTGCCCGAGCCCCGTCAGCAGGGTGCCGAGCGCATCGATGAACGTGGACTTCCCCACGCCGGGAACCCCGCTGATCCCGATGCGCCTGGCCCGCCCCGAACGGGGCAGCAGCTCACTCAGCAGCCGCTGGGCCAGTACCCGGTGATCGGGGCGGGTCGACTCGACGAGAGTGATCGCGCGTGCCACGAACGCGCGCTTCCCGTCGAGCACGCCCTTGACGTACGCGTCGACGTCGATGTTCGGAGCCATCCGTCAGCGGCTCACAGCTCGTGGCCGAGCGCGGCACCGAGCCGCGTGACCAGGTCGTGGGCCGCGTCCGGGATCACGGTGCCGGGCGGGAACACCGCGGCGGCACCCGCCTCGTGCAGCGTCTCGATGTCCTGCGGCGGGATCACCCCGCCCACCACGATCATGATGTCCTCCCGGCCCTCGGCCGCCAGTTCCGCGCGAAGCGCGGGCACGAGCGTGAGGTGCCCGGCGGCCAGCGACGAGACGCCCACGATGTGCACGTCCGCCTCGACCGCCTGCCGGGCGACCTCACCCGGCGTCTGGAAGAGCGGGCCGACGTCGACGTCGAAGCCCAGGTCGGCGAAGGCGGTGGCGATCACCTTCTGGCCGCGGTCGTGGCCGTCCTGGCCCATCTTCGCGACCAGGATGCGCGGACGCCGTCCCTCGGCCTCCTCGAAAGCGTCCACCAGCGTGCGGGTACGGTCCACGGACGGGGACTCTCCTGCCTCTTTGCGGTACACCCCGGAGATCGTACGGATCTGGCCCGCGTGCCTCCCGTACACCTTCTCCAGGGCGTCCGAGATCTCGCCGACCGTGGCCATCGCCCGGGCCGCGTCGACCGCGAGCGCCAGCAGATTGCCCTCCAGGCCCGGTCCCGGGTCCCGTTCGGCCGCCGCCGTCAGCGCCCGCAGGGCTTCCTGGCAGGCCGCCTCGTCCCGCTCCTCGCGCAGCCGACGGAGCTTCTCGATCTGCTGCGTACGCACCGAGGAGTTGTCGACCTTGAGCACGTCGATCTTCTCGTCGGTCTCCACCCGGTACTTGTTGACGCCGATGACCGGCTGGCGTCCGGCGTCGATCCGCGCCTGGGTACGGGCCGCGGCCTCCTCGATCCGGAGCTTCGGGATGCCCGCGTCGATGGCCTTCGCCATGCCGCCGGCCGCCTCGACCTCCTCGATGTGCTGCCAGGCCCGCCGCGCCAGGTCGTACGTCAGCTTCTCCACGTACGCGCTGCCGCCCCACGGGTCGATGACCCGCCCGGTGCCGGACTCCTGCTGGAGCAGCAGCTGGGTGTTGCGCGCGATCCGGGCCGAGAAGTCCGTCGGCAGGGCGAGCGCCTCGTCCAGGGCGTTGGTGTGCAGCGACTGGGTGTGGCCCTGGGTGGCCGCCATCGCCTCCACGCACGTCCGCGTGACGTTGTTGAAGACGTCCTGGGCGGTCAGCGACCACCCGGAGGTCTGCGAATGGGTGCGCAGCGACAACGACTTGGAGTTCTTGGGCTCGAACTCCTTCACCAGCTTGGCCCACAGGAGCCGGGCCGCACGCAGCTTCGCGATCTCCATGAAGAAGTTCATGCCGATCGCCCAGAAGAACGACAGCCGGGGCGCGAACGCGTCCACGTCGAGCCCGGCGTCGCGTCCCGCCCGCAGGTACTCCACACCGTCGGCCAGCGTGTAGGCCAGCTCCAGGTCGGCCGTCGCCCCCGCCTCCTGGATGTGGTAGCCGGAGATGGAGATGGAGTTGTAGCGCGGCATCTTCTGCGAGGTGAACGCGAAGATGTCGGAGATGATCCGCATCGAGGGGCCGGGCGGATAGATGTAGGTGTTGCGGACCATGAACTCCTTGAGGATGTCGTTCTGGATGGTCCCGGCCAGCTTCTCGGGCGGCACGCCCTGTTCCTCCGCGGCCACGATGTACAGCGCGAGCACGGGCAGTACCGCGCCGTTCATCGTCATCGACACCGACATCTTGTCCAGCGGAATGCCGTCGAAGAGCTGGCGCATGTCGTAGATCGAGTCGATCGCCACGCCCGCCATGCCGACGTCACCGGTCACGCGGGGGTGGTCGCTGTCGTAGCCGCGGTGCGTGGGCAGGTCGAACGCGACGGAGAGCCCCTTCTGACCGGCCGCCAGATTGCGCCGGTAGAAGGCGTTGGACTCCTCGGCCGTGGAGAATCCCGCGTACTGCCGGATCGTCCAGGGCTGGTTGACGTACATCGTGGGGTACGGGCCGCGCAGATACGGGGCGATGCCCGGGTAGGTCTCCAGGAAGTCGAGGCCTTCCAGGTCCTGTCCGGTGTACAGCGGCTTGACCGCGATGCCCTCGGGTGTCTCCCAGAGCAGCTCGTCCTCGGACGTGCCGGTCGACTCCTTCACCGCGGCACGCCACTGGTCGGCGGACACCTCCGCAGGGGCGTCGGCGGCCAGGGGGACATCGGAGAAGTCCGGAACCGGGGTTCCCGTCGCCGGGGTCCCGGTGGTCTCGGTGGTCTGCATCACGCCACTCCCATGCAGTCGAGTACGGAGGAGAGGACGGCGACCACATCGCAGCCCGCGAACACGTGGCCGTCGACGCCCGTGTAATCACCGGGCCGGCCCGCGAGGAGGACCTGCAGGGCTCCGGCGGAGGCGAGGGCGCCTGCGACAGCGTCGGCCTGCTCGGCGTAGAGCGCGTCGGAGGAGCACAGGCAGGCGATCGTCGCTCCGCTGGAGACGAAGGCCCCGGCAGCGGTCGTGGCGTCCACGGAGGCGGGCTCGTGGACGGGTTCGATACCGCCCGCGGCGAAGAGATTCGCGGCGAAGGACGCGCGCGCCGTGTGCACCGAGGCCGGGCCCAGGGCGGCGAGGAACACCTTCGGGCGGCTGCCGGTGGCGGCCAGGTGGCGGTCCGACCGGGCACGCAGAGCCTCGAAGGCCTCGTCGCGGCGGACCTTCGGCAGGCCGCCCGTCGAAGGGGCGGGGTGGGGCTCGCGCTCCACGGGCCGCTCGGTGAGCGTCGGGAACTCACTGACGCCGGTCACCGGTTCCTTGCGCCGCGCCAGGTCCTTGCTGCGGGCGGCCCAGGTGCCGGCGAGCCGCTCCTCGACCATGCCGGAGCGCAGTGCGGCGGCCTGACCGCCCGCCCGCTCGACCTCCTGGAAGAACGACCATGCTGCGGCGGCGAGTTCATCGGTCAGCCGCTCGACGTACCAGGAACCGCCTGCCGGATCGATGACCCGGGCCAGGTGCGACTCCTCCATGAGGATCGTCGACGTGTTCCGGGCGATCCGCCGGGCGAACGCGTCCGGCAGACCCAGAGCGTGATCGAACGGCAGTACGGTGACGGAGTCGGCACCGCCGACCCCCGCGCCCAGGCAGGCGAGCGTCGTCCGCAGCATGTTCACCCACGGATCGCGGCGGGTCATCATCACGGGCGAGGTCACGGCGTGCTGCTGCTGCGCACCTGCCGCAGTGGTTCCGCACACCTCGGCGACCCGGGCCCACAGCCGTCGCGCGGCCCGCAGCTTCGCGATCGTCAGGAACTGGTCGGCCGTCGCCGCGTACCGGAACTCCAGCTGCGCGCACGCCTCCTCGACGGAGGCTCCCGCCTCGGTCAGCGCCCGCAGATAGGCGACGCCCGTCGCCAGCGAGAGCCCCAGCTCCTGGGCGGCCGAGCCGCCCGCCTCGTGGTACGGCAGTGCGTCGACGGCCAGCGTGCGCAGCCCGGGGTACTCGCGGCCGCACAGCCGCGCCCAGTGGACGGCGGCCGTCAGGTCGGGCTCGCCGCCGGTACGCGCCGCGTGGCCGAGCGGGTCCGCGCCGAGGCTGCCGCGCGCGGCGGACTTCGCGACGCCTCGCGCCTCGTAGAGCGCCAGCAACTCCCGCACCGCAGGCTCGAAGTCGCTGCCTGCGTCGAGCGCGACGGGTGCCAGGTCGAGATAGACGCCGTCGAGCGCACGGGCGAGGCCGGTGGCCGGAACCCCGCCGGGCCCGCCCACGGCCAGCCACAGCGAGGTGACGCCGTTCTCGAGGTCGCCGAGTACGGCCTCGTTCAGGCGTACGGGGTCCGTCAGCGCGTGGCGTTGCCGTACGTCCCAGCCGCCCGCAATGCTGCCCGCGGCCTTGCTGCCCCGGGTGAAGGGGGCAAAGCCGGGGAATCCGGGGTCGGCTGATACGTCGTGGGAGGTGTACAGGGGGCGGGCGGTGAGCCCGTCCCCGAGCGCGGTGGACAGCGCTTCCTCGGCGGCCGTGCCCGTGACTTCCTTGCCAGACTTGCGCAGTACGCCTTCGACAAGGCTCTGCCACTGATCATGGGAGGGGTCAGGGAACTCGGCGGCCAGAGAGAGCCCGTCAGCAGGCAGGACCGTCATGCTCAGATGCTAGGTCAGCGCTCTGACGAGCAGCAGTGGCACCGGCTGTGACCTTGCCCTCTCCGGAACGCACGTGATCCCTCACTGACCGTCGCGTTTCCCCCGACCGGGGGATGAGCGGGTCCGGTCCCGTCGTACCCCTTCATGGCAGGTAATGAGGCGAATGTGCTGTCTTAACCATGAAGTTTCACAGTGCGTCACTGAATGTCCGAAGTTATGCTTCTGACGTTCCAGCACCGCAGGAAAGGGGCGCGTCGTGGCCGTGGGACCCGTGGAGTACCTCGTCGTCGTCTTTCCCGGCAGCACCCTCACCGGTCCGATGGCGTCGGCCCTGGCCGACGCGGTCGCGTCGGAGGCGGTGCGGGTCCTGGACCTGTCCTTCGTCCACCGCGCCGAGGGCGGCACGCTCGCCCTCAAGGAGCTGCGGGATGTCGACCCCGACGGGCTGGTGTCGTTCGAGCCGGTCGCCGGTGAGGTGGCCGGGCTGTCTGCCGTCAAGGACATCGACTCGCTCGGCCGGAGCGTGCCTCCGGGGAACTCGGCCGCGCTGATCGTCCGCGAGGACCTCTGGGCGGTGCCCCTCACCCGTGCGGCCCAAGAGGCCGGCGGGCAGCTCGTGGCGCATGAGCGCCTTCCCGCGGAGGGGGCCGCGGACGGCGGGGACGACGTCATCACCTTGCTCGAGCGGCTTGCTGAGCTGCGGAAGCAGGACGTACTCACCGACGCCGAGTTCGCGGCGCAGAAGACGAGGATCCTCGCCGACTGACATCTCAGCCGGTACCCGGCTCTTTCCTTTGTCGATTTTCGCGCTACGTGCGACGTTGATTCTGACCTGTGGAGTTCGTCGGGAATGAGGCAGTTCATCGTGCAGACCGCCCGCGCCGTCCCTGCTGCCACCGTCGTCAACCTGCGCGACCTGGGCGGCATCGCCCTGGGACGCGACCGCCGCCTGCGTCAGGGAATCCTCCTGCGCTCGGGGCAGCTGAGCGACTTCGACGCCGAGAGCGACATGGCGGTGGCCGCGCTCGGTATCCGTACCGTCGTCGACCTCCGTACCGCGGACGAACGCCAGTGGGCGCCCGACCGCCTGCCGCCGGGCGCGCGGCTCTTCGTCGCCGACGTGCTCGGCGACAACCCGGGTGTCGCGCCCGCCAGGATCAGGGCATTGCTCGGAGACCCGGACGGCGCAGCGAGTGTGCTCGGCGACGGCAAGGCGGAAGAACTCTTCGCCCAGACCTACCGGAAGATGGTGCTCTCGCCCGGTGCCGCGGCCGCCTACCGCGCCTTCCTGGAGACAGCTGCCGACCCGCGTGCGCGACCGGTGCTGTTCCACTGCGCGACGGGCAAGGACCGGACAGGCTGGGCCGCCGCGCTCCTGCTGCTCATGGCGGGCGCGTCGCGTGAAGTCGTCCGGGCGGAGTTCCTGGCCGTGAATCCGGCCGTCCGGGGTGCTTTCGGGCCCGGCGTGCAGCGGTTCCTCGAGGCGGGCGGCGACCCGGACATCGCGTCCGCGATCGTCGAGGTCCGCCCCCGCTACCTCGAAGCGGCCCTGGACGCGATGGACGAGAAGTGGGGCGGACTCGACGGCTATCTCCACAAGGCGCTGCGGGTGCCCCCGGCGGTGGTGGAGCGGTTGCGCGCCGACCTGGCGGTACCGGCCTGACATGCCGCGCGGCCCGGTGCGACGTCCTCGAAGGACGTCGCAC